>NZ_CP085041.1:1012725-1350300 GCF_022026155.1 Dissulfurimicrobium hydrothermale | reverse complement strand
CATCCTTGCCGCCATAACCATTGCATTGAACCCCCTTAAAAAAATAGGTGGGGCATACAACATCTTTCAGGAGACCATCGGGGTAATGGAAAGGGTTGACCAGTTCATGGACTTTTCGCCCGAACCGGTTGAAGGGCTGCCGGTATGCGGGCTCCATAAGGGGATAGAATTCAAATCCGTCTGTTTTACATATCCAGGAAGCGACTTAAAGATACTCCATGACATAAACCTTGAGATACCAAAGGGTAAGGTGATAGCGATAGTAGGGCCAAGCGGGGCCGGCAAGAGCACAATAATCGACCTCATACCAAGATTCATCACGCCCACCAAAGGGGTGATCCTTTGGGATGGGGTAGATCTGGAGCGTTTGAATCTAATCGAACTCAGAAGAAACATTGCCATAGTAAGCCAGGACATCATACTCTTCAGCGACACGATCAGGGAAAACATAGCGGCCGGAAGACCTGATGCAACCGAAGAAGATATAGAACAGGCGGCAAGACTCGCCAATGCACATGATTTTATCATGACCTTGCCCCAAGGATATAACGCCGTTCTCGACGAAAGGGGTCTCAATCTTTCCGGGGGTCAAAGACAGCGGATAGCGCTCGCAAGGGCTATCCTGAAAAATCCGCCTCTCCTTATCCTGGACGAGGCCACCAGCGCCCTCGATACGGCATCCGAACAGGCCATCCAAAAGGCCCTAGCGATTGTTATGAAAGGACGCACAACCATTGTCGTCGCACACCGCCTGAGTACCATCCAGAATGCCGACGAAATCATAGTGCTTGATAAGGGAAGGATCGCAGCTAGAGGGACACACAGTGAACTCTTGGAGCGATCACCCCTATATAACGGGCTTTATCTCAATCTCACTTCAAGACAGACGCCAAACAACGACGAAGCCCACCTATCTGAAGTTGATCAGACATAAAGATTCTGTGGATATGATGCGGTCGAAGGTATCATCTTTCTTTTAAGAAGTCCCTTAAGGCGTTTATCTACCTCCATTTCAAAGTTAGGATCAACAGGCCACAGCTCATGATATCCATGCCTGAACGCCCTTAAAAGGCTGGTTTCGACCCGCTCCTTTATACCATCGCACAGGAATCTGGCCACATCCCTGGCCATCGCCTCCGTGTCGCTACATTTAAACCAAAACGCACCATCAAGATCGACCAGATGAAAATATGGTGCACCCTCCGGGATATCTGGGCCATTCACCATAATATTCGACCACTTAAGATCACCGTGAACCACCCCTGATCTATGAAGACGTCCGACAAGCCTGCCGAGGGAAGCAAAGTGTACCTCGCCGGCCCTTTTCGCCGCAACAAAGGCATGGAGGGTAACGGCATCCATGATGTATTCGAGAACAATAACAGTTACACCAATTGAAGGACGGACAAGGGCGATATGGGCTGGGACTGGGATACCAGCTTCTTCAAGCATCGTTCCTATGGGCCAGACCCTCCTTGGACGCCCATGAAGCCAGGGCCACCAGATCGGAAACGGCAGGGTCTTGTAGTATTTGAGAACAAACGAACGTCCGCTGCCTTGCCAAATGTAAACAGAGGTGCCCCTGCTCTTTTTTACGACCTTGATGGCCCCATCCTTTATAAAGGCATTCCACGAAGGATATCCATCTAGCATATCCATTCCGGAAGGCCCCTTCCCAATGATAATCCGTGCACCTTTCCAATTCATGAACTTCATCTGCAGCAATATAATATCAAAGCCTAGGTAGATGAAAGGGCTGATATCATATCATAATGGTGCAAAATAACCCTTTTGCAATTATATTCCGTTTGGATCCAACAAAAATCGATTCTGCCGATGGAAATAAGGGGGCAAAACAATCAATCATGACTCATCTATGGACCAGATTCAGCCCTTACCGCACATTGCTTGAACAATCTCTAGTTATAATTCTCTATTTATCTTCCTTTTTGGTCCTATTAGGCTTTATTTTTGACATTCGAGGTGAAAGTTTCATTTTTTTAGTATTGATTCCTATCTCATATATACTCCTGTGCATAATCAGAGGCAGACCACCCACACTTTTAAAAAAAGAACCTGTATTCGGATGGCTGCCGCTTATCATAACCCCTTCGTTTATAACGATAGGCCCTGATCTAACATGGCGTTACGGCAAGTCTTTTGTATGCGGGATCATCCTTTGTCTTATCGTATATGAATTAACATCTAAAAAGGACTTTTTTTACAGATATCTCGTCTTCCTTGCCGCCATAGGGGCCTTTCTGGGGCTGGACTCGATTGTCCAAGGGATATCAGGCATGGACTTTCTGGGGGTAAGACCTTTTTGGGACGGCAGGATCACTGCTATTTTTGACAACCCTATACACCTCGCCTTTTTGCTGTCAGGTATGGCCCCTGCAAGCCTTTTTCTTATGGATCGCAGAGACATTAAAGACTGTCTTGAGTTTACGCAAGCACATTCACTCATCATATCCGGCTTCGGCACGCTCTCTTTTCTATTGTGCATTACAGGGATCATCCTTTCAGGCACACGCTCTGCATGGATAGCTGCCACTGTCATGCTCCTGCCCCTTTTCAGTTCTATTTCACGCGACCTCGGCCAACGTTCGCTTCTGATCATCGGCGCTTCACTCATGGCCGGGCTCATCTTGACTGGGCATCTCATATCAGAGAGGGTGATAGAGGCCTTTGGCAACAATCCAAGATTTTATTATTGGCGACACTCAATCCCGATTATGATGAACTCCCTTTTTTTAGGCCATGGCCTTCGTTCGTCCAGGGTCTTTCCTGCAAATCCTGGACTATCAGACGGCATGTTTACCATACCGCATAATTTCTTTTTAGAAATAACCATTGAGTGCGGGATATTTGCCGTTATGATTTTTGGCTATTTTCTCTATCGCATACTTAAAGGCTATATTTTCCCTTGTCTGAAAAAGAGGCAGGGCGCCTTTTTGATCGGCATGGCATTGGGGCCAATGCTCACGGCCTTTATCTCACTTTCGTTTTTTTCAATACGTTACAATATATTTGTCTGGCCGTGTCTTGGACTCGCTCTAGGCTTTATGAGAAACAATGAGACAGGCGATGGCGGGTACTGATATCCCCTTGGAATCTTTATCTGCATGTTACCTCTGCGGGAGCGAGGGGTCTGTTCTGCACCATCGCTTAAAAGATTTACTCTATGGCGCGAATGGCGAATGGGATCTGAAGATATGCAAAAATCCTGATTGCGGCCTTGTATGGCTTGACCCAAGGCCAACAGAAAAGGTGATAGGAAAGGTCTATGCAAAATACTATACACATGATCTCAAAGGGGATAAAGACAGCAGGGAAGGCGTATCCCAATATCTTGTCAGGAAATGCATCAAGTTTTTTTATTCAATCATAAAACAGGCTGCATTGATTAAGAAAGGGCGCAAAAGGATAGATGTAATGTATCTTGACGATATAAAGCCTGGGAGATTGCTTGAGATCGGGTGTGGAAATGGTGACAGACTGATCAAGATAAGGCGGCTGGGCTGGGGTGTCGAGGGCCAGGAGATCGACCCAGTGGCTGTCAGTACGTGCCTGAGAAAACACCCTGGGCTTGAGGTTAGTCTGGGCGGACTTCGCGATCTTTCCTATCCTGATGGCGCATTTGATGCAATCATAATGAACCATGTCATCGAACACCTGCATGACCCAATGTCCCTTTTAAAAGAATGTCTCAGGATATTAAAAAAAGGCGGTGCTCTCGTACTTGCTACACCGAATATCAACAGCTTTGGGCACAGATATTTCAAATCCGCATGGCGAGGCCTTGAGCCGCCAAGACATTTATACATCTTTTCGACAAATACGCTGAAGAAATTGGCTGAAAATGCGGGCTTCGACAGATTTAAAACCTGGACAACGCCTGACAGGGCTGAATCTTTTGCACTGGGAAGTCTGGATATCCAGCAACACAAAACAGGACCAATGACGAAACTGAAGAGATATATCATGGCGATAATCTTTCAGATAAAGGCAAAATTCTTTCATGTCTCTGATCCAGGCTCAGGTGAAGAATGCGTATTAATAGCGTTTAAATAGGGCATAAATATGAATATCCTCTTTCTTATACAAGATCATGCGATGCCAAGCAGCAGAGTAAGGGTTTTAAACCTGCTTCCAGAGCTTAAAAAGCATGGCGTAACAGGGGATGTTATCAGATATCCTAAAGGGCTTTTGGAAAAGCTGAGGCTCTTTAAGATGTGCAAAGGCTACGACACGGTCTTTTTACAGAAAAAGCTTCCATCCCCTGCTGAATCATATCTCCTTAAGAGGTGTTCCAGACGGCTTGTTTTTGACTTTGATGACGCTATTTACCTGCGCCATGACAAAAACGAGACCCTAGACAGCGTATCGCGTCAAATCAAGTTCAAATATGCCGTTAAAAATGCAGACATAGTTATTGCAGGAAACAGGATACTTGCCGATGCAGCGAGAGAATTCAATCCATGTGTCAAAATCATCCCTTCAGCCGTCGAAACGAGGGGCATCCCACAAAAAGACTACAACGGCCGCAATGACAAGGTCGTTATAGGATGGGTTGGAGGAGAAATAAACCTTACCCATCTGAAGCTGCTCTCTGAAACATTTCAAAGACTTTCGAGGGAGATTAGAATGGAGATCAGGATATTGTGCAGTAAAGGCCTGGAGATCCCAGGGGTTGACGTCCGTTTCATCCCATGGCGGCTGGAGACGCAGGACATGGAGATATCCTACTTTGACATCGGCGTCATGCCCCTTCCAAAGACAAGGCATTCCGAAGGCAAATGCGGCTACAAGGCCCTGCAGTACATGGCGGCCTCTGTCCCGCCGGTCGTCTCTGACGTCGGGGTCAACGGCGAGATAGTCGAAAACGGCAAAGAAGGCCTAGTCGTCTCGGAGATCAATGGATTTTATGACGCCCTTAAGTCGCTCGCCATGAATGATAAATTGAGAAAGGAATTGGGACTCAATGCCAGAAAAAAGGTTGAAAGATATTATTCAATCCCTGTTGTTGCAAAGGCCCTGGCTGATGCTGCTTGGTTTTGAATTCCAGTCCTATTTTCAACCCAAACCCACTCATACCTCGGCCCAATTTTTGCCGGCTCCCATGCTGACCTTGAGCGGCACGCTGAGATCAATGACGCCTTCCATTATTTCCTTCACAGACCTCGATATCTCTTCAATCTCATCCTCAGGGACCTCCAGCACCAGCTCATCATGGACCTGCAGGAGCATCTTCGCCCTAGATCCGTTCGCCCCAAGCATTTCATGGACCTTAAGCATGGCAAGCTTGATGATGTCCGCGGCCGTGCCCTGGATAGGGGTGTTGATCGCGATCCTTTCAGCAGCCTCTCTTGTCGCGCGGTTTGAATTGTTGATGTCATATATATATCTCCTCCTGCCAAGAAGGGTAGTTACATATCCCTTTTCTCTCGCCTCCTTTACAATATCTTCCATATATCTCTTGACGCCTGGATAGCGCTTGAAATATCTGTCTATGAATTCCTGGGCCTGTCTCCTCTCAATGCCAAGACCCCTGGCAAGACCATAAGCACTCATCCCATAGATGATCCCGAAATTTACGGTCTTTGCCACGCGCCTCATCTCAGGCGTTACAAATTCAGGCATGATGTCATAGACCTCCGCGGCCGTGCGGGTATGGATGTCCTCATCCTTTTTAAAGGCATGGATCAGCGCGTCGTCACGGCAATAATGGGCAAGGACCCTCAGATCAATCTGGGAATAGTCCGCGGACAAGAGCAGATGGCCTGGCTTTGCAATAAAGACCGCCCTTATCCTTCTGCCTTCTTCCGTCCGCACAGGGATGTTCTGGAGGTTCGGGTCGCTTGAAGAGAGCCGCCCGGTGGCGGTCACTGTCTGATTGAAGGATGTATGCACCCTCCCGGTCTTAGGATTTATCACCTTTTTAAGCCCATCCACATATGTTGATTTAAGTTTTACGAGATTGCGGTAGATGAGTATCTTCTGAGGCAGCTCATGATGGTTTGCAAGCTCGGTCAAGACCTCGACATCCGTTGAATAGCCCGTCTTTTTTCGTGTCTTTTTGAGCTGAGGGAGGTCCAGCCGCTCGAACAAGAGTTCAGAGAGCTGTTTCGTAGAATTTATATTAAATGGACCCCCAGCAAGGGCATATATCTCCTGTTCAACAATCTCTATCCTTTGTTCAAACTCAAAAGAGAGCCTGTCAAGTCCATCCTTATCCACGAGTACCCCTGACCGTTCCATATCGGCAAGCACCCTTATTAGCGGAACCTCAAGGGTCGTAAAAAGGCCCCATAGATCGGCCTCCTTGAGCCTTTTCCACAGTATCTCACTGGCAAGGGCGGTTACATGTGCGTCTTCACATGAATAATCCCTGGCAATCTCGACGGGCACCAAGGCAAAATTCTTGGTCTTTTTTTGAGATGCAGTCACCTCTTTAAATGAAGTCATCTTATGGCCAAGAAGCTCAAGGGATATCTCGCCCAGATTGTGCCGACGCATGGAAGGGTCGATGAGGTATGAGGCAAGCATAGTGTCGCCTTCTATGCCGGCGAGCCTCAGACCCTGGTTTTCGAGGACTATTAGGTCATATTTGATGTTCTGGCCGACCTTCTTTATATTAGCGTCTGAGATTACAGACCCTAAAACCTCGGCCACGGACTTCAGGTCGGCCTGAGGCTCGCCTGTCTTGTGGCCTATGGGTATATATGCCGCCTTCGGTGGGTCGACGCATATGGATATACCTACAAGCTCCGCCAACATTGGGGACTCATGGGTGGTCTCCGTGTCGATTGTGAAACGCCCCACCCTCTTTATCATATCCACCCACCTATAAAGCGACTCTTTAGATCGAACGAGTTCATATACACCAAAAACGGGCTCTTTAGATTCATCCTGGATATGAGATGAGACATACAATCTCTTGCCGCCAGGGGCTGATTCCTTTAAAAAGCTCGTAAATTCAAGCTGTTGAAATAGCTCCCTCAATTTTTCTTGATCAGGCGGCATCCTTCGGTACACTTCAACAGCCAATGGCACGTTCACATCATCATAAAGACTTACCAATTTCAGCCATAGAGGTATATTGTCTTTGTTGGCCAAGAGGTTCTCCCTGAGTCTGCCGTTTGGAAGCCCTTCAAGGTGCGTCAGAAGCCCATCTAACGAGCCGTAGCTCTGGATCAGTTTCAGGGCCGTCTTCGGCCCTATGCCAGGTACCCCTGGGATATTATCGGAGGCGTCGCCTGAAAGCGCCATGACATCAAGGAGCCTGCGCGGTTCGATACCAAATTTTTCCCTTACCGCATCTAGGTCCATGACCTCATCCTTCATCGGGTTCCACATAGTTACATGTCCGTTTATAAGCTGAAGCAGGTCTTTATCGCCGGAGACTATCAACACCGGCCTATCTTTGACACCCCTTGCTATAGTTGCGATGATATCATCCGCCTCGTAACCGGCCATCTCTACCTGCTTCAATCCCAAGGCCTCAACAATATTCCTCACATAGGGCACCTGAAGGGCAAGGTCATCCGGCATAGTAGGGCGATTTGCCTTATAACCCTTGTAGAGGTTATGCCTAAAGGTCGGTCCTTTCGCATCCCAGATCACGGCTATAAACTCCGGATCCTTTTCACGGAGCACCTTCCATATCATACTCGTCACCCCGTATGCAGCCTTTGTAGGAAGACCTTTGCTTGTGACAAAAGGCCTCGATATGGCAAAGTAAGCCCTATAAAGATACGAACTTGCATCGACCAGAAAAAGCGGGCTGTTGTATTCTGTATTTGAAGTATTTGAATTTGACTTTTCCATATAGTTTAAGTATCCTGACAAGCCTGAAAAGTAAAGCGGAGGGGTGTCAAATGTCATCAGTTGTAGTTGTCGGGACCCAATGGGGTGACGAAGGTAAAGGCAAGATCGTAGATATACTTACCGGCCACGCGGATGTAATAGTAAGGTTTCAAGGCGGTAACAATGCAGGGCATACACTGGTGGTCGGCGGAGAAAAGTTTATATTTCATCTGATCCCATCAGGTATACTCTATGAAGACAAGCTTTGCCTCATTGGAAATGGTGTGGTCTTGGACCCGGCTGTCCTTATTGAAGAACTCGAAAGGCTGAAGGACAAGGGCATGGATATATCGACCAAAAGGCTCAGAATTAGCCAAAATGCCCATATTATTATGCCTTACCATAGGGCGCTCGACTATGCAAAAGAGGCTTCAAAATCTCACGGCAAGAAAATAGGTACCACAGGAAGGGGAATTGGCCCGTGCTACGAAGACAAGGCATCACGCTGCGGTATAAGAATGGCCGATCTTGTAGACAGCAATGTCTTCAGAGAAAAACTCGAAGAAAACATAAGGGAGAAAAACTTTATCCTAACAGAATTCCTGAAAGCAAGTCCGCTTGATGCAGGAGCTATTTACAACGAATATATGGGATATGCCGAGAGGCTCGTCAGTTTTATGGATAATATATCTATTGTTGTCGACGAGGCAAGGAAGGCGGGGAAAAACATCCTTTTCGAAGGCGCACAGGGTGCACAGCTCGACATAGACCATGGTACGTATCCGTTTGTCACATCCTCAAACACGATCGCCGGCAGCGCCTGCACAGGAACAGGCATAGGACCGAGCAAGATTGACGCTGTGGTGGGTGTCTGCAAGGCCTATACCACAAGGGTGGGCGCAGGACCATTTCCTACCGAGCTTAACGACGACATAGGGGCAAGGCTGCAGAAAAAAGGTGTGGAGTTCGGTGCCACCACAGGCAGAAGACGGCGCTGCGGTTGGCTGGACGGCGTAGTCCTGCAGGATGCCGTACGACTGAACGGACTGGATTATTTGGCGATTACAAAACTCGATGTCTTGAGCGGTATAGACCCGATCAAGATATGTACCTCATATGAAGTCAATGGGCATAGGCGCCTTGCCATGCCTGTGAACATAAACGAGATAGAGGCGGCTACGCCGGTCTATCAAGGCTGCAAGGGTTGGCATGAAGAACTAAAAGGCGCAAGATCCCTTGATGACATGCCGAAGGCCGCGCTTGACTACATAAAAACCATCGAAGAGATAGCAGGCATACCTACAATGTTGGTATCTGTCGGCCCATCAAGGGAAGAGACCATACTCGTCAAAAATCCGTTTGAAAGATCCTAACGCCTCATCGATCTGATGGATGACACCTATAGAATCACGGCGTACGGCCGCCGGATCAAAGACATGTGGCCAGACGCAACCGAGAAGGATTGGTTTGATTGGCGGTGGCAGATTGCAAATCGTATAAGGGATCTTGACAGATTAACGACACTCCTTGGTCTCAGGGCTGATGATCTCCCTCTTTACGGTAATCTCATCTCCACCTACAGATACGCTGTAACGCCGTATTACCTTTCACTGATCGATTTTTCCGATCCTGCGGATCCAATAAAAAAACAGTGTCTGCCGGATCCAAAAGAGATAACGTTCAGGCTCCCAGGCTCTAACGAAGATCCGCTCGCAGAGCAACGCTACATGCCTGTCTCTGGTCTCATACACAGATATCCTGACAGGGCACTCATCCTCCTTACGAACATGTGCGCCATGTACTGCCGACACTGCAACAGAAAGCGCCTGTGGGCAGGACATGGCGAAAGGATCATCGGGGAAAAGGCCCTTTGCCGCATCCTTTCCTACATCAAAACGGATTCCAGGATAAGGGAGGTTATCATCTCGGGAGGCGATCCTCTCCTGGTAAGCACGGATTTCCTTGATGAACTCCTTGGAAAGATAAGGAAATTTACTCACGTCGAGGTCATAAGGATAGGTACCCGCATACCAGCCGTGCTTCCAATGCGAATCACCAACAGGCTCATCGATGTCATTTCAAGACACAGGCCTGTTTGGATCAATACCCACTTCAATCACCCGCGCGAACTGACCGAAGAGGCTGTTTCAGCCTGTGAGAGGATCCTTACGGCCGGCA
Source organism: Dissulfurimicrobium hydrothermale (assembly GCF_022026155.1). Classification (NCBI taxonomy): domain Bacteria; class Deltaproteobacteria; genus Dissulfurimicrobium; species Dissulfurimicrobium hydrothermale. The sequence continues at coordinate 1,340,313 of NZ_CP085041.1, read as the reverse complement.
TCCCGGTCTCAAATCATACGGTGCTCCTTAGGGGAATAAACGACTCCGCCCAGACTATTAAGACCCTCTGCAGTGCCCTTCAGAGGCATATGATAAGGCCATATTATCTCTTTCACTGCGACGCCGTATCAGGCACCGACCATTTCAGAACAGATATTCGAAGAGGTATAGAGATAATGGACGATCTATATGGCAAACTTGGCGGACTAGCCATGCCTGATTATGTAGTCGACCTGCCAGACGGAGGAGGAAAGGCCAGGATTATGCCCTCGCATATTGTCTCGATTGATGATAATATGGCCGTGTTCAAGACCTTTGAAGGGAGGCTCATACATTATCTCTCCCCGAAAGGGGCGGATGATGGGACAGATTAACAAAATCTATATTCAAAGATAGTAGGAAGATGAAAAAGTCAGTCTTGTTTGATATGGACGGCGTAATACTTGACAGTATGTCATTTCATGTAAGGGCTTGGCAAGACGCCTTGGCCGAGTGCGGCGTTTCCGTACCTGAAGAAGTCATATATCTCCATGAGGGTGCCATAGAACCTAAAACGGCCATAGATATATTTGAAAAAAATGGACTCCGCATGGATGAAGAGGGTTTCAAGGGGCTTTTCAGGCGCCAAATGGAGATATTCAATACACATTACAGACATATGGTGCGTCCATATCCGGAGGCACCAGGCTTGGTTAAGACGCTTTCATCTAAGGGTATTCGAATAGCGCTTGTTACGAGCTCCCACAAAGAGATTGTCGAAAACATCCTGCCGAAGGAAATCCTGGGACGTATTGACCATATCGTAACTGGCGACAGCATCAATAGGCGCAAACCCTTTCCTGACCCATATCTTGCAGCCGTGTCAGGCCTCGGCATCCATAAACAGGCCTGCCTTGTGGTGGAAAACGCACCGGCAGGGATTGCGGCGGCAAAGGCTGCATCCCTCCACTGTGTAGCCATCACAACCACACTTTCAATGGAGTACCTCTCACAAGCCGATAAGGTCCTTTCGTCGCACGTAGAGCTTGAAGAATACATATCCGAATGGACGGCGACGAATTGAAAAACTAAGACCATGGACTTAGGGCCTATCTTGGCCTGATTATCCCGTGTTTCTGGATCTTATATCTGATCACCCTCTCGCTGATCCCGAGTTGTGCAGCCGCTTTGGTCTGGTTCCAACCGTTCTGTTCAAGCGCAGAGATGATCATGCGTCGCTCAACGGCATCAAGCCTTGCGTTTAATATGCCTATATCCTCGCCCTGATATGCCCTTATCTCATCAGGCAGATCAGATGGCCTTATCACCTTGCCCCTTAGAAGGGTAACCGTCCTTTGGATGATGTGCTCAAGCTCCCGAACATTGCCTGGATATGGATATTTCATCAACACATCAAGGGCGTCTGGAGAGAAATCAATGGGTCTCTGCGCATATCTCCTGACAAAAAAATCGATGAGCAACGGGATGTCTTCTTTTCTCTGACGAAGAGGCGGCATCTCTATCTCAAAGACATTAAGTCTATAGTAAAGGTCTTCCCTGAATTGGCCAATCTTTGACATTCCCTTCAAGTCCCGGTTGGTTGCAGCTAGGACACGCACGTCTATTACAGCGTCTTTTTCAGAACCTACACGTGTTATACGTCCCTCCTGCAGGACCCTCAAAAGTTTTGGTTGAAGGGCAAGTGGCATCTCGCCTATCTCATCAAGAAAGAGCGTCCCGCCTCTCGCAAGCTCAAATTTACCCCGCTTTAATGAAACAGCGCCGGTAAATGCCCCTCTTTCATGTCCGAACAGCTCGCTTTCAAAGAGATTTTCAGGTATCGCCGCACAATTTATCTCTATAAAAGGCCTGCCCTTTCTGTCACTCAAGCCGTGTATGAGTCTGGCCATAACCTCCTTGCCGGTACCAGTCTCACCGCTTATGAGAACCGCCCAAGGGGTTCGCGCTATCTTATAGGCGATGGAGACGACCTCTTTCATCGTAAGGGAGTTCGCAATTATCCCATCTGGAAGGTAGCCATCATCCATAAAATCTCTGACCGTCTTGATATCTTCCTCCACAGACACCCTTTCATCAATCTCCTGTATCTTTTGAATGAGATCTGTCAGGTCCACTGGCTTTTCCAGAAAATCATCGGCCCCCAGCTTCATCGCCCTGACCGCTGTGTCGACAGCGCCATATGCGGTTATAATAATGGCATGAACCAATGGGTTTATCACCTTGAGCCTTTTAAGGACCTCATCACCCGTCATTCCAGGCATCCTGTGGTCAAGGAACACCAGCTGCACGGGTGTCTTTTTAAAAACCACCAGGGCCTCTTCGCCGTTTTGAGCGGTGATGACATCATGGCCTTGGTTTTTGAGAAAACCAGACAGCAGCTCAATCTGCTCCGGTTCGTCATCTACAATCATTATTTTCATAACGCTGTTACGTCCTTTCCGCTACAAGCTGGCAGATATACGATCAATTCGATCACGCCCTCTTGCCTGATATCGGCATACATCTTACCGCCATGGGCTGCTACTATACGATTTGATATGGCGAGACCAAGCCCCGTCCCCCTGGTCTTAGTTGTAAAATACGGCTCGAATATACGCACAAGGTCATCCCGGTCCGGTATATCCCCTGCATTTCTTATCCGGAGCACGATGGATACGCCTTCTGAATCTATAGAGATATCGATAAATCCGCCTTGTTTCTGGGCCTCGATCGCATTTTTAATCAGGTTTTCCAATACTTGCCAAAGGAGTTCGGGATCTGCATCGATTTCGCCTGGTATATTGTAGTATGTATTCACCTTGATGTCCGATTCATCGATACGGTCTCTGTACAAAGCAAGCACATCGTCGACAACTATCGAAAGCCTCACCCGTCTTAATCTCGGTACAGGCGGCTTCGAGTACCTAAGCAGCCCGGTAACTATCCCGTTCATGCGCTTGAGCGCATTCAAAACCATATCCAAAAGCCTTTTATGCTCTTCAGTCAGACATCCTGTCTCGATTTTCAACCTCTGAAGCCCTATGCCCATGGCGTTTAACGGGTTTCTGATCTCATGGGCGATGGATGCAGCAGCCCTGCCGAGGGCCGCCTCCTCTCTCTGGATGGACAGATTTTTTTCATAATCCTTGACCTTTGAGATATATTTCATCTGCCATTTGTAGAGCAGCCATGAGAGAAATCCGCAGGTCAGGGCGAGCGTCACGGAAAAAACGGCAAAATCCCGCCAGAGCCTGCGCTTTAAATCATTGAGGGGTGAAGCATCCACGCCTACAACGAGCACGGCCGCCTTGCCGAGCCCCATCTTCACCTCTGCAACCGGCCCATCCTTCATATTTACAATAGATACGCTCGGCGGTGCCGAAATCGCGCCCTCATCTGATATGGCGTCGATCGACCCCACCCCCTTGATCTTCACATAGCGTATACCCTGGAGACCTTCTATGTCTTTCAACACACTTGAGAGGCCTATCTCTTCCATAAGTCTTTTTATACGCTCTGTTTTCACGCCAGTTATTACGCAACGTCTTGATTCTCCAATCCGTGCGGCATAAAAAAGGAGATGAAGGATCTGGTCATAGGCCAGAACGGGTGTTTCCCCGCAGCCGATGGCCCTTGTCTTTGTCCACCCTGGGGGCCCTTCAGTCATCGAACCGTCCTGACGTATGATCTTTATGCCGGCAAGACCTGATTCTCTAGCAAAGGCGGAGAGCTCTTCCGATGAAAAAGGCTTAACTACATCCAGATATTCAATAAACCTGTCTGCATTGCCAAGGAATATCTTCAATATCTCATCTGTTACACCCTTTGCAAGTATAGCACCTTTTGCATGGAGCCTGACCACATCGGCAACCAATCTCGCATGACTCTTTGCATCGTCCAGAAAGGTCTTCTGCGCCCCGGCAGCTTGGGAAAAGAAGTATGTAACGACCATGAGAAACATACTCAAAAAGATTACGATGTTTCCCTGCCAGAGCGGCATATCAGAGGCCGCCACGGATTTACATTTGCAATATAGTTTGTTAGGATTGAAAAATGTCATAATTTTTAAGGATAACATAACGTTAATGCAGGTAAAAGCCATAAAAACCGCTCCGTTTAAAGACCAGAAACCAGGAACATCCGGGCTGCGGAAAAAGACCAGCGTATTCAAGACGCCAGGCTATCTTGAAAACTTCATCCAGTCCATCTTTGACTGCATGAAAGAAAAGCGGGCGATAGTGCTAGGCGGCGACGGGCGTTATTACAACAACGAGGCCATCCAGACAATTTTAAAAATGGCGGCGGCAAACGGCATAGGAAAGGTGCTCGTGGGCAAGGGCGGCATCCTTTCGACTCCTGCAGCCTCATGCGTGATAAGAAAATACGGGCTTTCAGGCGGAATCATCCTCTCGGCAAGCCACAACCCTGGCGGACCGGAAGGTGACTTCGGGGTCAAGTTCAACATACAAAACGGCGGCCCTGCCCCTGAAGCCGTGACAGAAGCGATCTTCAGGCGAAGCCTTGAGATTACGGAATACAAAATCATCGAAGGTTGCGGCGAGATAGACATAGGGAAAGTCGGCAAGTCCCGCCTTCATCAGACCGAGATCGAGATATTTGACCCTGTCAGCGATTACGCCGCCTTAATGGAGGGACTCTTTGACTTTGAGCGCATAAATGGACTTTTGAGATCTGGCTTCTCGATGCGTTTCGACGCCATGAACGCCGTAACTGGCCCCTATGCAGAAGAGATATTCGAGAGACGTCTCGGCGCACCTTCTGGCACAGTTATAAACGGGACGCCGCTCCCAGATTTTGGAGGCAGACACCCTGATCCGAACCTCACATATGCCAAGGGGCTTGTGGATCTCATGTTTTCCCCTGGGGCACCTGACCTCGGCGCCGCATCAGATGGTGACGGCGACAGAAATATGATCCTTGGTAAAGGCATCTTTGTGACCCCCAGTGACAGCCTTGCCGTCCTTGCCGCAAACGCAGACACCGTACCTGGCTATAAAGACGGCCTTAAGGGGGTGGCCAGGTCCATGCCTACAAGCGCGGCGGTTGACAGGGTGGCCGAGACCCTACACATCCCATGCTATGAGACACCCACAGGCTGGAAGTACTTCGGCAATCTTTTAGACGCCGATCTCGTCACGCTCTGCGGGGAAGAGAGCTTCGGTACCGGATCAATCCACATCAGGGAAAAAGACGGACTCTGGGCGGTCCTCTTTTGGCTCAATATCCTTGCAACAAGAAATAAAGGTGTGGCAGAGGTCGTACAAGGGCACTGGAGGCGGTTCGGCAGAAATTTCTATCAGAGGCACGATTATGAAGACCTCGACCAGGATACCGCTAGGCTTCTAATCGAACGACTCAGAAACGCCCTTCCAGGGCTTAAGAACAAGGTCTTCAACGGCTATGAGATAGAGGCGGCGGATGAGTTCAGCTACGAAGACCCGGTAGAAGGCGGCCTGATTACAGGCCAGGGCATAAGAATCATGCTCAAGGGTGGGGCAAGGATCGTCTTCAGACTCTCTGGCACAGGAACCAGCGGAGCCACGCTCAGGATATATCTTGAGAGATACGAGAAAGTGCCTGACCTGCACATCCAAGAACCGAAAGACGCCCTTCGAGGTCTTGTCTCCGCAGCGGACGGGATCGCCAGGATAAAGGAGACCTTAAAAAGGGACGAGCCGACCGTTATCACCTGATTTTTTAACCCTGTTTTAATTTCACTTTAATTCAGCAGTAATTTTACGCCGATATAATTTTACCCTTGATATTTCGAAAAATATCGAAAGGGCGTGGGTTATATGGACAATCACCTCAGAGAAGGTGACAAAAAGGCATTTTATGTATTTTTACTGGCCATTTCTGTAGCGATGGCTGTAAATGTCGCATATCCATATCTCTGGGGGCCTGATGAGCCAAGAGAGGCCGAGTCGGCAAGGGAGGCCCTTGAGACCGGAAACTTCGTCATCCCGCACTTGTGTGGCTTGCCCTTTCTAGAAAAGCCACCTCTTTATTACGACATGATCGCCGCAGCCTACAAGCTGACAGGCCGCATCACGCCGCCGGTTGCAAGGGCTGTATCCGCCGGCCTCGGCGCCCTGATGCTGGCGTCGGTCTTCTTCTTCGGCCTCAAATGGGGAGGGATGCGAAGGGGTGTACTTGCAGCCCTGATACTTGCATCCATGCCGCAGTTTTACAGATACAGCCACTGGATACTCCTCGACATTGGAGTAGGGGCCTTCAGTGTGATGGCCCTCTCGGCCTTTTTTTACTGGCTGAGCTGGGCAGATGACGAAAAAAAGAAAAATCTGGCGCTTTTTATATTTTATCTGGGGAGCCTGTGCGCCTTTCTCACAAAAGGCATAGTTGGCGTCTTTCACACAGCTGTCGTAACAGCGGCTTTTCTGTTTGCAACAAGACGCACATCTACCATGAAACAGCTATTGTCCTCCCCTTTCATCTTTGTCTTTCTCGCACCCATGGCCGTCTGGATCTATCTCTATTATAGAGAAGGTGGGATCTGCTATTTACACGAACACTTTGTAAACAATATCATCGGGAGATTCATACACAGGCATTTTGAACTGGCTGGATGTCATTTTTATTGGACGGACCTCGGAAACCAGGCGCCGTGGTATTTCTATATCCAAAGGCTTCCTGACATGTTCGGCCTGGCACTTGTCGTCCTGCCCTTTGCATTGTGGAGCGACGTACAAAGGTTACGCAAGGGCGAACTTGCGAAAAATAACCATGAACCCGTCATCTTCCTTATCATCTGGATGATCCTCCCCATAGCCCTCCTCTCGTTCCCGGTAATAAAGGAAGTGAGCTATGTCCTTCCTTCTTATGGAGCCGCCGCCATCCTGATCGCAGGTTGGCTTGACGAAAGACTTGAGGGGGTCAATAGACTCAGATGGGAGGGCGTGTCTTGGCTCTTCATGATCATCCTGCTCGCTGCATCAAGGCCGATCTTTCTTGGGTGGCTACACGTAAATGTAAAGACCTATCTAGTAATCTCGGCCGTCTTTTTCCTTGCCGTTATACCGTTTATGATCAAAGCTGTGTCAAAGAAGCACTTTACAAGGCTTACATTCCTGACGATCTCAATGGCCATTGGCGCCCTGGTGATAGCCAACACCCCCAAAGTCATTCTCCATACAAGACCGCACCTCAAAAACAAATGCTACATGTGCCTTGCCAATATGATCAAGCCATTTCTAGAAGACAAAACGATCTATCTATATAAGCCTGGCGACACATTAAGGGGCGCCATACCTTTTTATATGAACAAAACTACATACGAGATAGACAGACCATGGGAGCTCTGCTCTGCCCTTCTATCAAACAATGGTGTTGTCATAATGGACAAAGACAGCATAAATGATTTAACTATCGAACCTCCCTGCCTATTGATAGCCTTGCTTGGAAATTACCGCATCGTCATACTTCCTAAAATGGGCCTTGACGCCCAATATGCCCTTCTGATCCAGGATGGAGGTGCAGGGGTGTGGACGATTTCAAAATAAAGGCACTTACAGCCTTTCCGACCAACATCCCTACAACCATCCCCACCAACACATCGGATGGGAAATGTGCTGTATCTTCAATCCTCTCAAAACCTATAAGAACAGCAAAGCCATAAAATAGACTCCTATATCGAGGATAATATCTCGAGAGTATATAGGCAAAACAAAACGCCAGGGTAGTATGACCTGATGGAAATGAATCGTATCCGCTTTTAATTGAGGGACCTATTAACACAAGATTATCAGTCAATCTTGGTCTCGCCCTCCCTATAATGTGCTTGATGATTTGAACGACTATACCGGCAGATATCAAACTTATAAACAAGACCTTTCCGCATTCATACAGCTTCTTATCGATAAATTTTCCGACGATATAAAGCAGCAATCCACTAAGTATCAACGTTAAACCATAACCAATAAAATTTACTACAGGATCGATTAACTCAAGCAATCGTGAAATAACTAAATCATTCTCATGTAAATTTCTTACTGATTCAATTGTCAATTTATCAAAATGAAATAAAAACAGCGGCAAAATCAATAGCAATAGAATGAATAAAATTTTATTTTCTTTCAAGAATTGCATAATCGCCCTCATTTTTCAATACGTTCAGACCAAGCTGCGTAAGATTTGATATATTTTTTGCCTTTGCGATTACAACTGCATGCGCATTCTTTTCAAGAGCACGTATCATATCTTCTTTATTTCTTATGCTTAATATTTTATGATCGGAATAAAAAATAATACTGGGTTTATTCAAATCATATACAATTATTTTTTCATTAGCAGGCAGATTTTTTTTAATATATAAACTATATCTATAGAGCGTACCCTGAAGATATTCATTTATAATAGGCAATGCATTGATAGAGAAAACAATTAAAAAGATAGTCATCAATGTACATAAATAGAAAAAGACTGTTTTTTTTAAAAACAGCCTATATAAACTTACGATTATCATTCCAAACATTAGAAAACTAATTCCTAATGTCCATGTAGTATCATCATAAACGCCTATCTTAAAAAGATACTTCTTACTGAAGAAGAAGATAATCATACCAACAATAAATGAAAAAACGCCTAAGACTACGTAACTGTACTCCTCCCATTTATCATGTTCTGACAAACCTATTGAAATGAGTATCGCCACTGCCGGTATAGACGGGAGGATATAATTCGGAAGTTTCGTCGTAGAAAATGAAAAAAACAAAAATATAACAGCAAACCATATGAAGGCAAGTAGACCAATTGACGCTCTATGGTCGACGGGCTTTCTTTTTTTATCATTAAAAATATTTCTTATTAGAAGAGTTAGATTACTGTCTTTGATCACTGCCCTGATGCCCGACGGGAAGAAGACAATCCATGGGAAAAACCCAAGTAACAACACAGGAATAAAATAATAAAAAGGTCCCCTATGACCCGATATAACATCCAGATATCTGGCGAAGTGATGTTTTATAAAAAACTGATCTACAAATTCCATGCCGTTGATGGCCAATTGGGCGCCATACCATGGCCCTGAAACAATTAGGAATAGAACAATACCTTTAATATTGAACACCCTTTTGATTTCCTTTGGGCCTTTTGTAATTGCCAGATAGATAATGGCAATACCAAAAGGGAAAACTATCCCTATCAATCCTTTGGTAAGGAATGCAAGGGCTGAAAATAAATAAAATCCATAACTGAACATAGCTCTCACATAAGGAGAGATATGAGAACCATCGCTGAAATCATCGGCATTGAAGATATAAAAAGAAAATATGGAAACTGTTATAAATAGTGTAAGCAACATATCTGTAACTGCTGCATGAGAATAAACAAAAAAATAAATAGATAAAACAAAAGATATGGTTGAGTAAACGGCATATTTTTCGCCAATAAAACGTCTGACGAAGAAAAAAATAGATAATACCAACAGCGTACCTGCTAAGGCAGATGGAAATCGAGCAGCAAATTCGTTTATACCAAATGTCTTATAAGACGCTGCCATCATCCAATAGAAAAGAATCGGTTTATCGTATCGATTCACTCCATTATAGGTAGGAGTTATGAAGTCACCGGTCTTGATCATCTCCTTTGTGGCCTCTGCAAAGACCGCTTCATCTACATCAAAAAGCGTTGTTGCGCCAAGCCTGAAAAAGGAAACGAACAGGGTGATTGCAACGATAAGAGGTAATAAAAATTTTATTGATCGCAAATTGCTCATTAGAAATTATATCTATAAAATTTGTAACTACCTTAAATTAGAAGATGCCAGGTTTTTAGTTGAAATTATTCGGGTGTCTCTAAATGATTTTCTCCTCAACGCCGTGCGATCCTTGAAAAAAGTGATAATCTCATCTGCCACTACGTCCCGTTGGTTATCAATGGGCAACATATGATAGCAGTCATCGAGAAGGACCATGCGGACATCACGGGCGCCGATATTCTTCTGCACATACAGCGCGTTCTTTTTACTGGCCAGGTCATCCTCCTGAGAGTGAAGGATAAGGGTGGGTGTCTTTACTTGAGGGATAAGTTTTTTTGTCGTGTTGATCAGCTTGAACAATTCACGCATACTCACGCCCGGAACGCTTGAATGGGCTATCGAGCTGTCTTTCATGAGTTCCACTATCCGGACACGAAGGGCCTTGTTCTTGATCCCGTATGGTTCGCGTTCCTCAAATGAATAAATATATCCGGCTGGAGTATAATAGGCCAAGGGCAGAAGAAATTTGTACCATGGCAGCCCCCAGCCGTCATAGAACAACGTCGTCGAGAGGAGGGCGATTGCTGCTACCTCCCTTTTAAACTCCGCTGACAGGAACAACGCCAACAGCGCCCCCATGCACAGCCCTGCCACGGAAACCGTTGCATACTGTTCTTTTAATTCACGGAATTCGTCAGCGACAGTTCGGTACCAGTCCTGCCACCGGCTTTTTTTCAGATCTGAAAGCGTCTTCCCATGGCCTGCCAGACATGGTCCCTTAACTGTGAAGCCTGCCCTGTTAAGCCTGCGGGCCAGGTATTTCATCTCAAAAGGGCTGCCGGTCAATCCGTGAATCAAAAGAACGGCGTCGTCTCCGCCCTTCATATCTATTTCTATTTTATGGTCACTCATATTTCCTCACGATAAGCACCGCGTTCGTGCCGCCGAAGGAAAAGGAGTTGGACATCACTGTCCTTATATTCTGTCCTGTCCTGCCCTTCCCAGGCACATAGTCAAGGTCGCATTCTGGGTCCGGCGCCATGAGGGTTGCTGTGGGCGGGACTGCCTGGTACGTCATGGCGAGGACGGAAGCAACAAGCTCCACAGCGCCGGTTGCGCCGAGGAGGTGCCCGTGCATTGATTTGGTGGAACTGATTGGAATTTCATAGGCGCGTTGACCGAACACCTTTTTGATCGCCTGGGTCTCGACAATATCGTTGAGCACCGTGGCCGTTCCATGGGCATTGATATAGTCGATGTCGCCCGGGCCCAGCCGCGCCTCTGCAAGAGCGAGAGAGATGGCCCGGGCCTGACCTTCGAGGGAGGGTCTTGCGATATGGGTCGCATCCGCCGTAGATCCATAGCCCACGAGTTCACCGTAGATGCGGGCGCCTCGCGCCTTTGCCCTGTCCATCTTCTCCAGTACGAAAATGGCCGCACCTTCGCCAAGGACAAATCCCGTCCTGTCCAGGGAAAAAGGCCGGCACGATGTCGAGGGGTCATCCGCCTCGCGCGCCAGGGTGCCGATCGACTGCCAACTCATGATGATGACTAACCCGAGAAGAGATTCCGCACCGCCGGCGAGCATGACATCGGCGTACCCATCCTTGATCTGCCGAAAGGCCTCGCCGATAGCAACCGCCGATGAAGAGCAGGCGGTAGAGAATGTAAGGCAGGGGCCCCTGAATCCATACTGTATGGACAAGTGAGAGGCCGGTGCATTGTTCATTATCATGACTACCGTAAGAGGGCTCACCCTCTTTACCTGGTTTTTATAAACCTGCATATACGTATCTTCGATGGTGCGGGCGCCCCCCATCCCCGTCCCGATATATACGCCGGCGCGTTTTTTTTCTTCCTCGTCAAGCTCAAGCCCTGCGTCTTCCCAGGCCTGCGACGCGGCGACAAGCGCAAACTGGCTTACTCTGTCCAGTGTCCTGGCGTCTTTTTTAGTGAAATACTCCCCAGGACTGAAATCGACTTCAGCGGCGATTTTCGTGGTGAGGAGGTCGGCGAAAGGCGCGGACAGTCTTTTGATACCTGATTTTCCTTCAAGAAGGTTGTTAAAGAACTCTTCTTTAGTATTCCCCACAGGAGAGATGACCCCCATTCCGGTGATTGCGACCCGTCTCATTGTTGCAGCCATGTCAATGCGTCTCGCTGTGCTGTTCTTTAACAAGTCTTTCCACTGTATCAACTACGTCTTGGATGGAATTGAGCTTGACCTGCCCGTCAGGGATGTCGATGTCAAATTCATTCTCAAGGGCGAAGAGGAAATCAACCTTGTCGAGGGAGTCAAGCCCCAAGCTGTCGATGGTCATCTCTGGTCTTAACGCATCTTCCTTAAAATCAAAGTTTTCGAGAAATACCTTTTTAATCCTTTCTAATGTCTGCATCTCGTTTGAATTCTTTCCTTAAGTAAATTCCTGTTGAGAATAACAGGTATGGCCCTTATGCGCCGCATCGCTTAAGCAGACACCCAAAGAGCTCAATAAAGAGGTCCATCTCTTCATAGCTGATGGTAAGGGCCGGTGCAAGAGTAAAGGTGTTTTTGTAATATCCACCCACATCAAGTACAAGGCCGTATCTCTTTCCATTAAGTACTATGTCACCCTTCATGCCCTCCTGGAATATAGCGTCGGTAAGGACCCTGTTTGGCGTAATGCCGTCTGTTTCGGTAAGCTCAACCCTGATAGCAAGACCCAGTCCGTCGACATCTCCGATTACGGCGTGCTTTTTTTGGAGATCTTTAAGCCTGGATAAAAGATATGCGCCTTTTTCGGCGACAAGCCCCTCCATATTGTTGCGGCTTATATAGTCCATAACAGCGAGACCAGCAGCGGCGCCAAGGGGATTGCTTGAAAAGGTCGAGTGTGTTGAACCTGGGGGAAATATCTCAGGATTGATAAGTTCTTCCCTTGCCCACAGGCCTGAGAGCGGATTGAGGCCGTTTGTAAGGCTCTTGGCGAATGTTACCACATCGGGTCTGGTGTTAAAGTGCTCTATGGCCCAGAGTTTTCCTGTGCGGTAAAACCCCATCTGGATCTCGTCATCCACAAGGAGTATCCCGTACCTCTTCAATATCTCGCTGAGTCTCTGGAAATATTCAGGCGGCGGGACTATATATCCGCCAGTCGCCTGAATGGGCTCTATGTAAAACGCCGCATACTCGACTTCGTTGTCTTTTTTGTCTATCACGCCGTAGTATTCACTCTCAAAGAGACGTTCGAACTCCTTTATGCAGTAATAGTCACAGGTTCCACGCTCCATTTTGTAGAAGCAGCGGTAACAGTAAGGAAATGGGATAAACGCCGCCCTGTTTGCAAAGTGTCCGTATCTCCTTCTGTATCTGAAACTGCTCGTTATCTCAGTCGCGCCAAGGGTGCGGCCATGATAGCCGCCCATGAATGCGAACATAAGGGATTTGCCGTCTTTGAAATTTCTAATGAGCTTCAAGCTGTCTTCAATGGCCTGGGCCCCACCTACATTGAAATGCACCCTACCCTTCTTTCCGAATCTCTTCTCGGTCTCCATGGCGATCCTGGCTGCAAGCATGATCTTTTCTTTGTGCAGGTACTGAGACGCCACCTGAGGGAGGGTCGCCATCTGGCGGTTATGGGCCTCTTCTATCTCCTTGTTTCTGTAACCAAAATTCACGGCCGAATACCACATCTGCATGTCGAGATAAGGCCTGTCTTCAATGTCAAAGAGCCACGATCCCTCGCATCTCTTGAAAATGATCGGTTCTTTTGAATAGTGTACGGTATCTCCATAAGAGCAATAGCGGCTCTCGAGCTCTAGGAGCTCCTTTTTCGTTATATTATATTGCATCCAGGCTGTATCCCTTCTTTATCTGTAGTTCTTCCTGAGACAGGAACAAATTTCAAGAATGCCTTGAAATCCCTCTCGATCTCGGCAAAATCTGCAAATTCTGAATATGCTATCCCTATCGTCCGGCAATAATCAGTAAGTTTACCCTTAGAAAAGACATAAGACGCCTTACCTGCCAGACAAAAATCGCTGCGGCCGTCGCCGATATGTATAATCGGCCGCCCACAGGCAAGCATGTCTGCAGTTCTGCATTTGCATGTGCCATTCCTGCAACCTTCACTTGAATTAAAGATCGTCTTCAATCCATGGCCACAGGTCGACAAATCGTTAGCATATATGGGGACGCCATCAATACCCGCCTTCTTGAATATGCTGTCGATAATACATCTAAACCCATCGCTTATAACCGCAAACCGTATGTCCATCCTCTTCAAAAAACCGACAAAATCAGCAAAGTAACGGTCTATCTGAAGGCTGCAGGCATATTTAATAATCCTTTCAAGCGGCTGGTCTATCAACGACATCTGAAGGGAAAGACACTCTCGTGATCCGATTTGCCCGGCCTCCCAGAGCCTTTCAGCCTCCTCCCAGCCAGGTCTGGCAAATTCCTTTATAACCGCATCGGTTATATCAGAGGCGGTTATGGTACCGTCGAAATCAATAGTTACAAATATGTCAGCCCCCTGTAAAAACGTCACTATATCATTTGGTTTCTTCATTTCTGGTTTCTTCATTTCTCGACACATCTTCCTTTTTTGGCTCAAGCATGGATCTATCCTTATTATTATCTCCATCCTCTATAGCCTTTTTAAACTCGCGGATGCTCTTTCCAAGCCCCTCACCAAGTTGGGGCAGCTTGCCGGGCCCAAAAATAAGCAAGGCGATCGCCAAGATTATCAAGAGATGCATGGGTTGAAACAGTCCTTCAAACATACCGCCTCCTTTGCCCTTTTGTTTATAAAAAAGGATGGGGAAAATTATATTTTTAAATAAATAAACGCTAAAGATTAACGGAATATTTCATAGGGATTACATGGATGTAAATTGCCACCTTTTCTTGGCATTAGTAAAGCAAAAATCTCGACCTCAGCCTCAAGAATTCTTCCATATCCCTATGCCATAGGGATTCGATTCCCTCAAGTCCATCTCCTACCTCGACCGCCTTTCTTACGGTCTCGCTTCCGATGATCAAATCAATGGGTAGCCGCTCAAAATCATATTCATAAGGCGGTTCCCTCCACTGAAAGTCAATGGGATGGAGTTTCTTTGCAAGTGAAACGATAGACAGCGTAGTTAAATACGGACGGTAACGGCGCTTGTCAATCACATGTATTTGAAAACCTCGGCACCTTTTTCCTGCCCACTTGTGGAAGGTTGGCTCAAAATATTGCTCTCTCAGAACAAAACCAGGAAGTGCCAGCCTCTCGACAGCGGACTTGAACCGTACGATATCCAAATATGGGGCACCGAAGACCTCGAAAGGCCTGGTGGTCCCCCGGCCCTCCGACAGATTCGTCCCTTCAAGCACCACCTGGCCTGGATATACCAGGGCGGTATCAACAGTCGGGATATTCGGAGACGGCCAGATCCACGGAAGACCTGTATCCTGGAAATCCATGTCCCTGCGCCACCCATCCATTCTGACTACATGGAGCTCAAGATCAAGGTCTTCGAGCCAGACAAAAAATCTTGCAAGCTCACCCACTGTCATGCCATGCCGCATCGGTATGGGGGCAAGACCTACAAATGACTTAAGCCCTTCATCCAGGAGGTTTCCTTCTACGAGACAACCGCCTATTGGATTAGGGCGATCAAGGACGACCATACCTATGCCAGCCTTGGCGCAGGCCTTCATGGCAAGATACATGGTCCAGATGAAGGTATAGACCCTGCAACCGATATCCTGAATATCTACAAGAAAGAGTTCTATATCATAAAGCTGCCACGGCTCAGGCACCCTTGACCCACTATATAGGCTATAGACAGGTATGTTTAATCCTGTGTCCCTCTCATGGGGGGATTCCACCATGTTGTCCTGTTTTTCAGCGAAAAGACCATGTTGAGGCGTAAAGATTGCCCTCAGTTGCCCTGGAAAACGGGTATTTATGAGGTCTTTTGCATGTCTCAACGAGGCGTCAACCGAGGCCTGATTGCATAGAAGCCCTAAGCGCCGACCCATTATCCAACCAGGCGGATCCGACAAAAGGCGTTCGAGTCCGACGCTGATGCAAGTCACGGTCTCATCACCATACCATACGCACCTTTACGCCCCGTTCGTTCAAGTATTCCTTGATCTGGCGTACGGTATACGTGCCATAATGGGTCATCGAGGCAATAAGGGCGGCATCCGCCCTTGCTTCGGCAAGGACCTGATAAAGATGTTCAGGGTGGCCTGCACCGCCTGAGGCAATGACGGGTATGCCTACCGACTCTGAAATCATCCGGGTGAGGTTCAATTCATAGCCCTCCTGCGTCCCATCCGCGTCTATGGAGTTTAGACAGATCTCGCCAGCACCGAGCCTTTCGGCCTCTTTAGCCCACCAAAGTGCATCGATCCCCGTATAAATACGCCCTCCATTGATGACTATCTCATAGCCAGACGGGATCTTTGCAGATGTCTCTACACGCTTTACATCCATCCCAAGGACTATGCATTGATTCCCGAAGGCCTTTGCGCCTTCGCTTATAAGTCCAGGATTTTTTACCGCAGCGGAGTTGACGCTTACCTTCTCGGCCCCGGCCAGAAGCACCTCGCGCATATCCTCTACGGTTCTAATCCCTCCCCCTACAGAGAATGGAATGAATATCTCCCCGGCTACCTGGCGTACCACATCAATCATGATGGGGCGATGATCGCTTGAGGCGGTTATGTCATAAAAAACAAGCTCATCCGCCCCTTCTTCGTAATAAAACCTGGCCATAGCAATCGGGTCACCGATGTCAACATTACCTTTAAACCTTATGCCCTTAGTGGTCTTTCCATCCCTTACATCCAGACATGGTATGATCCGTCTGCTCAGCATCATGGCCTCCACTTGCAGAAGTTTTCCAATATCTTCAGTCCAGGCCGACCACTCTTTTCAGGATGAAATTGTACGGCCACAAGGCTCCCCTTGGCCAGTGCAGAGGAAAACTTTACGCCATATTCAGTTAACCCCATAATCAAACGCTGTTCAGCAGGATCAGGATAATAGGAATGTACGAAATAGTATTCTGAATCCTCATGACAACCCGTAAATACAGGATGCATCCCTATCCATTCGACCCTGTTCCACCCCATGTGCGGTATCTTAAGACGCGCATTACCATCAAAAAGGGGATCAGGGAATCGTCTGACCCTTCCCGAAATTAGACCAAGACAAGAGGCTCCATCTTCTTCGCTGTATTCAAAGATTATCTGGGTGCCGAGGCATATGCCTAGGATAGGCCTTGAGGCTGCAAAGGCCTCTTTCAAAGCATCATCAAGACCGAGAACCTTAAGCTCCATCATGGCCCGGCCGGCCGCACCAACCCCAGGGAATATGATATGATCAGCCGTCATGATCTTTTTACGATCATCGGTTATTTCACATGTAAAACCGAGATATGTCAGCGCCCTTGCCACGCTGGCAAGATTCCCTGCCCTATAGTCAATAATCGCTATCATGGCGATTAACTTAAACACATAAGGCCCTTTGATTCAAGCTTTTTGGAGGGTTGCCACCTGTTTATCGGTTTATTATTGACAGACCTGCTAAGCATACCTACATTGGAGATTGTTTTGAATCTGCTTAATCGCCTCTAAATATGCCGAAAGGAGATAAAAAATGGATAAATTGACTGCAGGCTTAAAATCGACAAAAAGACATATACCATCTTGCGTATTTTTGGTGTCGCTGCTGTTCTTGCTCTCCGGCTGCGGTTACAACACCATTCAACAGCAGGATGAGGCAGTCAAGGCTGCATGGGCAGAGGTGTTGAATCAGTATCAAAGGCGGGCCGACCTTGTCCCCAATCTCGTAAAGGTCGTCCAAGGCTATGCAGCCCATGAAAAAGGTGTCCTAACGCAGGTCACAGAGGCCAGGGCAAAGATCGGAAGCATACAGGCATCAGAAGAACTCCTGAGGAATGAAGAGGCCTTCAAGCGCTTCATCAAGGCCCAGGCGGAAATGACATCGGCCCTATCAAGACTTCTAGCCGTCTCCGAAAACTATCCCCAGCTAAAGGCCGACGGCCTCTTCCGCGACCTACAGGCCCAGTTGGAAGGCACTGAAAACCGCATAGCGGTGGCAAGAAACCGCTATATAAAGGCAGTAGAGGCCTATAACGTGACCATACGCTCCTTTCCTAGCAACCTAACTGCCAAGGCCTTCGGATATGCCCCAAGACCCACCTTTCAACCGGAAAACGAAGGTGCAGTCTCCAAACCACCTGCGGTTGATTTTGACATCCATACCAATGAGAAGGCCATACCCGCATCAAAATGACCCTATCGAGGCGAAAGGCGCTGCACTTCATCGCAGCGCAACGGCTTCTTCTATGTTTATTTGCCTTATTTGCGCTGTTGCTTTCGGCAGCAGCCTATGCACAGGGACTCCAGCCCATTCCAGAACTCAGCGCCCGCGTTACCGACTTGACGGGGACACTTTCGAACATACAAAAGACGGAGCTCGAATCAAAGCTTGCAAAACTTGAAGAGAAAAAGGGCAGTCAGATAGCTATCCTGATGGTGCCTACCACAAAGCCTGAGGATATAGCATCCTTTTCAATCCGCGTGGCCGAGGCCTGGCAGCTTGGCAGAAAAGGGGTTGACGACGGCGTCCTGATACTGGTAGCTAAAAACGACAGAAGAGCCCGTATAGAAGTAGGCTATGGGCTCGAAGGGGCTATCCCCGATGCAGTTGCCAAAAGGATCATAAGCGAGATCATGGCGCCGCGTTTCAAAGACGGTGACTACTACGGAGGATTGTCGGCAGCAGTAGATGCACTGGCTGGGTTCATAGAAGGGGAACCGCTTCCGGTGCCTAATATGCAAAAGACCCCTGCGACTGCACAGACAGGTGCGGCAGGATTCTGGCAAACACTCGTCTTAATCATCCCGTTCATGATCATACTGGGTATTGTTACAGCCAGAATATTAGGCCGCATCCTGGGTGGCTTGATCGGTTTTTTTGTTGCAACCATGGCCGTTTGGTTCATCTTGGGCTCACTGCTTCTTGCCCTGGTCATAGGGGTTTTTGTATTTCTGCTGATACTGTCAGGTGAATGGGGGGGAGGTTATACTGGAGGCTTTGGCGGTGGGGGCGGGTTCGGCGGCGGAGGTGCCTCAGGTGACTGGTAAGACAGAAAAGTCATCCTACTTTCTCCGAGTAAACCGACTAGTAGGCAAGGCCATCCATGGATACGGTCTTCTCCATCAAGGGGATCGCATCATGGTCGCACTGTCAGGTGGATCAGACAGTCTGCTTACCCTGTGGTTTCTAAGGAACTGGCTCAAAAAGGCTCCTATCTCCTATGAAATCCTGCCGGTACATCTGGATATGGGCTTTGGTGGCGGGACAGTCGAGACATTGTGGCGCTACCTCTCCGAGAATGGGCTTTCATACCATATCGAAGAGACAGGTTTCGGCATATATGCCCACAGTCCTGGAAACCGCGGCAAAAGCCCATGCTTCATCTGCTCCATGCTAAGACGCAAGCGTCTTTTTGAACTCGCTGCAAGATTCGGCTACAACAAGATTGCGCTAGGTCACAATCTGGATGACATGATAGAAACATTCTTCATCAACCTAAGCTTCATTGGCGAAATGAGCACGCATGTGCCAAGACAGGAGATGTTTGGAGGGCTGATCACTATCATCAGACCTCTGGCATTGGTCAATAAGGGGCAGATCGAACGCCTTTCACGCGAATTAGGACTGCCAATTACAAAAAATGCCTGCCCTTCCTCTGGAAGGACCAGACGGGAAGAGATTAAGGGACTGCTTGAAAACTTCTATCGATTGAACCGCCATGCAAGGGGCAACATCGCCAAGGCGCTTACCCGCATAAGGCCAGAATATCTTCCGCTCCTATCGCCCCTTCCCTGATGATAGCCGGGGGATTGACCGTCACGTCCACTATACTCGATGGCGGTTCACCTGGACTTGGACCGCCATCGAGTATATAATCAGGGGCCGGATCGATCAAATATTCGGCCACCTCTTGAGCGGTCCTTGCTGCAATAAGACCTGAACGATTGGCACTTGTAGCTGTTACAGGCCTTCCAACCTCATTGACCAAGGCCCTGGCCACAGGGTGGCTGGAGATACGCAAACCTATCTTCCCTGTCTGTCCGCATAAAGGCCACGGCAGACCAGCCTTTGCAGGAAAAAGGATGGTGAGCGGTCCGGGCCAAAACCGCTCCATAAGCATTTTTGCCTGGTCTGGCACACAAGCGGCCAGTTCACTCAAAAAGGCAGGATCACCGATTATCACCAACAGTGGTTTGTCTTTTCTCCTGGCCTTGACCTCAAAGATCCGGGACAATGCGCCTTTGCAATCTATAACCGCACCAAGACCATAGCTGGTCTCAGTCGGATAGGCTACAACCCCGCCTGCGCGAAGGACCTTCGCAGCCTCTGATACGGCCCGATCCAGATCGGAGCCTGTCAAATCAGCCTCTTTCAATACGCCTCCCTGTTTAATCCTTTTATTTCATCTGCCTGCCTCTTTCGAAAAGCCTCTAGGGCCGCCCTTAATCCATGATCCTTAAGAGCAAGTATCTGAAGGGCCAAATACGCAGCGTTCTTGGCCCCTGCCTTACCTATGGACACGGTAGCCACAGGTATACCAGGCGGCATCTGGACCGTGGAAAGCAAGGAATCCAAGCCGTTAAGAGGCGAACCGTCCAAGGGAACGCCGATCACTGGAAGTACTGTGTGCGCTGCCATGGCCCCGGCCAGGTGCGCAGCCATACCAGCCCCAGCGATTATC
The DNA here is from genome assembly GCF_022026155.1 of Dissulfurimicrobium hydrothermale. Taxonomy (NCBI): domain Bacteria; class Deltaproteobacteria; genus Dissulfurimicrobium; species Dissulfurimicrobium hydrothermale. The sequence goes on along the minus strand of NZ_CP085041.1, from coordinate 1,319,813 downwards.
ACCTCGATACCCCTTTCAGCCGCACCTTTTGCGTATCCGGCTGCAAGTTCAGGGCTCCTGTGTGCAGAAAGGACCATCGTCTCACAAGAAACCCCGAATTCCTCTAATATCTCTGATGCCTTATGCATAACCTCCATGTCGCTCTTGCTCCCCATTACAACAGCCACCCTTGCAGATCTTGCCCGGGCCTTTAGGTGTCTGAAGGCCTTCTGCCCTATGTCACGGCGATAATGCATACCGTCCCAACTAATTTTGGCAACAGCCTCATAGACAGTCTCCACTGCCTTGGGTATGGTCTCACCCAAGGCAGTGACGCCCAAGACCCTGCCACCCGAAGTGACCAGACGGCCGTCCTTTACAGCTGTGCCGGCATGAAAAACCTTTACATCTCCCAAGGTTTCGGCCTCTTCTATCCCATCGATAACCTTACCTGTCTCATAACGGCCTGGATATCCCTTCGAAGCCATAACTACGGTTACCGCCGGCCTAGGATCCCACTCAGGCCTCATTTCATCAAGCCTGCCGTCTACAGCAGCCATAAGCAGCTCAAAGAGGTCGGTCTTCATGCGCATAAGTATGGGCTGGGCCTCAGGATCGCCGAAACGGCAATTGAACTCAAGGACCTTTGCATCACCATCCTTTATCATAAGCCCTGCATATAGTACGCCCATGAACAGCCTTCCTAGTGACTCCATCGCCTTAACGGTCGGAAGCATAATCCTGTCCATAATCCTATTGAAGAGCCGCTCATCTATGACGGGGGCCGGGGAATATGCCCCCATGCCGCCTGTATTGGGCCCTTGATCCCGATCAAATACGGCCTTGTGGTCCTGCGACGTGGCAAGGGGTATCACGGTCTTTCCGTCGGTTACGACCATAAACGAGGCCTCCTCACCATCAAGAAACTCCTCTACCAGCAGCCTGGCACCCGCCTCGCCAAAGGCCTTCTCTTCCAAGATAAGCGAAACCGCATCTTTGGCCTCATCGATAGTCTTCGCTATTACTACGCCTTTTCCAGCGGCCAGGCCATCGGCCTTGAGGACAACGGGGACTCCCATCTCCCTTTCTATAAACCGCACCGCCTCTCCCGGCTCGCTAAAGACCTTATAGGCGCCGGTAGGTATACCGAACCGCCTGAGCATGTCCTTTGCAAAGACCTTGCTTGCCTCTATCTCGGCTGCAAGCCTTGACGGACCGAATATGGAAAGCCCCTCAGCCTTGAACCTGTCCACGATCCCGCAGGCAAGCGGCGCCTCAGGACCTACCACCGTAAGGTCTATCCCTTCCCTTTTGGCAAAATCCAGCAGGCCGTCAATATCAGATGACTTTATGGGGACACATGTCGCATGCCGGCTGATACCCGCATTGCCTGGGGCGCAAAATACCTCCTGGACCCCTGGGCTCTGGACAAGTTTCCAGACAATGGCATGTTCTCTGCCCCCACTTCCGATCACCAGCACCTTATTATTCTTATTCCTGCTCATGAGACCTCCTTGATAAAATAAAAAAACTATCGACAAGGCATGGACATATCAACCTGGCCTTGTGGCTCATCGGTCCAGGAATCCTTTGTCACCACCACAATGACGTCATCACCCTGGAGCACAGTCTCGCCATGGGGTATTATGAGCCTGTGCCCCCTCCTTATGGAGACCACAAGGGCGTCCCCTGGCCAGGCTACCTCGCTGATCTTCTTTCCTGCACAAGAAGATCCAGGCCTCACGACAAACTCCCTGACGGTAGCGCCGCTTACTGCCCCGAGCCTTATCTGTTGCATATGATGCCGCCCCTCCGCCCTCAAGGTAAGAGCAACGTTATAGGCCCGAATGATGTCGTCCCGCTGCAAGAGGCCTATAATACGCCGGCGATTGCCCTTTTCGACCACCGGAAGCATACCTATATCCCTAATCCCCATCTTTCTAAGTGCCTCTGCCGAGGTCTCTTCGGGATAAGTTACCAACAGTTCCCTTGTACACGCCTCACCCACGTTCTTTTTGCCCTCGCCATACGCCCTGTCCAGATCCTGCATTGTAAAGATACCGACAAGCCAGCCGTCGGAATCGACCACAGGAAGACTATGAGTTCGCAAACGCATAAAGGTATTTGAAGCGGCTGCAAGTGAATCGCTTTCATGAAGCACTTCTATCTCGCGTTTCATGATCTGGGAAACGGTAAGCCCTTCCAACACCTCCACATCCCTGCCATGCTCTATGCGGATCCCACGCCTTGCAAAGGCGTAAAAATAAATCGAATCCCGCTGCAGACGCCTTGATACAAAAAAACTCACGGCGACAGCAAGCATCAGCGGTGGCATCACAGTATAATCTTTGGTCATCTCAAAGATAAGTAGGATGGCGGTCAGGGGGGCATGTACCGCGCCTGCAAGAAGCGCTGCCATGCCTATCATCGCAAAGGAGGATGGATCTATGAATAGGGTCGGAAAGAGACTATCCGCTACCGAACCATATGCCGCCCCGAGTATTGCACCGATAAACAAGGCCGGTGCAAATAGTCCACCTTGAAAACCACTTGCTATGCTCATAGGTGTAACGATAAGCTTTGCGGCCAATATGGCAAACAGCAGCAACAGGCCCAGATGTTGCCCGCCCAACACCCCTTCTATAGTCCTGTAGCCTACTCCTAAGACCTGCGGCAGAAATACCCCAATGATCCCCAGAAACACGCCGGCAATAGCTGGTTTCAGCCAGCCAGGAAACCGCCATGCCGAAAACATGTCTTTAAATATATAGAGAAGTCTTGTGTAAATGGCTGAGATAGGACCTGAAACCAGGCCAAGCCCAAGATAAAGCGGGAGGTCTTTGAATGCACTGATTGAGCGGTGAAAGACATGGAAGGCAGGCTCAGGCCCGCTAGCCCACTGGGTAAAGATTGCAGATATCACCGATGACAATATCACGATGCCCAATGCCCCACCGCTTATCTCGCCCAAAACTATCTCCATGGAGAAAAAGACGCCTGCGATAGGGGCGTTGAATGCGGCTGATATCCCACCTGCAGCTCCGGCCGCTACAAGTATCTTAATACGCTCGTCCGAGAGTCTGAGCTTCTGGCCGAGCATTGAACCAAAACTTGCACCTATTTGAACCGATGGGTCCTCTGGTCCGACTGATCCTCCAGAACCTATTGAAAGGGCGGATGCTACAGCCTTAACAGGCGCAAACATATAGGGTAACCGCCCGCCGGCTATGGCGACCGCCTCTATAAGACCCGAGACACCCTGTAACCGCTTCTGACCTCCAACCAAATATACAAGCAGGCCTACTGCAAACCCACCCAAAACCGGCAATGGAAGCACACGCCACGGACCCAAAAAATTTAAAAAATAACCCAATCTTTCAAAAAAGAACAGGTGCGCAAGGCCGATCAAGCATTTAAACAGCCATACCCCTACGCCACTTCCAAGCCCTATAAACAAGGCCGCTCCGCCCAGCACCATAGACTCGGATGGCTGCCAACGCTCTAAAAGGCGCTGCAAATTAAAGATGTTATAAAGATATCTATGGCGATTCATTTTAGATCACAGCCAGATCACGATCCCTTGATCTAAGGAGATCATAGTCATTGATAGACATAACTTTGTCAAGGATTAAAGCAATGTTGGGGTATCATGAAACATATTTGTCGACCCATTATACCGCGTAATTAATTTGTCCTTTTTCATAGTCTCAGGAGATCTGGACCATGAGCAGTTGAGATCACCACAGAAGGTTTTACAGATCTAATTTGGATAGGCACACAATTGAAAGAGGCGCGTTCTTCAAACCGAGGTGGTTTGCTTGACCGTCTATGTCGCCTCTGATATATGTTTGACATCTTGATATGATTATTATACACGATGAGAAATCAGCTAGTGACCTAACCGATCTAAATACCGCCATGCCAGAGATAGAAGTGGGGGTCACATCATGGGCGCAGACTTGTGCAATAGCAGCATTTTGCCTTCTCAACTCAAATAGACGTTGAAAGCCTTGATTCCTTCCGATCTTCCACAGCCTGCCTACAACACCTCCTCCGATCTACATCTGTTGCGGATGCTTGCCCTTGCGATTGCAGTCGGCATACTAGGTGCATTTGCCGTACTGTCATTCCGCTGGCTTCTGATCTTCAGCGAAACCTGCATCTATGGAACGCGGCTGGGGCTGGTGGCGGATGCAGCCATGCTCCCGCCTCTACTACGCGCTGTCTCGCCAGCCATAGGCGGACTGCTGGCGGGCTTGATCCTGGAGTATCTCGCAGGGCAGGGCAAAGGCAAAAACGGCGCAGACTATATGGAGGCGATAGTCGCGGGAAGAGACCTGCCGGCGCGTGATTCGCTCCTGAAATCAGCCGCATCGGCTGCATCGGTGGTCTCGGGCGGCTCTATTGGACGCGAGGGTTCGATGGTGCAGCTTGCAGCGCTTACCGGATCCGCCATTTCTGACTGGCTCCATTCCGCCCCTAGCGAACGCCATTTTTTGATCGCATGCGGCGCGGCTGCCGGTGTAGCCGGCGCCTACAACACACCCATCGCCGGGTCGCTTTTTGTAGCGGAGATCGTGCTCGGAGGCATCACCATAAGCAGACTCGGGCCGCTTCTCCTTGCATCCACTGTATCCGATCTAGTGGTGCGCCATATTACCCATGTCGGGCCGATCTATGCCGCCGCCCCTGGTAAGCTCTCCACGGCACCAGAATTGATGCTCGTCGCACTGCTCGGAATCGGCGCCGGGGTACTCGGTTCTGTTTTTGTCCGCCTTATGGACACTACACATAACGCCTTCAGACATCTAACCCTGCCGCTCTGGATAAAAATGGCAACAGCCGGGCTTGCGGTAGGCACCCTTTCGACCATACGTCCTGAGGTCTGGGGCAACGGCTATTCTGTAATCAACTCGCTGCTGCATAGACCCCATGCCTGGGACATAGTTCTGCTTATCCTTATCCTAAAGACCGCTGCTACAATATTAACAACCGGTTCAGGGGCGGTTGGCGGCGTGTTTACGCCTACACTATTTGTAGGCGCGGCGCTTGGCAGTCTAGGTGGGTCTGGTATACACATGATACTGTCAGGCGCCTCGGAAAATGCCTACGCCATCGTAGGCATGGGTGCCTTTCTCGCGGCGGTCACACATGCCCCGCTCACATCGGTGATTATGGTCAGCGAAATGACATTTGGTTTTACGCTGGTGCCGGCGCTTACCCTTGGGTGCTTAAGCGGCTATTATGTCTCGGCATCACTCCATCCAGCCTCAGTCTATGGACATTCCAAGCCGCCTACGCACCCAACGGAACACCTTGACACAGGATCATGAAATCGTCCCGATTTCAATCAAAAAGTATGCCGGGGATCCGGCCGGGCAACAGATAATCTTAATCCCTTTCACAACAGATGAGCTTTGTCTTTCCATTTGCGGTGATCTCCCTGGAGACATTGCTGAATATACCCTGCAGCTCCTGTATCTCGTTTTGAACTATCCGACGCCCCTCCTTCCCCATGGAAAGGAGCCTTATGTGATACAAAAATCTTGTTATGGGCCTTTTTGGTTCCTCATGCTCCATCATACAGAAACGACCCATAGGCGCCAGAATACGTTTTATCTCTTTCAGCGCCGAACCTCTGGTCTGTCCTGTCAATTCATAAATTGCATGGGAACAGGTAACGACATCAAATATATTCGCCTTGAAAGGCAGATCAGCCGCATCGGCAACGACAAAAAATATATTTTTCAAACCTTTTTGGTCCGCCTTCTCCATGGCCTTTTTCAACATCCCGAAAGAAAAATCCGCCCCTACGACCAAACCATCCTGTACATATTCCGACATAACCGATGCCACCGCACCCGTCCCTGTACACAGATCAAGCGCCCGATCCCCAGGCTTGACCTTTGTACTCCTGGCAAGGTAATGTCTCAGAGAAAGGGTCTTGTCCTTGGAATGCAGACTGATAACCCAGTCATAAAAATGAGAAAAGATATCATAGTATTTACGTCTGTAATGTATCATAGTCAGTCTCAAACAAAGTCATATTAATGGCTTATAATCCCAACGATACCGGTCAGCTTCAGTCGATTAGAGGCAGATCGACAACAATATGGGCGGCATCATCTTGCTATTTAAACCCTATTCGTTTAATTTTATATCCTAAGTTAGGACCTGCCTATACACAAGGCAGGTGCACCATATTCAGCAAAAATTTAAAGACAACCTGTCCGCCGCTGGACAGGGCAACAAAAAACAAGAGGAGATGACAATGATGGGAAGAACACAAAGATTGGAACGGCTGATTACGGCAATAAAGGTCAATCGATTCCGCTGGATCAAAGGCCTGTCCTTCCTGACCGCGTTTATCTTTTCATGCAGTATCATGGCAGGATGCGCTCCTACGCAGTCAAACTATGAGGGCGCAGGCGTAGGGGGCGCTATAGGGGCTGCCGCCGGCGCACTTCTTGACAGAAGCAATCCGTGGCGCGGCGCTGTCATAGGAGGTGCCCTCGGTGCGGTTGCCGGCGGGACTATGGCCGAGATCTCGAAGAGGGCGGCCATGGAGGCCAGGGATCAGGGTAGACCTGTAGTTTATGAACGCCGGACCTCCGAAGGGGGCTGGCAAAAGGTGGAGGCCACCCCTACAAACAGATACAATGGTACAAAGCGATGTGTGTCCGTCAAAACCTATGAAAACGGCCACCTTGTAGACGAAACCATGAACTGCGATTAGCACAGCTGATCTACCTGCCGCCATCTGCCTGCTTGTAAACATGATAAGTAGGCAGATGTGTATTTCTCTACTAGAAAGGTGACGTCTTCGTCCTAAGCGCAGGCGGAAGCAGCAGTCAACAAATCAGCGCAGAATAACCAGTGCAAAAGGCCGGTGCATCCCGGCCTTTTTCTCGTTATTTTAAAATGCGACACTGAGATTAAGGATCAATAGATGTCAATAAACGCAATACGCGGCTTTAAAGACATATTGCCGGACGAAAGCGGCATATGGAGCGGGATAGAGACGACTGCTAGGAAGGTATTGGCCTCTTTCGGCCTTAGAGAGATACGCGTACCCATACTTGAAAGGACCGATGTCTTCACCCGCGGCATAGGAGAACATACCGATATAGTCGAAAAGGAGATGTACACCTTCTCCGACAGAAATGGCGATTCCATAAGCCTTAGACCAGAAGCCACCGCAGGTATTATCAGGGCAGTAATAGAACACAAACTCTATACCGCTTCAAAGGTCTTGAAACTCTTCACCATCGGCCCGATGTTCAGGCATGAGCGGCCTCAGAAGGGCAGACTCAGACAATTCCATCAGATAGATGCAGAAATAATCGGAACTGATGCGCCGCTTTCAGACGCCGAGGTGATTGCCGCACCTTGGGAGGTCATAAAACAACTCGGAGTTGATGACGTAAGGGTCGAGATCAATTCCCTTGGCTGTCGTATCTGTAGAACTACCTACAGAAAGACACTCGACGATTTTCTTGACGAAGTACAAAAAGATCTATGTCCCGACTGCCAAAGGAGGAGCAAGACCAACCCATTGCGGGTCTTCGATTGCAAACAAGAGGGATGCAGGGTTGCATTAAAGCCTGCGCCGCTCATAAGAGATCATCTATGTGAAGCATGTACACGACACATGGAGGCGGTGTCGGACTACCTGCTCCTGTCTGATGTCCCGTTTACGGTCAATCCCTATCTAGTAAGGGGGCTTGATTACTATGTAAGGACCACATTCGAAATAGTCTCGTCTGCCCTTGGGGCCCAGGGCGCCGTTGCAGCCGGCGGGAGATATGATGGACTTTTAAAGACCATTGGGGGGCCTGATTTGCCGGGCGTAGGGATGGCAATAGGGTTAGAACGTCTAGCATTGATGGTGTCCGGTAGGAAGGCCGCACCGGAAAATATCGATCTTTTCATAGCTGCCCTTGGAAAAGAGGCGAGACGAACGGCCCTTCCATGGATAAATTCCTTAAGAAGGATGGGATTTGAGGTACAAACCGTTTACGAGGAAGACAGAGGGCTGAAGTCTCAACTCAAAGACGCCGATAGATTAGGCGCCAGGTTCGTTCTTATAATTGGGGAAAACGAGATAGATTCAGGGAAATTGATCTTGAGAAATCTTGTCTCCCATGAACAGCAGGAAATACAAATAGATAATAACATAGTTGATGAAATTACACTAAAGATAAAAAAGGCAAAAATCATAACACCGCGCAGAAACGGCTTTCACGCCAGCAACAAAAGAGATACGAATGAAATTAATAAATAAACGGCCGACTGACGACTCTGCAACGCAAGGAGGCGCAAGGATTTGATGGATTCTATAAACGGGCTTAAACGCACCCACGACTGTTCGAGCCTCACGGAGGCTGCCTTTAATCAGGAGGTGACGCTAATGGGCTGGGTCCTGAGGCGGAGGGACCACGGAGGGCTCATATTTATCGACCTAAGAGATAAGACAGGCATCACCCAAGTGGTCTTTGCACCCGAGGTGGACGCCAAGACCCATAAAAAGGCCCACAGGCTCAGGAGCGAATATGTAATAGCAGTGAGGGGCAAGGTCAGAAGGCGCCCTGAGGGGATGGAAAACCCTAAGATAAAGACCGGCATGATAGAAGTAGCCTGCAACGAATTGAGGATATTGAACACATCCAATACCCCACCGTTTCCACTGGATGACGATGAGGCAGAGCCATCAGAGACCTTGAGGCTCAGATACCGCTATCTAGACCTCAGGAGGCCCAAGATGATGGAAAACATCATCTTCCGCCACAAGGTATGCCAGGCCGCGCGTTCATATCTAAACGACCATAACTTTATCGAGGTTGAAACGCCCGTCCTGACCAGGAGCACACCTGAGGGCGCCCGAGATTATCTTGTCCCGAGCAGACTGAACCCGGGTTGCTTCTATGCCCTTCCGCAATCGCCGCAACTTTACAAACAGATGCTCATGGTAGCCGGTTTGGAGAGATACTACCAGATAGTACGTTGTTTCAGGGATGAAGATCTAAGGGCCGATCGTCAGCCCGAATTCTCTCAACTCGATATAGAACTTTCCTTTGTAGATGAGGAAGACATCATCGTCCTCATAGAAGGCCTGATCTCTCACATATTCAGAGAAACCACAGGGAAAAGGTTGACGACGCCTTTTCCAAGGCTCACATACAACGAGGCCATGGAGCGCTTCGGAACCGATCGCCCTGACGTCCGCTTCGGTCTTGAGCTGAGGGATATAAGCGATATAGCAGCAGGGTGCGGATTTTCCGTATTTGCAAACGCAACAGCATCAGGCGGGGTGGTCAAGGCCGTAAACGGGAAAGGAATGACGGATATCTCAAGAAAAGATCTGGATGACCTTACAGAATTCGCAAAGGGATTCGGCGCGAAAGGACTTGCGTGGGTAAAGATAAAAGAAGATGGTTCATGGCAATCCCCGATTGCAAAATTTTTCACCGAAGACGAAAAACGTGCGATAGAGTCGCGGCTCGACGCTGCAACCGGAGACATCTTGTTTTTCGGGGCCGATCAGAAGCCTGTCGTATATAAAGTCCTTGGCGAACTCAGGCTTGAGATCGCAAGGCGGAGGGGGATCATCCCAAAAGAGGTTTTTGATTTTGTCTGGGTGACCGACTTCCCGTTGTTTGAATATGATCAGGGAGAAAAACGTTTCGTCGCAGTCCATCATCCATTCACCGCACCGAAAAACGAAGATATAGATATCCTTGAAAAGGACCCGGCGTCTGTAAGGTCAAGGGCCTATGACCTGGTACTCAACGGTATTGAGATAGGGGGTGGGAGTATCCGCATCCATCAATACCCGCTTCAGAAAAAGATATTCGAGGCACTTTCGATACCTGAAGAGGAGGCGAAGGACAAGTTCGGATTTCTCCTTGAGGCCCTTGAATTCGGTGCGCCGCCCCACGGCGGTATAGCCTTTGGCCTTGACCGTCTTGTGATGCTCATGAAAAACTTGGAGACCATAAGGGATGTAATAGCCTTTCCTAAAACCCAAAAGGCCCAGTGCCTACTCACCCATGCACCTGCAGAGGTGAGCATGACTCAGCTTGCCGAGCTTTATCTCAGGCCGGGTTGGAATCCAGACAAAAAGGAGGTGTAGTATGGCAAAATGGAATCCTGATCGCGGACTGCTGGATCATGTGCACAGCAAACACTGGCGCCATAGGCTCCAGGATGTGTCTGAACCCAATCTCATGCGTGAGATATTCCCTTACAGTGAGGTCTGCCGCATTGATTTCGAACACAAATATCTCATTCCATCCCCTTCTAAAGAGATGCTCATCACCGATACGACATTCAGGGACGGGCAACAGGCCCGCCCTCCCTACACAGTGGAGCAAATCTGCAGGATATTCGACTTTTTAAAGAGGCTCAGCGGACCGCGCGGCATAATCAGGCAATCCGAGTTCTTCCTCTATACAAACAAAGACAAGGAGGCGGTCGCAAAATGTCTTGAAAAGGGCTATGAGTTCCCTGAGATAACCGGCTGGATAAGGGCGAAAAAAGAAGACCTCAAACTCGTAAAAGATATGGGTCTGAGGGAGGCTGGGATACTCACATCCGCCTCCGACTATCATATATTCCTAAAACTCAACAAGACCCGGAGGGAGGCGCTGGATTCATATCTTGCCATAGTAAAAGCTGCCTTGGAGTTGGGGATAAGGCCGAGATGCCATTTTGAAGACGTAACCAGGGCCGACATCTATGGCTTTTGCGTCCCATTCGCCATCGAGCTTATGAAACTAAGGGAGGAAAGCGGGATAGATATAAAGATAAGGCTCTGCGATACCCTTGGTCTGGGTGTGCCATACCCAGGGGCCGCCTTACCGAGAAGCGTCGCTGGCCTTGCGAGGGCTATGATCGACGATGCAGGGGTCCCAGGTGCACTCCTTGAGTGGCACGGCCATAACGACTTCCATAAGGGATTTGTAAATGCGGTGACGGCATGGCTCTATGGCTGCGAGGCAGTGAACGGGACGCTCCTCGGTTTCGGAGAAAGAACCGGCAATACGCCTATCGAAGCGCTTCTGATAGAAAGAATGGCCCTGAGGGCCACAGATGACGGAATAGACACCCTGGCTATAACGGAAATGGCAAGTTACTTTGAAAAGGAATTGGGCGTACATATACCTAAAAACTATCCCCTTGTCGGGGCAGATTTCAATACGACCAGTGCAGGCATCCATGCCGACGGCCTTTTGAAAAACGAAGAAATATACAACATCTTCGACACAGCCAAGATATTGGGTCGCCCGGTCTCCGTTAACATTTCCGACAAGGCCGGCACGGCCGGCATAGCCCATTGGGTCAATACAAGGCTAGGGGTCACTGATGAAAAGATGGTGGACAAAAAACACCCTGGCGTCGTTAAAATATATAAAAAGATCATGCAACAATATGAACAGGGCAGGGTTACATCGATGTCTGACGAGGAAATGGAGGTCTTGGCAAGGAAATATATCCCGGAACTCTTTAAATCAGACTTTGATGAACTCAAGGCAGAGGCCCATGACCTTGCCTTCCACCTTATAGGTTCACTTGTGGAAGGACCGGAGATCAGGTCAATGGATCCTGCACGGATAGAACCAACTCTGAAACAGGTCATAGACGATTATCCGTTTATCCAATTTCTCTATGTCGTTAATGCCGATGGCAAGAAGATCACGCGTAACATCACCCACTTAAAATACAGGGCTAAATATGCAACCTTTAGGCTTGACGAGGACTTCTCCGACCGCCCATGGTTCATAGAACCCATGCAAAACGGTAAGGTCTATATCTCTGACTTTTACACCTCAAAGATCACAGGTGCCCTATGCATAACCGTCTCAGCGCCCATATTGAACAACGAAGACGAAATCGTTGGCATACTGGGCATGGATATAAGATTTGAAGACCTCGCAAAAATGGAACAAGACGAAGAGGATTGAAAAGGGAGCGATCCGCAAAAAACGAACCGGGCGGACGCCTATCGCTCTGGTCTTCCCAGATACCTATCAACTGGGCATGGCCAACCTGGGCCTCCAAACAGTATATGGCGTACTCAATAGCGATGATCGAGTAGTAGCGGAACGTTTTTTCGTGCCTGGGCCACCGTTTGACCCACTAAATGATGCCCTGCTCTCAGAGGAATCAGGAAGACCGCTTACAGACTTCAGGATAATCGTCTTTTCGATAAGCTTTGAGTCAAGCTATCCAAATCTCGTAAAGGCCTTGGCCTCTGCCCGCATCCCGTTAGATTCCAATGAAAGAGGCGAAGGAGACCCTGTCATTATAGCTGGCGGGATTGCAACGATCATAAATCCAGAACCGGTAGCGGCGTTTATAGACATATTTCTGCTCGGAGATATAGAGGCCATGACCCCGCAACTTACGGTTGTGTTGACTGCGCTTGAGGATGCCAAGGCCTCAAGAAGAGAACGACTGCGGGAACTGGCTGCGCGCATGAATGGGGTTTATGTCCCGCAGGCATACACGCCTATCCACAAGGACGGCGCACTCACAGGCTGGGGGCATGAGGACGGCTTTAATATACCGGTCGCCCCTGCCGTATTTCTTGACAGGCCCGAGATCGCACCGCACACCCAGATCATCTCATCCGATTCGGCCTTTCCAAATATGTTCATGGTCGAGGTCTCAAGGGGTTGCGGACGGGGCTGTAGATTCTGTGCCGCAGGGTTTGTCTACCGTCCACCGCGCCGATGGCCCATGGAGGCGGTAGCCTCCGCCCTTGCGCAACGCAAAGATGCAAAGGATATCGGACTAGTAGGTCTTGAATATCTAGGGCTGGATGAGATAGAATGGCTTTCCGAGCGGCTTACGTCAGAGGGCTTAAGGCTTTCGTTTTCATCATTGAGGGCTGACGCTGTAACTCCGTCATTTGTAAGGTTGCTCAGGGCATCAGGGGCCAAGGTGGCTACCATTGCACCAGAAGCCGGATCCGAAGCCTTGAGGCGTACGATAAACAAGAATCTTACTGATGACCAGATACTTATAGCTGTCGATGCGATAGCCTCAGGCGGCGTGCCGAACCTTAAGCTCTACTTCATGCTTGGGCTCCCGTTTGAGACGGATGAAGATGCGCTGGCCATCGTGGAACTCGTAGACAGGATACGCTTGACCATGAGGCCAATTGGCCAGGCCAACAAACGGCTTGGCAATATAACCGTATCCGTGAGCGCTTTTGTCCCAAAGGCCTGGACTCCATTTCAATGGGCGGCCTTCGCCGATGAAAAGACCATGATAAAAAGGATCAGGATTCTAAAAGACGGATTAAGGCTTCCGAATGTTATTATACGTATGGAGCCTTTTAAAAACGCAAGACTCCAGGCCCTCCTGAGCAGAGGGGACAGATTGCTTGCACCAGTTGTCAAAGAAATAGCGCTTTCCAGGACCTCGTTGCATATGATATTAAACAAAAATGACCTGTTTGCCGAAAAATATCTTAGCGGCAGGGAGATAGGTGCCATTTTGGCATGGGAGATAATCAAACATAGGGTAAGGAAGGATTATCTTGCCATGGAATGGAGAAAGGCTGCAGCGGCCAGGCAAACAGGTTTCTGCAATCCCCCTGCCTGTAAAAGATGCGGCGCATGTGGGTCTGCCGCCATCGGTCCCCAGATTGGCAAAACATCATGAAAGACGACTTGCTCAAATCTCCGGCATACCTTGCAGACGCCATCTCAGATACCATGCTTGAGGTATTTGTTGATGAAAGCATCCAGGCCTCGTTTATGACCCTTCCACCGGTCGGCATGTTCGATGAAGCCATATTGGCAGAAGCGATCAGGATCGTGTTGAAGAGATTCAACATAGACATGCCAGGGGAAATATATGAAAAAATAAGGTCAGGCGCCCAAGAAAAATTCGTCTTCCAGGTCGATACCATAATAAAAGGCCTGCCGCGCTTCAGAACGATAAATGTAAATTGCGTGGTGACGGCAAGAAATCTGACCATCACTGGCGAGCCGCCTTCAAACGGAGAGGATGGGGAGGCGGCTATCTATTTTGACTATAGTTTCATGCCAAATGCCGTATCTTTTAAAGGAGACAGCGCATTTGATTTAAAAGATCTTCAATATCTACCACAGACAAAAGGAAATGAACTGCTTCTCAATATCTATGGACCAACCGCTGGATCGCCAGGCCTGGACGTCTTCGGCACTCCTATACTGCCGAAACCAGGCAAACCGTTTATGCTGGAATTAGGTGAAGGTATCGTCGAAAAAACCTGTGCATCCCAAGATAAAGACCGTTCATGTACAGCAGTATATTCACTGAATCATGGCATTATATTTGCTGAATTTAAAGACAAATTAAGAAGACCTCAGAACCTAACCAAGATATCAATACTCAATCACATAAAAATCCTACCGCTCAATCTAACGCCAGCCAATATAGTAGATTATCCAGACGAAATAACATCAATGGCTGACATGTTTGTCCAAGGAGACATTCGCGGTCCAATTTCAATTTTTGTAAATGGCAATTTAACAGTTGATGGAGCAATAGAGTGCAAAAAAATAGAAGCATCTAAAATAATAAAGGCAAATTTTGCTAAAACTGAAGCAAAGGCAGGAAACTTAATAGATATAGCAATAGTTTCAAATGCAATCTTGCAAGCAGAAAAAATGATTAAAATTACAAAAGAAATTGTACATTCCAAAATTACTACAAGACATCTAATATTACAAAAAGAAGACAAAACAGAAATTCTATGTGCATATCTACAAATTATAGCAGAAAAAATTGAGATGAATGGTGTAAGTATAAGAAATATAGTAGAAATAAATCTAGGAAAGACTATTTTTAATGAACTGAGAGAATTAAATGAAAAAGCATCGAAAATTTTAGCTTTACTGGAAAATATAATAAAAGATATACGTGAAATGATAATTATACTGATTGAAAAAATCAAACTGATGATTACAGAAACAGACAAACAACAAAAAAAAATACTTATTTCACTATTAGATATTTTAATAGGAATGGTTAAAGGTTATAATTCTCCATTTAAGGTAACTGAAGAAGTTAAAAATTGGATTAAAATATATGGACATCAATTTTATAACATTACCAAAAAAACTATGCAACTAATTCCTCTATTGGATGGCTATAATACAGCACAGACTGAATTTCAAACTATCACTAATCAAAAAAAAGATATCTCAAATAGATTAAAAAATATCAAGGCTGATATAAAAGGTAATATATTTACATCTGGTCTCATTATAATCAAATGCGACGATCAAGAACTAAAATTCGGATGCAGGCCACAGATAGCTAAAGAGCAGATTGACATTTCTTTATTCTATGTGCCTGACAAAGGATTGATATCATCAAAAGATATGTCTTAAAAAACTTCTAAAAGTTGTAATGATGCTTAAAGATATTAATTCTTCAGTCCATGTCTCCCTCCTAGTTGCAAATTGACAATGATGGACAAGCTCGTTTTTAAGGGTACCCCAGAAACTCTTCATAGGGACGTTATCATAACAATCGCCCTTTTCACTCATCGATACCTTCATAATCTAATAATTGATTGAGCAGTTTACGGTATTTCCGTGGACCCATGGCATATCCCACAATCTCTCCGAAAGAAGTCCTTGTGACCTGCAAGATAAAGCCAGCCTTCTGTAATATCTGTAAGCCATATCTGGTTCGGGGCCCTAGCCTTGAATTGCCGATTGAGCAGGTTCTCGGCGACCCAATATCCAATTGTCGAAGAGGATACTAATAACCTGCGACCTGCCTCAGATATGCTCAACCCACCCTCTGTTATGAGCTTAACCGCTTCTCTCGAAACTTCGTACAAACCGCTGCGGAATCCCATCCATGTTGACACCTTTATATTGATATTATACCGTAACTTTGGTTCCCACTAAAACCACATAAGTCAATTGGAATAAATCAAATATCTCATAAGGAAAGGATATGGATACTAGCTAGACAAAAATGATAAATATTTTTGGACGATGAAGCTAATTGACACATCGCTACATTATTAAGTATTTGGAAGCAATATTGCTTAGACGTAATGATGATATAAAAATGTGTAGACAGAGGGGGATTTATGCCAACAAAAAATGAACCCTTCAGGATCATGGATTGCGCGCTCGTGGGTATCTCTACTGGTTATAAGGCACAGAATCTCAGAGAGCTAAGGGATTGCCTTTCAAAGGCCCCCAAAAACAGCATATACAACCATTTTTGGGGAAGATTCCTGCAGCCACATTTTGACGAACCTGAGTATAATAACGACTTTGCCGCCTGGATATACAGGGGATTGCACGTAAAGGCCCTTGCTGAAAAGCTCAGCGTAATAGATCCCACGGATTACTCCGATATCGAAGCATTGAGACAGGAGCTTCTGGAGGTCATCGATGAATATCTGGATGAATCTGAATACGTGCCCTGGGCAAAGGCGGACGACATGTTTTATTTCATACAATCTCAAATAATCATCTTCGATACCAATCGCATGATAAATCATCCCGCTGAACTTGTTCAGACCGTACCTGCAATGGGGCGCGGAAGCATTTTTTATCACTATATAGATGCTAGGAGACGGACGCCGGACAGATCCGATGACTTCAGCGCCTGGCTCATGGCATGGGGCGATGGATATAACGATCTTAGGCTTAAGATAATGTCAATAGATCCATATTTCAGTTCATTAAATGAAATAAAAGAAAAATTAAGCAGGATCTTCACAGAATATTTTTTGGGGTAACTACGAACAATGAATGATCTATTAAAACAATATGCAGAGGCCGCAGGCTACGATGCAATAGGGCACCTCCTGCAGATTGCAGAAAAGATAAAAGGAAAAAGGATAGTCCATGTCAATTCCACTAAGGAAGGAGGGGGTGTAGCAGAAATCTTGAGGAAGATGGTCCCATTGATGGAGGCCCTTGATCTTGATGTAAAATGGGCCGTAATAAAGGGAACGGCTGACTTTTTCCAGTGCACAAAGGGCTTTCACAACGCGCTTCAGGGCTACAAAATAAGCGTCAAAGAAGGGCTCCTCAAGACATACGAAAGGGTAAATAAAGAAAACGCCGAGGAATTGAGGCCCTTGCTCTCCGATGCGGACTTTGTGATAATACACGACCCGCAGCCTGCCGCGCTGTTGAATTACATGCCTGAGAGACGCGGTAAGTGGGTATGGAGATGCCACATTGACTGCAGCAGGCCTTACCGCCCGGTCTGGAAATATCTGAAAAACTGGGTAGGCGGCTATGACGCCAGCATCTTTTCGCTGCCCGAATTCGCCCAGCCGCTCCCGCATACGCAATACATCATCGCGCCAAGCATCGATCCGATCAGCGACAAGAATATACCCTTGCCTGACAAGGAGGTTGAAAACGTGTTCGAACGATTTGGACTCGAAAGAGACCTTCCCCTTCTTGTTCAGGTGTCCCGTTTCGATCGGTTCAAAGACCCAGTTGGGGTGATTCAGGCATTTAAACAGGTACACAAGATGACGCCTTGTCAGCTGGTGCTGGCTGGGGGTGGTGCAACAGACGACCCTGAGGGAGAAGTAGTGTTCAAAGAGGTGATGGAGGCCGCAAACGGCGACCCTAACATACACATCCTCTTGCTTCCGCCCGATGCACACAGGACCATAAACGCCATTCAAAGGGCTGCCGACATCATCATCCAGAAATCCCTGAAAGAAGGCTTCGGCCTCACTGTGACAGAGGCCATGTGGAAGGGGAAACCCGTTGTGGCCGGAGACACCGGTGGCATCAAACTACAGGTAGTGGACCACTACACAGGCTTTAGGGTCAAAACCCCCGAAGGTGCGGCGCTCCGCATACGTTACCTGCTATCTCATAGAGACATAATGGCTAGGATGGGCGAAAAGGCTCATCGGTTTGTATATGAGAATTTTTTGATCACCCGCCATGTCAGGGAATATCTCACATTGATGATCAGTCTGATGAACGGACTTAGCGATAGGATAGACATGACGTTATGAAATTGCTAAACGATGGCCTATCAATCGATTCATTCTGGGGGCGCCTGGCATCGAGCGGCAACCGCATCCTGATGCTGGATTACGACGGGACCCTTGCACCTTTCAGGCTGGAAAGGGACAAGGCTATGCCGTACTCAGGCGTTAAAGATGCACTAACAAGGATAATGGACATTCCAAGATGTCGGGTAGTCCTCGTGACCGGAAGGACGGTAAGCGACATAGCCTCGCTCATAGACATACATCCGCTCCCTGAAATATGGGGGGCTCACGCCATGGAACGACTGGACAAAGACGGAATATATGAGCGGAATCCCGTTCCGCCACAGACCGAACAACTCGTGACCGATCTTTATAATTGGCTGTTTTTAAAAGGATACAAAAGCCAAACAGAACTGAAACCAGGCTGTCTCGCCTTTCACACAAGAGGGATGGAGGAGGATGATGCGAAGAGGCTCATTCTTGAGATAAAAGACAAGTATTTGGAACTTATCAAGAATAATAAACGGGAAGACGATTTAGAGACACATTTATTCGACGGAGGAATCGAATTCAGAACCAGGGGCGCAGATAAGGGCAGGGCTGTAAATGCCGTTCTGAGAGAAGGCGGTATGGATGCGGCTGTTGCATATCTCGGGGATGATTTCACCGACGAAGACGCATTCAAGGCCATCAAGGAAAAGGGCTTAGGGGTTTTAGTCAGACGGAAATATAGGGAAACGGCCGCCGATCTCTGGATCTCGCCGCCTGATGAATTGATCGATTTTTTATCGTACTGGGAAGAGATGTGCAGGAGGTGAAAAAATATGGCAAACACTCCGGAAAGACTCGTTGTGGTCTCCAACCGCCTGCCGGTTTCCATCAAGAAGACCTCCGCCGGCTGGGAGATCAGGCCAGGGAGCGGCGGGTTAGTCACGGCCCTCGCACCTGTACTGAAGGATCAGGGAGGTATATGGATAGGATGGTCAGGGGGCATAGGAGATCAGGAAATTATGGAGCACATCAAAACGGCCTCGGCCGATTCAGGCTTTGATCTCCATACAGTGCCGCTTACCGCCGATGAAATAAAAGACTATTATTATGGCTTTTCGAATGAGATCATCTGGCCTCTTTTTCACGATCTGCAGACAAGGTGCAATTTCAGACCTGAATATTGGTACCGATACATCGAGGTAAATAAAAAATTCGCCGATAGGATCGCCGCCTTGTCAGATGAGAATGATTTTGTCTGGGTCCATGACTATCATCTGATATTGACTGCCCAAAAACTAAAAGAAGCCGACGCATCAAGAAAAATAGGTTTTTTCCTTCACATCCCCTTTCCATCTGTGGATATATTCATCAAACTGCCCTGGAGGGGTCAGATATTAAAAGCCTTGCTCAACTATGACATAATCGGTTTTCAGACCGCCAGAGACAGAAGAAATTTTGTAAACTGTATACACATGCTCTATCCTGATATAGACATAGATTGGGAAGCCCATATTGCAATAACGACGGTAGGGGGAAGGGAAGTCAGGATCGGTGCGTTCCCCATCAGCATAGACTTCGGGGCCTTTGCAAGGGATGCTGCCTCCCGCGAGACCAAAGAAAGGGTGCAATACCTCAAAGAGGCGATGCCAGAGTGCCAGGTGATCCTGGGGGTGGATCGTCTGGACTACACGAAGGGCATACCCGAACGGCTTGAAGCCATGCGCAACGCCCTCAGGCGATATCCGGATCTGCATAGAAAGATCACACTAGTCCAGGTAGTTGTACCAAGCAGACAGAATATCCCCGAATACGGCCTGCTCAAGGCGAGGATAGAACGTATGGTTGGCGAAATCAATGGCGAATTCACCAAGGCGGGGTGGGTCCCTATTCATTATTTGTATCGGCACCTGGACCGATGCGAGCTCCTTTCCTATTACAGATTGGCGGACATCGCCCTGGTAACACCGCTCAAGGATGGCATGAATCTGGTTGCAAAGGAATATTGTGCCTGCAATTATACAAACCGCGGCGTACTCATCTTGAGCGAGTTCGCAGGCGCTGCATCCCAATTGCATCAGTGGGCATTAATAGTTAACCCATATGATATCGAAGGGGTATCGGATGCAATACACAGCGCCTTTTATATGGATGAAAAAGAAAAGATGGACAGGATGAAAAAACTGAGGGCATCAATAAAAAAAAGGGATATCTTCTGGTGGGTCAAGAATTATCTCGAAACTGCACTTTCCAAACACCCTTCAAGCAGACCTACAAACAAGGAAACCACTTCCCTGGCAGCTAAGGTTCCATGACCATATGGTCGCCTAGTGCTGTCTTCGATCCCAACCGCCATACTAAAAGTCCATCACGATACGCATGAGGTCTTCAGCCAGAATCACGGCGCCGTCGTAGACAGCCTTGCATGGACCCATGATATCATGTTCATCACAGATAGGATAGAAATGCGTAAGGAGGAGCGCCTTTACACCGGCTTCCGCGGCGATGCGCCCGGCCTCTGACGGAACGAGATGGCCCCCGACCTTGAACCCTTCAGGTGCCGCACATTCACACACCAATAAATCCGCCCCGCTTGCGAGCTCTACAATACCATGGCATATATCGGTATCGCCCGAAAAGACAACAACCTTGCCATCAGGACACTCGATACGGTATGCAAGGCTCTGGGGGGTGTGCTCCACAGGGGCGGAACGTACGACAAAGGGCGGCAGCTGAATAGCGGCCGACATCTCGCATGGAAGCTCCTCAACCATCAAACGTCCGTCTTTGGGCTCAACCCATTTCCCAAAGGCCTCTTTCATGGCTGCATAAAACTTTTCAAACCCACGGGCAGCAAATATCTTGACAGGGGCCGTTCTTTTATAACCAGGCGCATATTTCATGGCAAAGATAAACGGGACGAACTCGCCCACATGATCCGGATGAAAATGGGTGTAAAGGACTGTGTCAATTGCATCGTGCGGTATACCGGCCTTGGCCAGCTGCCTGAGCGTCCCGGCTGCACTGTCAATCAGGAATGTCTGTCCGCTGGCCATGAGGCAAGCCGACGGCCCGGCCCTCCTAGCGGAAGGTACACACGTGCCTGAGCCAAGCACAATAAGTTCTATCATATAATCTCCTTAACATTGATGATCTCGTAAAAAGTCATTATATGAGATGGCTATCTGTCGCCTCTCGTGAGATTATACAGATTTTTGCAGTATCTGATTATTATATATTCTGAGATAGTGATTTAAGGTGTCCCTCAGTTCTTTTGCTGAGTTGAATCTCGTCTGTAAGATTATCTCCTCAATACGTCCATTGAACCGTTCAACCATTCCATTGGTCTGTAGATGACGCGGCCTTATCAGGCTATGCTCTATCCCGCTTTCAAGACAGACCTTATCGCATTCATGTCCTCCTGAAGGCTGTCTTTCCCCAGTACAGGAAAACCTGTCAGTAAACTCCTTGCCATTATCAGTAAGTACCTTTTTAATATTAAATGGCGCCTTTTTATAAGCCTCTTCATAAAAGACAGGGATGAAGAGGCAGATTTACCTGTCTGCGTGCAACGCACAGGCAGATCAGATAATACCTCAAAATATACCCATCTGGTGACGCGGTCTATGGCCGCGAACAGATTCCGGCTGATTTTCATCTGTCATACTTTTTTAAGTTCAGACAGATTGGAGACGCCATAACGCCTCAGACACCGATCAAGACCGGATCTTGATACATGGGAGTTTATAAACTCATGCACAGGCACCAGAAGGTCATCCAGCGGAAGCAAAAGGGTCTTTCTCAGTTCAACCGCTATTATCTCCTGTTCAGGACTGAGCACAGCCCTCAGGTTGTGGGGTATAGAGGGATATGCCATACTGTCTGGCCAAGGCGCGTTCAGAAAGCCCTGACTGTCTGATCTCTTTTCTTATAATGGGCGTTGTCCTGGCATTCTTATGCAGTCTTATTGTCATCCCACACCCCCATCCTGATCTCTTCTTTTAACCTGCTCAAAAACAACCTGCCATAAAATAAACCGTAACTCCTGATAGGTAAATAATTAGAGGGGATGGAATGGCTAAACAAAAATCGTCAAATGCAAGGCACGCAAATCCTGAGGAATGAGACGTACTTCCTATACGCCACAGTGACGACGGATGCAGCGCAATACAGCAGTCGGCGACTTTTTGCAACGCCATCAACATTAACAAGCTGAAACTGGTGCAAGCTCCACCTCACCCCATGCCCCAAGTCTTGTGCCCTTGATTATCACTCCGCCCATGACCCCTTCGATCCCGCCCATATATTCAAGGGCGGCATCTATATCCATCTCGGTCTTTACCATATTTCCAACGGCCGTCGCTGCAGCGTCTGCGAGCGCCGTTGATCTTGACAGTATGGTCACAGCATCGGCCGTTCCAAAACTCCTCGAATGTCCAACGGTACCGGATGAGGTGCAAATCCCTAGCGGAGTCGCTTCAGGCATTATCCTCAGCCCTATCCTTCCACTCAATGGAGACTTCCCGGCCCAGATAGCCGAAATAAGGGGCCTTCTATCTATGCAAATAAAGATATCGCCACCGTTTTCCACGATAACCTCTCCTGATGTAAAATCAGCGCATCTCACCCCGACATATTCAGCCACAGCACCTGCAACTGCCGCCATCGGACCGACCCCTGCCGTTTTAGCGGCGGCAATCATCTCTTTGACAACAGGCGGGGCAAATGGGTCTTCAGGAACGGGCGTATAGCTCTTAAAAAAACCTGGATGTCTTGCCCCGTATTCCTCGATAAAAAGTCTTGCCTCAATCACCCAGCCCGAGACTTCACGGGATAGGTCTTTTCCGGTCTGTATATGGAGATCTGTCTCTTTATGACGCACCTCAAAGGAAACAAGACCTTCTCTCGTCATGAATGCACGATAGATACGCCTCTCGCCCATAGACTTTTATTGACGACCGGCCGGCCCGGCCGGATCAAAGGCCACCCAATTCTTCATTGAGCGGTCTTGAAAGGAGTTCTCTTACCGCATCTCGCGGGTCTTTGCCTTTATAAATTACACTATAGACCTGAGCAGTAATAGGCATTTCGATATCATATTTTTCGGCCAGGGCATGGGCGGAGCGGGAGGACCTCACACCTTCCGCCACCATCTTCATCTCATCAAGTATTACATCTATAGACATGCCGCGGCCTAACTTCAAGCCGACCTGTCGGTTCCTGCTCAGATCCCCAGTACAGGTCAGTACCAGGTCTCCAAGGCCAGCAAGCCCTGCGAATGTCAAGGGATTCGCCCCGAGACGCACCCCTAGGCGGGTCATCTCCGCAAGTCCTCTTGTGATGAGCGCGGCCCTTGTATTTGCCCCGAAGCCCATACCGTCCGAGATGCCTACGGCGATAGCCATCACATTCTTAAGGGCGCCGCCAAGCTCCACGCCAGTCACATCCTGGCTTGTATAGACCCTGAAGGTCTCCGTAGAAAACAAGCTCTGGAGCGCCTTACAAAGGTGTCTGTCACGGCAGGCAAGCGTTATAGCGGTAGGCACAGAAGCAGCTACCTCTTTTGCAAAACTGGGCCCGGAAAGCACAGCGAACCTGCCGTAAAAGGCTGAACAGAACACCTCTGTCAAAACGCCGGTCATTGTAAGGAGCGTCTCGTTTTCTATGCCCTTTACGGCAGAGACAACGGCCTTCGGGAGACGCGGGATAGGGATCTCTTTAAACACATCGGAAACAGCCTCTGCAACCATCCTCAGGCCATGAGACGGTACGGCAAAGACAAGCAGGTCCCTATTCAGCAAGGCGTTTGAGAGATCAGATGCGACGCATAGCGGATCAGGAAACTTGATGCCTGGGAGATAATCAGGATTTTCTCTGAACCTGGCCATGATCTCAGCAAGTTGAGGATTCCTGGCCCAGAGCATCACGTCAAACCCTTTCCCGGCCAGAAGCACGGCGATGGCCGTACCCCAACTGCCCGCACCTATCACGGCGACCCTCTTCATTCCCCTTCCCGTTCAGCAAGCTTGGCTACAGCCGCAAGTTTATCGCCCTCTGCAAGCTGGATGAGGCGCACACCCTGGGTAGAGCGCCCTATCGTACGCACATCAGACGCCCTGATCCGTATTATGTTTCCGCTTGTACCAACAAGCATGAGCTCGTCTGTATCATCAACCATCAAGACATTTACAACGCTTCCAACTTTATCTGTAGTCTTTATATTTATAATACCCTTGCCGCCCCTTGACTGCACCCTGTACTCTTCAATGCTTGTACGCTTACCGTAGCCGTTTTCGGTAACGGTCATAAGCGTGCCGCGGCCACCTGAAATGATAACCATATCAACGACATGATCGCCATCCTTGAGGGCTATCCCTTTGACGCCGGCCGCAGTACGTCCCATCTGCCGCACGTCGTTTTCGGGGAATCTTATGGAAAACCCCTCCCTTGTCCCAAGAAAGATATCCGCCTTTCCATCGGTCATATCCGCCGCAATCAGCTCATCATCCTTATTTATCACTGCGGCGATGATGCCGGAAGGTCTGGGCCTTGAAAATTCATCAAGCCTGGTCTTCTTTATCAAACCCTTCTTCGTAGCCATCACTACAAAACGGTCAGGTTCAAATGTCCTTACGGGTATGACGGCAGCTATGCGTTCGTTTCGCCCTTGGTCAAGGGGTAAGAGATTGATAAGCGCCTTTCCGCGACTGGCCCTGGACCCTTCGGGTATCTCATGGACCTTTATCCAATATATGCGGCCCAGATTGCTGAAGCACAGGAAATAATCATGTGTGGATGCAACAAAAAGGTGCTCGGCAAAGTCATCTTGTTTGGAGGATACCCCGGCAACCCCCTTTCCTCCGCGCCTCTGACTCCTGTATAGACTTACCGGATTCCGTTTTATATAACCACCATGTGATAGCGTTACAACCACATCCTCCTCGACTATCAGGTCTTCAATATCGATCTCTTCAGGATCGTCGACGATTTCACTCTTCCTTGCATCGCCATATTCGGACCTTAACGCCTTGAGTTCCTCCTCGACGATCTCCAACACAAGAGCGTCACTCGCCAAAATGGCCTTATACCGCTCTATGTCTTTAAGTATCGCGGCATATTCATCAAGGATCTTATCGCGCTCAAGACCGGTCAAACGTTGAAGCCTCATATCCAAGATGGCCTGCGCCTGTATAAGTGAGAGGGCGAACCGCTCTATAAGGCCTGATTTCGCCTCCTGAGGGGTTTTCGATGCCCGGATCAGACCGACAACCTCATCTAGGTTTTCAAGGGCTGTTTTAAGCCCCTCCAGTATATGGGCCCGCTCTTGCGCCTTTTTTAGTTCATATGTAGTACGCCTTATAATGATGGTCTTCCTATGTTGGAGAAAGTGGGTCAAGAGCCCTTTGAGATCAAGGAGTTCCGGCCTTCCGTTTACAATAGCGATCAAGATGACGCCAAAGCTTGTCTCCATCTGGGTATGTTTGTAAAGATGATTCAAAACCACCTGGGCCACCCCGTCTCTTTTGAGCTCCACTACTATCCGCATCCCATCCCGGTCGGACTCATCGCGGACATCATGTATGCCATCAACCTGTTTCAAGCGCCCGAGCTCTGCTATTTTTTCGACCAGCTTGGCCTTGTTGACCTGATATGGTATCTCGGTGATAACAATATTCTCACGCCCTCCCTTTGCGACCTGCTCAATAAAGGCCCTGGCGCGGATCTTTATAACGCCTTTGCCTGTCTCGTAGGCCGATCTCATGCCGGCCTTTCCACAGATAAAACCGCCGGTCGGAAAATCAGGGCCATGGATATATTCCATGAGTTCGGAGATGGTTATGTCAGGGTTCTTTATAAGGGCTATGAGGCCATCCACCACCTCGCCGAGATTGTGGGGCGGGATGTTGGTGGCCATACCGACAGCAATGCCTGATGCGCCGTTTACAAGGAGATTGGGGACCTTGGAAGGCAACACAACCGGTTCTCTCAAGGAATCGTCGTAATTCGGTACAAAATCAACGGTCTCCTTATCTATATCTGCCATAATCTCATGAGCGATCTTGGCAAATCGTACTTCTGTATAACGCATGGCTGCAGGAGCATCCCCATCGACGGAACCGAAATTGCCCTGACCGTCTATCAGCGGATAACGCATTGCAAAACCCTGGGCCATCCTGACGATAGTATCATAGACGGCGACATCGCCATGTGGATGATATTTACCTATGACATCACCCACTATCCTTGCCGACTTTTTATATGGCTTATTGTAATCATTTCTGAGCTCGGACATGGCATACAATATCCGCCTATGTACAGGCTTAAGCCCATCTCTTACATCAGGCAATGCACGTCCTATGATTACACTCATTGAATAATCCAGATACGACTTTTTCAGCTCATCCGCGATGTCTCGGGTCTTTTTCTGCTCAACAAAAAACTCTCCCTGTTCATGCATCTCTATGGCTCCTGAATCGTGAAAATATGACTCGACCTTTGTGACTGATCATTTTGTTAAAATCTGAAAGATATATTCTGCCGGTAAATAAACAGGACATGCCGTAAAATATCCCAAAGGGACCTCTAAAAATCTAGATTTGTCATTTCTGCACAAACAGAAATCCAATGAAGATCAACAAATATGGATCCAGGCTTTCGCGGAAATGACGGATCGTCAGGGACACAACTAACTAAGATCAGCCCCTGTAGTAGTCATGGTGAGCTTGCAATGTTTGACACCCTTCAAGGCCTTCAATTTATCGGCAAGGCCTTCCAGGGCCCCTGCCTTGCCGCGGACTATGGCGACCTCAAGGCAATTACTGTGATCCAAATGGACATGCTGCGATACTATGACATGCTCCGAAAAATCATGCTGAATATCAACGATTGAATTTACAAGTTCCCGCTTATGATGATCATAGACATAGGTGATGGTCCCGACCACCTCCTTGCCTTGTACTTCCCTCTCCCATTCCTGTGCTATCAATTTTTCCCGAATAAGGTCGCGAATCGCCTCAGATCTGTTACTGTATTGACGTGCCCTAATGTAATCATCAAAATTTCTAATGAGATCTGATGGTATGGAGACGCCGAATCTCGTTATGGATCTGTCGCTTGTCAACTCACCCATAATTCACCTGAAATTTAAAAAATATTAAACAGCAACGTCCTAAATTGTCAATAAGTTAAAGTACCTTGATTAATGTATTTATTTGAATTTTAAAGATAGAGAATTAACACTCCCAGCTGAAACATGCCAATAAAAATAAAACACCTTTATTTATAAATTAATATAGCGCTTTTTGAATTAATGATGCAAGGCAATGGCATCAATCCTGTCTGCCGGCAGGCAGGCATCCATGATTCTGTGTATAGCTGAAATGTTTGCGCCCGAAGGGTTTGAACAGGGAATGCCTTGACCTCAACGATACCTGATGAGGGATTTATCCAGACATTGACTGGTGCCTTGCCACATAAATGACCTGCCACACCTGCTGTTTAATTAAATGCCACCCCAGACATACCCCCTGTCTTAAAAGGGAAGCAGGGGGTCTCTTAAAGATTCACGATTTCCGGTCTCAGTAAAATGACAAGCTCCCTTTTTTGCGTAGTTTTTTGAGTATTCTTGAACAGCCTGCCGATCAGCGGCACATCGCCAAGCAAAGGGACTTCGCTGTTATTGGTTTCTATATTTTCATCGATCAGACCGCCAACGACTAGTATCTGGCCGTTCTTCACGCGGGCCACTGTGGTCAATTCCCTCATAAAAACTCTGGGAAGCCCGACTTGTGCAAAACCTGTCGCCTGACTCCCGATAACTACCTGATCCGGAGGGTCTTTCTCCAATTTTGAGGTTACAGGCGTAAGTTGCAAAACCACTTCATCATCCGATGAAATATTGGCCATTACACCCAATCCGACACCTGAAAGAACATTTCCAGTCTCCGTCGTATAGGTGGTCTGGCCGCCGCCACCGATGTTATTGTTTATGGTTGAAGTGACCTTTGCCAGATAACTTATGCTCGTACCGACGGTCATCATCGCGCTCTGGCCGTTCATCAAGGTCAATTTTGGATCGGACAGGACCTTCGTATGACCATATTCTCCAATGGCGTTGAGGAGAAGGGTGAAGGCCTTGTCTCCCATTGTAAGCTTGCCGATAAATTTCGTACCCTGTTTTGGGACAACAACACCGCCATTGCCGAATGTCACCTTGAAATCAAACGGCGAATTCTTAAGAAGGCCAGTCCAGTCGATGCCTTGCTGAGAATTTTGGTTGAGATATATCTCGACGATCTTCGCCTCTATAACAACCTGTCTGGACATCTCTTTTTTAAGCGTATTGAAATAGTTTTCAACCTGCTCAAGTATTGATTTAGGTGCCGTGACGGTGACAATGCCGAGCGGTTTATCTATTGTATAATAATATCCTTCCCTTTCGCCGAGTTTATCCGTAGCATCACCTGGTTTGACTTTTACTTTTTGTTTACTAGAGTCCGTTTCGGACCCCTTAATCAAAAAGGCCATCTTTCTTTCAGACCTAGCCTTCTCAAGACACAAGGCCTGTTCAGCCGGCATTTGGGGAAACTGCTGCTCGCAAAGCGCCCTGATCCTGTCCTCCTCTTCAGGCGTAAGCTCGCCGCCTATCTTTTGCTGGGCCTGCGCAGTAGCAAGATTGAGTATCTTGTCAAGATTTTTCTTGATAGACACCCAGATATCCACCTTATCACTATCATGTTCAGAAGAAAGCACGGCCTTCAGTTTATCACCGCCGCCCGAACCGCCTTGGCTGCCACCAGAGACACTTGCACCACCCAACAAATCCCCACCTACGCTTGTCTTGTATGAAGTTTCCATAAACGGCATGGGTAGATAAAATCTCTTTGTGTCTTTATATCTTACTGTTATCGTGTTATCTTTGAACTCGTAAAAGTAATCAAGCTGTCTCAATATGCCTGAAAGGGCCTTCCAGAAGTCATCATCGGCATTGATGTTGACCTCGACCGGTAGATCCTGATTGACGTCGCTCGCCCAATTGACGCTCATACCCTTTAATTTGGCAAGTTGTCTTACTGCATCGCCCAACCTCACTCTGCCGCCCCTCGTGTGGATATCTGCACCCACAGGCATGGCGGAGAGCTTGGCCTCGTTTGTCTGGATTGCGACATCTCCGACGGAATACGCAGGCTGCCACATCACACCAGGACGATAGACCTTAGCCGCCGCACCACCTGTATTATGGGCACCGGCGGCGAGAGACGAACCATCTGCCGCATTAGCACTATGCGGTATTGCAACCTGCTCTATGTCCACTGCAGCGGCAAAGGGTTTCTTCTGCACACTGTCTGTATTTACTGCGCAGCCATAGGCAATCATCACAAAAAACAGACATAAAAAAATAAGACTGTATCTTGCCGCCGGCCTTTCTTTAAATTTAAAATGGATTTCTCCCATACCCAATCCTCCAAACCGCTTAAAGATTCAATGAAATCCGCCTGCGTGGGTTGTAAGCCGATCTAGTCTCGCCCTGGCCTGTTGCGAGATGTCATCAGGGACCCCATGTCCAGCGTTTATAATCGCCCTGTATTCGGCGATCGCCTCCCTGGTACTGCCAAGGCCTTCATAGACCTCGCCTTTCAACATCATCATCTCGGGAGAAATCGAATAGTTATTCTCAATACGGTTAATAACGCGAAGGGCATCTCGATAAAGACCTTGGGAAAAACAAAACACTGCATAGTTGTAAAGCGTCTTGAGAGAGGGTTTGTCAACGCTGATCGCCTTTTCAAAATAGGCCCTTGCCTCTGTATTTTTCCCCATTCGGGCGAGGGCTATAGCCGCAAAGGTTGCAGCCTCGCTGTCTTTAGGAGTAAAGCTCAAGGCCTTTCTTGCATAATTCAATCCTGTAAGCTCATCGTCTTCACGGCCAAGCGCCATTGAAGCCACCTTCTTGGCAAGGCTTGTATTTTCAGGCCACATATCAGATGCGCTTTTATACAATTCAAAGGCCTTATCAAACTCACCCTGCCTTTCAGCCTCGATGGCGTCTTTGACAAGCCCTTCCGCCCTTGTTATCTGGCCCATCGGGGTCTGATATCCAGCTCTTGACTCCACAACCAGCCTGTTCGCCGGCATAGACTTGAGCGTCATATCCAGACTCCCGAGCCCCGACATGCCACTCTCGCCCACCCACGCAACTTTCTTGCCCGCAGGATATATCATGATGGTATTATCACGTTCGATGCTTTCAAGCCCCTTGAGGCTCTTAACGACCTGCAATACGAATGTCCACGGCACATTTTGTAGGGAAAGGGTCAAGTCACCTTTTACATCTTCATCAACAACTATGTTTTTGCCGCTTACCTCGCCGATAAGCCTGAATACGTTATGTATATCAGTCTTATAAAAATCAACACTTATGAGCGCAGCAGACCTTACGGGATTGGGTGCTGGCGAAACACCATCGACATTCTGCCGGTTGTCCAATCCCTGGGGTGCACGTCTCTGCAGGTCATTCAGCCACGATGAGACATCTGTCTGAGCCTGTGTCTGGGCATATAAAGCCGACATACCTACATGTAGAGGCGTATCGAACATCAGGGAGATCATGAGCAGAAAACCCAAAAAAAACCGTACCCTCATTTGCCGAACCATTATTGTCCCTCCGGATGCAGTGGCAAAACCCTCTCTCTTTCAAGCGGCCGCCCTCTCATATCCTCGATTTCCTCTTCAACTACCACCCGGTCTGAAAGGATGTCCTTTACGACACCCTTATTATAGCCGATCCTAACCCCCCTTTTTATGATGTATCCCTTTCCTGAGGCGTCCTGTACCATCGCTATCTTCTTACCGCCGGTTTCAGTGACAATCGCTGTCAGGTTCAGCTGCCCTAAATCCATGCACTCAAGTGGTGTCGCGCAGGCCTTCTCAACCCCTCTCTTGGCAACCTGGGCCCTGATAAACGGTTGAAAGGGATCGGGCTTCCCCTCTGGGTCATAGGCGTATGGAAGCGGCGCAAGCAGTTTCCGGAGCCTCTCCTCCATATCCTTCAAATCCGCTGAGCTCGCCTTCCTTGGATGGACCTGGGTAACGACTATAGTAGGTTTACTTTCACAGCCTGCACACATCCATACACAAACAGCCGCGGCCAAAACCGCAAGAAGCCCCTTAGTATGTATACCTATGTGTCTTTTATCCATGACTACTTCTTGTCACCCTTGTTATTTGCCATTATTTTTTTTATTTTTGGCTGCGGCTGCAATAGCCTTTTGTTCATCTTCACTCAAAAAACGGAAGGTTGCCGCCTGGCATTTCACATCAACAATCCACCCCCCGCCACCTTGGGTCTCAACCCAGGCATTGTCGGCGGCGCTGTCCGCTTTATCTCCAGGGTGCGCTGGATGCCGCTGACCCTTCAGGCTCCAGACATCTCTACCCTGTCTGGGATTGTCCATGCTTATCTCTCTCATTTGAACTATCCGGCCCATGCGGCTTACTTTGTCAAAAAATCCCATAATGTCAAAAAATGAACCAGTGAATTCCATCTTGACAGGTATAACCGCATAAAATCTTTCCAAAACCTCAGTCTGCGGACTAAAGAGATTAAATTCAAGCCTGGCGTCGTTTCCCAAGTTTGATATCTCGGTCAATACCGATGGAATGTCTTTCTTCTCGGGCAAGAGCCTCAAGGCCTCGGATAAAAGGGTCTGCATCGACCTGAGCTCCTCTTCGATCTGAGGGATCTTCGCCTTTTGGATCTCAAGCCTTGTGACTTCATCTCTTAATCTGGGGATATCTTCTGACAATCTCGTCAACTCCTGGAGGTCACCGGAGATGATGAAAAACCAAAAAATCGCTATCGGAATCACCCAGGAACCTGCCAGGATCACCAATTTTTGCCATAGTTCCAGGTTTAAAACAAATTGCAGAAACCTCTGAGGTATCTCAAATTTTATCTTGCCTGTTTTCACTTATATTCCCTTCTTATCCTCTTTCCTGCCTTTGTCCTTTTGAAGCATATCTCTTGCCGTCTTGACGCCTAATTGGATCTCAAAATCCATAAGTTTATGGCCTTGATAATCAGCCCGTTTTGTATCTGTAAGGTTGACCGCATAAAACATCGGCACGGTCTCAAGACGTTTCATGAAAAGGGCTACCGTCTGATTGTCCATTGCCACGCCGTTCAATTTCATTATCTGATCATTTAGAAATATCTTTGTCAGCCAAAGCCTGTCTACGGGTATCGACCCAACCATCTTGTCCAAGGCCTCAACATCCCTCGTCCTGTCTTTCTGTAATGCCTCGATCGCGCTGAACTTTTCTTTAACGATCTGTCGCTTCTTTTCCACCTCGACTAATGCCCTATTTACATAGATAAGATGCGCCTTTGCCTCGGTCAATGAATTAAGCTCCTGTCTAAGCGAATTCAGCCGGCCTTGAATGGTTATCCATATCCCACCGAGGATGGTCAAGAGCAGAATAAAGGAAAGTGAAAATATTGATACCTGTTTCCTGACAGACTCTTTTCTGCACCACTCTCTTACAGGTAGCAGATTGATCTTTATCATCTTTATGAATCCCTAAGCGCGAGCCCAAGGGCTATCGCCATTTGAGGCGCTATTGAATATGCATAGTCGATATCTATTGATTTATCAAAAACCACGCCCTGAAACGGATTGAACACCAAGGTCTCAAGGCCGGTAATCTGTGATATCTTGTCTGGCAAACCCTTCATGAGCGAGGCCCCGCCACTTAAATAAATACGTCCAGGCCAATCTTCTTCAGGCGAATTGGAGCAGTGAAAATCTAGTATCTTCTTTATCTCTTGGCCCCATTGATTGCAGATCTCGTCGACTATAAGGGAAAACTGCCTCATAATCCCTTCTTCAGGACCTCCAGCCATCTTGATCTTTTCAGCCTCCTCAAATGAAATCCCACCCGCCTCCTGAAAGGCCTCTGTTATCTGTGCACCGCCCATCGATATGTCTCGCGCAAAAAGCGGTATCCCATGGTTAACTATATTTAAATTTGTCTTGCGGGCGCCTATATCCACTAAACACACCGGATCAGTTACACTGTAAACGCCTTCAAAAGAATTGCTCAAGGCGAATGCATCTATATCAACCACTGCTGGCGTAAGGCCAGCATCCTGCATCAAGGCCGCATAACTGTCGACTATCTCCTTCTTTGCCGCTGTCAGAAATATCTCAGTCCCTTGCTTTCTTGGGATTTCCGCATCGGATGATCTGAGCATGTGGAAATCCATATAGACATCGGTTATCTCAAACGGCACGTAGTTCTCGGCCTCTATATCAAGATTCTCTTCTATCTCTTTTTCATCTGTGTACGGGACACGAACCTTTTTGACGATTACGGAATAGCCCGCGATTGACGTGGCCGCGAGTCTGGATTTTGGTTTGAGGTTGTCCAAAAGGGCCTTCAAGACATCTGTCAGTGCCGCCCTGTCTTCTGCTATGATACCGTCTTTAATTGCACCAATCGGGACAAGTGCACGTCCCATTTTCTTGAGAATGACCTTGTCGCCGCTTGCAACCAATTCGATTATCTTTATGGAATGAGAACCTATATCAACACCAAGCACATGGCTTTTGGTCTTTCTGATTAAACTCAACGGCAATGACGGCAATTTCATAATGACCAGCACTTAGACATGGCGACTGTCTAAATTATTTTTTTATATTTATGTTATTGTCTTTTATTCTAATTCGGCAAATATTTTCTAATCTTTAAAAATTGATGGTCTTGTAAAAAGTCGTTATATACTATAACTAAGCAAAAATCGTCAAATGCAAGACGCGCAGATCCTAAGAAATAAGGCGTACTTCCTGTGCACCGCAGTGACGAAAGCTGTAGCGCAGCACGGCACTCGGCGACTTTCTGCGACGCCATCAAAATTTATCCTTCACCAAATAAAAAGTAAAGGGATGATACCATGACAGATCTTGAATGCATACGTAATTTTTGCATCATAGCACATATAGATCACGGAAAATCCACACTGGCCGACAGGATCCTGGAGATCACCGGCGCAGTAACCTCAAGAGAGATGCGTGAACAATACCTTGACAAGATGGATATTGAAAGAGAAAGGGGCATCACTATAAAATCTCAGACCGTAAGGCTGAATTACAAGGCTGACAACGGCCATCATTATATATTTAATCTTATAGATACACCAGGGCATGTAGATTTTTCCTATGAGGTTTCAAGGAGTCTTGCCGCATGTGAAGGTGCACTAGTGGTTGTTGACGCCACACAGGGCGTGGAGGCACAGACCCTTGCAAATGTCTATCTTGCCCTTGAAAACGACCTGGAGCTCATCCCGGTCCTGAATAAGATAGATCTGCCAAGCGCAGATCCCAAAAAGACAGCAAAAGAGATAGAAGACATCATTGGGCTTAACTCATCCCAGGCCCTTATGGCAAGCGCAAAGACCGGGCTCGGTGTAAAAGAGATACTCGAAGCGATCGCGGCAAGGATCCCGCCGCCGAAGGGTGATCCCAATGCCCCTTTGAGGGCCCTAATCTTCGATTCCTGGTTTGATTCTTATCAAGGCGCGGTGGTGCTCATCAGGGTAGTTGACGGGGTGCTCAGGCGCGGGATGCGCATTCGCATGCTCGCCACAGGTCAAACATACGAGGTAGAAAGGCTAGGGGTATTCACCCCAAACCCAGAGGATGTAGAGACGCTTTCTTCGGGTGAAGTAGGTTTTCTGACCGCGGCCATAAAGCAGGTGAGAGACACCAAGATCGGTGACACTATAACAGAAGATAGGCGCCAGGCGGCTAAACCACTTCCTGGCTTTAAACCTGTAAAGCCCATGGTCTTTTGTGGCCTCTATCCAGTAGACTCGGCTGAATATGATCAACTGAAAGAAGCGGTTGAAAAACTCTGGCTTAACGATCCAGCCTTTTCATACGAGCCGGAGAGCTCAACCGCCCTTGGTTTTGGTTTTAGATGCGGCTTTTTAGGCCTATTGCACATGGAGATAATCAAGGAACGCCTGGAAAGGGAATATGGCCTGCCGATCATAAGCACCGCCCCATCAGTCTCATATGACGTTCATCTCACCAGTGGAGAGGTATTGCACATACACAACCCGGCTGAGATGCCGAGGGCAGACAAGATAGCGTTCATCGCCGAACCTTATGTAAGAATGGAAATATACCTACCAAGGGAATACGTCGGTCCCATTATGTCACTTTGCGATGAAAAGAGGGGTAGGCAGATCGACATACGCTACATCACGGAAAGCAGGGTTGTACTCAAGTATGAATTGCCGTTTAACGAAATAGTACTTGATTTCTACGACCGTTTAAAATCAATCACAAGGGGCTATGCCTCTATAGACTATGAACCTATAGATTATAGGCAGGCAAAACTCATAAAGATGGACATACTAATTAACAAACAGCCGGTAGATGCCCTTTCTATTATAACGCATCAAGATAAAGCCTACTACCGAGGAAGAGATATTGTTGAAAGACTTAAAAAAGAAATACCAAGACAACTTTTTGAGGTTGTAATTCAGGCCGCAATAGGTAATAAGATCATAGCCAAAGAACGTATAGCACCACTTAGAAAAGATGTTACAGCTAAGTGTTATGGAGGTGATATAACACGAAAAAGAAAACTTCTTGAAAAACAAAAGGAGGGTAAAAAACGTATGAAACAGGTGGGGCAGGTTGAAATACCACAGGAGGCATTTTTAAATGTGCTAAAGGTATAGAAGATTATGAACCATTTAAATGACATATTGTTGCAAATTTCTATCTTTCTAGTTGGGCTTTGCATAGGAAGTTTTTTAAATGTCTGTATCTGCCGCATTCCGGAAGGGCGATCTGTTGTCAAACCTGGTTCGGCATGTATGAAATGCGGACACAGACTTACCTGGTGGGAAAACATCCCAATTGTGAGTTTCATTATATTGAGGGCAAAGTGCAGCTCATGCGGCGCAAGGATATCATTCCAGTATCCTGTTGTAGAGGCGCTTACAGGCGTGACAATCCTGCTGCTATGGCGAAAATTCAACTTGACCCCGGACTTTTTCATCTATTCATGCTTTGTGGCAACACTGATTATCATCACATTTATTGATCTTGAGCACCAGCTAATACCGGATGTCTTATCGCTGCCGATGATTGCCCTGGGTCTAATCTCATCTTTCTTCTTAGCCGATCTTAAATGGTATGACTCCCTTATCGGCATACTTTTGGGAGGAGGGGTGTTGTATCTGGTGGCCGGGGGCTATTATCTCCTTACGCACAAGGAAGGCATGGGCGGCGGGGACATAAAGCTCCTCGCGATGATAGGGGCGTTTCTGGGCTGGAAGGCCATACCGCTTGTGGTATTTATAAGTGCGGGGCTTGGATCGGTGACAGGGATCGTTCTCATCCTCATGCAAAAGGCCGAGCGACGTACAGCCATACCCTATGGCCCTTTTCTGGCATTGGCAGCTATGATCACCATCTTCTACGGAAACGAACTCACCGCATGGTATCTCAATCTTTCGCAAGGTTAGTGCTGCGGATCAGATATGATAGACCCGTAAAAAGTCAAAATTGGGATGGCTGGAACCCACTGTAAAACGAAAATTCGGCTTCAGACAAGGCGCGAGGAAGACAAAAAACATGTAGAAGGCAGACCCCTGTGTCTACCCTCTCTGTATGTGAGCATTTTTCGCCAACAAGCAACGCAGCATCAAGCCGAAATCCTAAGTTATACAGCGAGTTCATCAGATATCGAGCCTCTTAAGCCGTAAGGCATTGGTAATGACGGACACCGAGCTGAAACTCATGGCCGCGGCTGCGATCATTGGGCTCAGGAGTATGCCAAAAAATGGATAGAGCACACCTGCCGCGACCGGAACGCCGAGGGAGTTGTAAATAAATGCAAAAAACAGATTCTGACGGATATTGCGCATAGTTACACGGCTCAGCCTCCTTGCCTTTACGATACCCATGAGATCGCCTTTTACCAAGGTTATGCCTGCGCTCTCCATCGCGACGTCCGTCCCTGTGCCCATTGCTATCCCGATATGAGCCATAGCAAGAGCCGGGGCGTCGTTTATGCCGTCGCCCGCCATGGCTACAATCCTGCCCTGGTCTTTAAGCCTCTTTATCACCTCATTTTTTTGTTGCGGCAGGACCTCTGCCTCAATCCTGTCTATGCCAAGCCTGCGTCCGACGGCCTCAGCCGTGGTGCGGCTGTCCCCAGTGAGCATGACCAGATCGACCCCGTCCTCACGAAGCGCCCTTACGGCCTCGGCGCTTGTCGCCTTTATCGGGTCGGCCACACCCAAAATCCCGCAAAGACGCCTGTCCACAGCCACAAATATAACTGTCTCACCCTCGGTGCGACACCTCTCGGCCTCATCAAAAAGCGGCCTCACATCAAGGCCTAACCCTGCCATCATATTCTGATTTCCAAGCGCGACCTCTCTGCTGCCGATCCTGCCGATTATGCCCTTACCAGGAACGGCCTTAAAATCGCCAACATCTGCCGGCTCAAGGCCGCGTTCCATCGCCCCCTTAATAATCGCATCAGCCAGCGGGTGTTCGCTTGAACGCTCAAGCCCGGCGGCCCATCTTAAGACATCATCTGCATCAAAACCCTCCAAGGCCTTTACGCCCATGAGCTTCGGCCTCCCTTCAGTAAGGGTCCCGGTCTTGTCAACAACAAGGGTGTCAACGCGCTCCATGACCTCAAGGGCCTCGGCATTTTTTATAAGGACCCCAGCCTGCGCCCCCCGGCCTGTACCGACCATTATGGACATGGGCGTTGCAAGGCCAAGGGCGCACGGGCAGGCTATAATCAGAACGGCTACGGCGTTCAGGATGGCGTAGGCCATTCGAGGTTCTGGCCCGAAAAGGGCCCAGACCGCAAATGTTATAACAGAAGAGAGTACCACTGCGGGCACAAAATAGCCTGCAACCATATCAGCAACCCGCTGGATAGGGGCGCGGCTCCTCTGGGCCTCACCCACCATCTTTATGATCTGCGCAAGCAGTGTCTCGCTCCCCACCCGCTCCGCCTCGACAAGGAGGGTACCGGTGGTGTTGATGGTCGCGCCTATCACACTGTCCCCGGCCCCTTTTTCAACCGGCATGGGCTCACCTGTAATCATGGACTCATCCACATGACTTGCGCCCTCAACAACCCTTGCATCCACAGGTATCTTTTCGCCAGGCCTCACCCTCAGGCGGTCTCCGATTCTGACTGCATCAAGGGACACATCTTCTTCAGAACCGTCAGGGCGCACCAGTCTTGCCGTCTTGGGAGAAAGCCCCAGAAGCGCCCTTATCGCACCGCTTGCGCCCTTTCTGGCCCTGATCTCAAGCACCTGGCCGAGAAGGACAAGCGTCGTTATGACACCAGCTGCCTCAAAATATACAGGGACCTGGCCGCCTTCCGTGCGGAATGATGGAGGGAAAATATCCGGAACCAGGGTTGCGACAAGGCTGTAAATCCATGCGGTACCGACCCCGATCCCGATAAGAGTGAACATATTTAGATTGCGGCTTGCTACAGACTGAAAGGCCCTCTCCAGAATGGGCCAGCCGCACCAAAAGACGACCGGCGTTGAAAGGATGAGCTCGACCCACGGACTTAAGGCCATGGGCAGAAACCCGCCCAAAGACATGCCGTGACCCATATGGGACATGGCTATTACAAACAGGGGCGCAGTAAAGACCAGTGCAAGCCAGAAACGCCTGGTCATGTCTTTTAATTCCGAATCATCTTCCTCCTCAAGGCTGAAGGTCTCCGGTTCAAGTGCCATGCCGCACTTCGGGCATATCCCCGGCCCTGCCTGTCTCACCTCGGGGTGCATGGGGCAGGTATAGATAGCGCAAGGCGGCGCCTCTTCCATCCCACTTTTTTTGCGGTCCGGGTCAAGATACATATCAGGGTCTTTGGCGAATTTTATTTCGCAGCCCTTGCTGCAAAAATAATAGGTCTTTTGGTCATAGATGTATTTAAATGGTGTTTTACCGGGATCCACCGTCATACCACAGACAGGATCTATAGCAGCTGAAACAGCAGGCCCCTTCATGGCCATTGGACTCTGAAGCCTGCCAGACCCACAATGGGGACAGGCATCTATTTTTATGCCTTTCAATTCATCCATGGCTCAATTCTCCTTAATTTTATTGTTATTTACTCAACCAACGGCTCAATGCAATAAGCGAAAGACTTGCCACGGCGTGCCATGTTGCGTCAAGAAAAGGAGCGGCCGCCCCCTTTCTGGCAAAACCACCAACCGCTGTATGACAGCCCATTATAAAATCGAATGCGGCATCCGCGTCTTTCGGGGCAACACCGAGAGATAAAAGGGTGTCCAGACAAAAATGGCAATTTTCTATATAAGATGTAGTTTGTGGTAAAAAACCGAAACCACCGTCTTCATTCTGACAATCCTTGAGCCATTGGGCCATCTTGATTTCATCAAGCTCGATTCCGCAACCTATCCTCGCAAGATATAGACCCATACGCGCCTCATCAACAGTCCGCCATGTAAAATACCTAGGACCTTTTGAAACGATACCGACAAATGCTGATCCTGCATCCAGCACCTCATTCAATATCCTTGCAAGATAATACCATCTTTGCAGGGAAAAAGGCGTGTTTAGCTGTGCAGACACATAAGATAAAATGGCGTCGTCGTCTATATCGAGGCCGATGATACGAAGGCATTTGAGGAACCGGAAAACGGTCTTCGGGTCGTCGGGAAGCGAATGGAAAGGGATGGAAAAATAGCGCAGAAGGGCGCCGTCTTCTTTTGGGTAATAATCTGGGGTCACTGTACAATGGCGGTAAAATTTGTCGATAAGCCCGAAGATGTTGACGGCGTGATATGTATCTTCGATAGTGGCTGGAAGCCTCGGAGTAGCAGCGAATCCGCCAGTATCCTTACGCCTTGCCAATACAAAAGAAGAGACAGAAGGCAAGATGTCAATTGTTTTTAATAAATGATTCGGCATCAATGGCCTTCCTTAATAAAGGGCCTATCATAAAAAAAATATCTTGTTATTCCTATACAAACCTGTCTACAGTAAACTGAGAACCAGCGAAACTAAAACAATTTCCTTTTTCTGAACAGATAAACAAACTCTGCCGGAATATGGATAAATATGGATATTTAGATATGTTAGATATGCCTAAAGCCAAACAAATTAAAAAAAACCACTGGACAAGTTTTAAAAAAGTGCTAGCATTGGACCTACATTAATTATACTAGAAGAAAAATTTTTTAAAAGACGCCATAACTAGATCTAACATCTAAGATAAATTCACATCTCAAGATCGTTACTCTATGACCAATCGGTCAAACTAACCCATAGAAACGGAACAACCCATGTCAAAAAAGATGCTATTGATCCCTCATCTAAAGGAGTTATCCGCCAAGATAGCAAGGACTGTCTTGACCTGCGGCAAAAAATTAGGAAGGACGGGCACATTGATCCTACTGTTCATCCTCGGGGGGAATCTCCTCTTATGGGCCGGACTTAATCGACCGGTACAGGATGAACCATGGAACGGCATCGTAGCCGGTGTCTCTTATTCACCTTATCAAAAATGGGAAGACCCGTTCAAGGACAAATTTCCAACGGTAGTAAAAGAGATGGACAGGGACTTGGCCCTCCTTAAGGGTAAGGTCTCGAGCATCCGTACATACTCATCAATAAACGGCATGGAGGAGGTCCCGCGCCTTGCCAAAAAATACGGCCTTACTGTCACGGCAGGGGCATGGCTTGACAAACGTCCTGCCAACAATGAACGCGAGATAGCGAACCTAATAAGAAGCGCAAAGAAATACGACAATATAGAACGGGTCATTGTGGGCAATGAATCAGTGCTGCGCGGAGACCTTACTGTACCGGAACTCATCCGATATATCGAAAGGGTGAGAAAAGAGGTTAAGGTCCCTGTAAGCACTGCTGAACCGTGGCATGTGTGGCTTGCCCACAAAGAGCTTGCCCAACATGTGGATTATATAGCCATACACGTCCTTCCTTACTGGGAACGTGTGCCTGCGGAACGGGCGGTCGACTGGGTCATGAGCAGATATGAACAGGTAAAAAATGCCTTTCCAGGAAAACACATACTGCTCGCCGAGGTGGGCTGGCCAAGCGCCGGCTCCAGGCGCGGGCCTGCAAAACCAAGCGTCATCAACGAGGCGAAATTCGTCCGCGAGTTTCTAAACGTGGCAAGCCGACAACAACTTGACTACTTTATAATGGAGGCGTTTGATCAGCCCTGGAAACTCCCACTTGAAGGCTCTGTCGGTGCACACTGGGGCATCTTTAATGTAGAGCGCCAGGCTAAGTTCCCGATGCAGGGCGACATCCTTGAGAATCCACTCTGGCCCATGGAAGCAGGACTCGCATTCGCCTTGGCCATCTTTCCCATCCTTTGGTTTTTCATACATTTTAAAGAGATACGACCCCTGGGCCAGGCAGTCTTCGCCTTTTTGATACAGGCTGCTGCCTCTTTAATGGCGTGGACGGCCTTTGTGCCAATAGTGGACGATCTCCCCTTGTTCAGCGAAATCATGTGGGGCGTACTCCTTCCAGCCCAGTTCGGTCTCCTTATGGTAGTGCTGATAAACGGCTTCGAGATGACAGAGATGATATGGAAACCGAATTTGAGGCGCCGTTTTCTGTCTTACAATGGATCTAATGACAGATATTGGCCTATGGTCTCACTGCATGTCGCCGTCTGCAACGAGCCTCCAGACATGGTCATACAGATGCTCAACTCCCTGGCGAGGCTCGATTATCCAATCTATGAGGTGCTTGTAATAGACAACAATACTTATGATGCAAGGCTGTGGGAGCCTGTCAAGAAACACTGCAAACATCTGGGACGCAGATTTAAATTCTTCCACCTTGGCAGATGGCCTGGATACAAGGCCGGGGCGTTAAATTTTGCCTTGACTCGGACAGATCCAAAGGCTGAAATCATAGGCGTGGTAGACAGCGATTATATAGTACAGCCAAACTGGTTGAGGTCGCTTGTTCCGCATTTTGACAGGCCGTCCGTCGGCTTTGTCCAGGCCCCGCAGGACCAAAGGGGATGGGAGGGGAACCTATTTAAAGAAATGTGCAATTGGGAATACAATGGCTTTTTCCATATTGGCATGGTGCACAGGAATGAACGGAACGCCATTATCCAACACGGCACCATGACGCTCATAAGGAAAAAGGTGATCGATAAAATCGGCAAGTGGTCTGAATGGTGTATATGCGAAGATGCCGAGTTCGGCATGAGACTGCTCCATGCTGGCTATGAATCTGTATATGTAAATGAATGTTTCGGCCGCGGACTCACGCCTGACACGTTTGCCGGTTATAAGGGTCAGCGCTTCCGCTGGGTATATGGTGCCATGCAGATAATAAAACACCATTGGCGGTGGCTTGTACCCGACCTTAAAAAGGGACGGGGTCTAACCATGGCCCAAAAATATCACTTTGCCATGGGTTGGCTGCCATGGTTTGCCGACGCCCTACACATGATATTTACCTTTGCAGGGCTGTGCTGGACCGCTGGACTGGTTGTATGGCCGCAATATTTCGAGTTTCCGCTTGCGGCATTCATCGTCCCGACCCTTGGTATATTCGCCTTCAAGATCACGCACAGCCTGGCCTTGTACAAGACACGTGTTCCATGTACCCTGCCCCAAAGGATAGGGGCTGCTATAGCAGGCATGTCCCTGACGCACACGATCGCCAAGGCGGTCTTCCGCGGGTTGATTACATCCAAACAGCCTTTTTTGCGAACCCCAAAGGACGAATCAAGACCGCCATTAATACAGGGAATACTCATGGCGCGCGAAGAAGGGCTTATGTTTCTCTTGTTGATGCTGGCGGCGTGCAATATCTTCGTATTCTACGGCGGCAGCGACCTTGAGGTGTTGACCTGGATCGCAGTATTGCTTATACAGTCCATTCCATATCTGGCGGCGATAATCGTATCTGTAGCAAGCACTGTTCCGACACTCGCCGATTTCAAGACATGGCTGAATGTCAAACGTCCACAGATGCAACGGATATAACGGATATAAAAGACCACACAAAAATCCTTTTTCTCTTAAAAGCAAAAGGCCGGGCGGCTTACAGCCAACCGGTCTTTGTATCTCGCGGAAGTTTGCCGCCTGCTCTTTGACCCAATACACAGGGTCAGATATAAACAGTACCTTGTACGATATCCATTCATGGTGTAGGGATCTAAACTAGAAATTTCCAAGAGGGATTTGTGGTATGCGATATACTGCCATGTCGATGCAGCTATCCAAGGATATCTGGCTGACATTGAAGTTGGCATCAAAAAAATTCATCGACGACCGCTGTATAATGGCTGCACAGGCACTTACCTATACAACCATCTTCACGTTGATCCCGGCCCTTTCCCTTTCCTTCTCGCTATTTCATTTTTTCTTCGGCGATCTGACATATCTTGAACCACTACTCTTCAGATATCTTTCAGAAATACTTGCACCAGGCCGCCAAAAAATCGTATTCGAGACCATAGAAAATCTTATCCAAAAGACACAAGAGGCCCCCTTGGGTATGTTCA
Organism: Dissulfurimicrobium hydrothermale; assembly: GCF_022026155.1. Taxonomy (NCBI): domain Bacteria; class Deltaproteobacteria; genus Dissulfurimicrobium; species Dissulfurimicrobium hydrothermale. The sequence goes on along the minus strand of NZ_CP085041.1, from coordinate 1,276,255 downwards.
GCTTCTTGTTCTTCTTTCTTATAGCGGTCATGCTTGTAATAGAACTTGAAGATATATTGAACCACATATGGAAGGTCAAGAGCCGCAAACCCTTTTGGCGAAAAGGGATAGTATATCTAACAGCCCTTACATTTGTCCCGATGCTGATCGCCATGCCCGTCATAGCAAGGGCGTTTCTCGCATCACACGAGCTGGCGCTGTTAGTCTTAAAATACCTTCATATATTCAAATTACTAAGGCTTGCGCCGTTATTTTCTATCTGGATATTTCTTTGGTGCATCTATTTTTTTATACCTGACACGAAAGTCGAATCCCAAGCGGCTGTTGCCGGGGCCTTGAGCGGCGGCATCCTTTGGCTCGCTGCGGCGAAATTATACAGCATCTACACCAGAAAGGTCTTCATATATTCCATTCTTTATGGATCTATAGGCGCTATACCTGTCTTTCTACTATGGCTCCTCATAAGCTGGATGGCGATACTCTTTGGCGCAGAGGTCTCGTACTCGTTTTCATTCAGGCGCAGCCGCACTCTACCGGCCGCCTAAATGCCATGAACGCCTTTCACACCCCTCTATAACATGATATGCAAGCGGGGTCATATGCAGACGGTATGAATGGAGCGCCTTGATCAAGGCCCATGCCTCTGTCAACGCCGAATCGGAGATTATAAGCCTCCCAAGTGCAGTTAAAGGCCTTTGTTGAATGTGATGGAGGGTCTTGAGCGTACCGAGCGAGACTACCCTTGCCTCGCTCCCCCTGTTGGCACAGCCTTCACATATAAAACCGCCATCTTTAAGCGTTACTTGGACGATTTTACCTACCGGAACGTCCTTGCACATAGAACATTTTGTCCAGTCAGGGGCATAGCCTACAAGACCCAAGAGTTTCACTTTAAAAAATAGCGCGATCTTTTTGTGAGACGATGTCGAATCCAACGCCTTCAGACACCAAACAAGGAGATGAAAGACCTCTCTGTGCGGATCGAGCTCCCTTGTCCACCTATCCACCATCTCGCAACAAAGACTGGCCATGCAAAAGAGCTGCATATCCGCCCTGATAGCTGGAAAGCTTTCACATACCTCTGCGGCATCTACATGGCCCAAACCGTCTGTGCGGGGCGGCACAACACCAAGCCTTATCAACGTAAATGGTTCAAGGACGTTTAAAAAACGACGGCGGCTCCTCTTTGCACCTTTAGCTACAGCTTTGAACTTACCGTTTCCAGGCGTATAAAAGGTAACAAGCCTATCGGACTCTCCAAGATCGCTTACAGAAAGGATAACCGCATCTGTCTTCAAGATCCCGTGCATCTAAATATCTTAGGTTAAAGGAGTATCCTTATAGTGGCCTTTGATCTTAAATCATTCAGCCATTCTTCAAATCTCGCATTCAATTTTTTACGATAAAGTTCCTCACGGATAGTCTCCATCTTCTCTTTATCGATCTGTCCTGCAGGATTTTTGGTGATCTCCTTGACCCCCACAATCTGGAAACCCTGTGGGCTGTTTATTATGCCCGTAAACTGACCGGCCTTCAGTTTGCAGACCGCATCCTGTATCTCTTTGGACATATCTCTCTTTGCAAATGTGCCGAGATAGACACCTGCCTTATCAAGAGGCGGATATGAATATTCCTGCGCAACATCTTCAAAGTTTCGGCCCTTCTTTAATGCATCCAGGGCCTCTTCCGCCCTTTTTCGCGCCTCATCCTTTGATCTTGGATCACCTGGATCTCTGGGTGATATCAGCACCTGTTCCAATACATAAAATACGTCTCCACCGGATCCTTTGTTTTCAAAGGAAGACCCTTGTCCGTTGCGTTTAATATATGAAAGCACCTCTTCATCGGTCACGACGATCTTCGAATGGACTTGAGAAGCTACAAGCTGTGAGTTTTCAATGCGTTTTTTTATATCGTTACTATAGTCCTCCCATTTAATGCCGTCGGAAGAGAGTTTGTTCTTCAGATCATTCAAAGTCATATTATTTTCTTTGCATATCCTGTCGATTGCAAGATCCACCTCTTTGTCGCTGACCTTGATGCCAAGTCTCTTGACTTCGGCCTCGACAAGACGCTCATCTATTAACTGTGCAAGGACCTGTTTGAGTATCTCTTCCTTTTTGCCCTCTCTTTCATCCTGTGCAATGTCACTTGTCATATACTTTTTAAGTATCGGCTCTGCATATCTCTCCAACTCAGAGAGGGTGATCACGTCCCCATTGACTACCGCCGCCACCCTGTCTATAACCACACAAAGGGCATCTTGGGTCCAGAAAAACAGGACAAGGACAGTGACAAAAAATGCGATCAAGGGAAATGGTGCGTCTTGCAGTCTTTTCATAGGTTGTTTATCCTTTTTGAAATTGATGATCAAAACATAATTAAATTTTATTCCAGCCCCGGTTAATTGCAAGTATCAACAGTTGAAAACCATGAATCCGCTCCCGTCCGACAGTGAATTGAAGTTTCCGCATATATTACGCGTAAGCGCCTCGGCAGGTGCGGGCAAGACCCATCTCCTTGCCATGAGGTTCATCCAATTGCTGCTTTCAGCCAAGATCCCCCATAACATACTCGAAAACATCATGGCCATCACCTTCACCAGGGAGGCCACTGCCGAAATGAAAAGGCGGATCCTGCTCTTTCTAAAAAAGATGGCCCTTGGAGATGCCGAGACAATGGACGAGGTCTTGAAACTGACGGATCTAACCGAAGACGAGGCAAGACATAGGGCACACGCGCTGGTGGATGAAATCATCAATGCCTATGATAAATGGCAGATAAAGACTATCGACAGCTTCCTCTATAAACTGGTCAAAGCTGCACCTCAAGAATTAGGCCTTACGGAACAGGATGAACTGACTGAATTTCCCAAACCATTTTATGAAGCCGCCATGGACGTGCTACTTGTCTCTGCCAAAGAGAATGAAAAGGCAGCCGCCTTCCTAAAAAAAGCAGTGCTGCACTATCTTTCCTTTCAAGACCATAAAAGCTGGTGGCCAAGAGACGCCATCCTCAAAGAGATCATGGACCTCTATGAAATAGAATGCATATATGGGGCCGATCTTGATGAAGGCCGCCGTCCAGAAAATATCCATGCCCTGACAAACCTCTTGAGCGATGAGGCGGCAGAGATCATGAGACTTGCCGACGCCCAAGGGATAACGCTGAACAAGAAGGCGTTCGACGCCTTAAATAAGATCGCGTGCGGAGACGTAGCGGGCGGTCTGTCGAGCAAATATCTAGCAAAAGATGATCCGGGGGACATATGCAACCGCTGCGACCGCCGTCGGTTAACCAAAGAATTTATGAAGGCATGGCATAAGATAAGGGATACAGTCAGGCGATATGCTGTCTCGAGGGCCACAGAAGAGTCATTTCCATATATAATCCTTTTGAAATATTGGAAGAAAGAACTGGCCCTATCCAAGAAGCGATCACATGTCCTCTTTTTTAGCGATATCGCCAGATTGGTCAAGAAGATGCACGATAAATTCATCGTCTCTGAGCTGGAGTTTAGGATTGGAGAAAGGCTCTTTCACTACCTGATCGATGAATTCCAAGACACAAGCCTCATCCAGTGGCAAGGGCTGGCACCACTGATAGAAAACTCCCTCTCTCAAGGTGGATCGTTATTCTGTGTAGGCGACGTGAAGCAGATACTCTACCGCTGGAGGGGAAGCGACAGGGACGTCTTTGAAAAAAAACCTGACAGCCTCAAAGGTATCGTTGAATCCGGCGTACTCAATATCGCACTACCCCACAACTGGAGAAGCGGAAAGGTCATCTTGGATTTTACGGCAAGTCTCTTTGACCCTGATTGTCTGAAAAGATGGACTGAAGACCAAAAACTTGGCTTTAATTCAGACTTTTCCTGCTTTTCAAGTGCCGCCCAAAAACCGCCACCAGGACGGAATGGCAAAAAAAATGGTGGTTATGTAAGGATAGAATTTTTAGAGGAGGCGGAAGACACCAAAACAGCCATTGAGGATGCGGCAATGCGGCTCTTGGTCCTGCTAGATGACATATTGAGACGCAACAGGCCTCAGGATATCTATGTACTGGTGAGAGACAACAACCAGGCCGCAATATTTACCCATGCTATCTCTCGGGCTGGCATAGCGGTCCTATCGAATCGCCAGATGGATATAAGACAAGACGGTATAGTACGTGAAATCCTTCAATTTTTAAACTTTCTCGACAATCCTGCCGACGACCATGCCCTTTCGGCGGTTGTCACAGGCAAGATCATCGAAGACAGGTGGAAGACATCGGTCGGAATAGACCCATGGAGATTTTTGGAATCGATAGGACCGGACAGAGATCAACCACTTTACAGCAAGATAAAAAAGAAGGCCCCGAGATTCTGGCAGGCTGTACTGAAAATACTGATAGATATTTCGGGATATCTAACGCCATATGAACTTACCACCTATATCGTCAAGGATCTTGAATTAAAGACCAGGTTTACCAGGCACTGGCCTGCCATTTTGCACCTACTTGAGATATTTCATCAAAAATCTCTGGACACCGGACTTTCCGGCCTCCTGTCCTGGATAAGGCATGGACCGGATGAGCCATTTATTTTAAAAGGGGCCGCCTCGGTTGATGCGGTCAAGGTCATGACGATCCACAAGGCAAAAGGGCTCCAATCGAAGGTGGTGATCCTGCCCTTTATCGGGCTCTCAGTAAACAGCAGTAAGATAAGGATTGTAGAACAGTCCGATGAAGGGCTTAAGGTATTAAAGCTGCCGGCCAAACTTGTCGGGCTCTCGCCAGGGCTGAAAAGGCTGTATGAAAACGAAAGAAAAATGACATGGCTCGATGAACTGAACACCCTCTATGTAGCTGTCACAAGGGCTGAAAATGAACTTTATATGCTGGTGCCGCCCAAACTGGGGGGTGGCAAAAATAGACTCAAGGACCTTTTGGAGATGGTCTGGCAACCGAGTGACGGCATCCTCTCACTAGGACGCCCCGAAATCCATGAAGTCTTTGCGGACACTAGAGATGATAATAGGGGGACAGCTGAGACAGGGCAAGCCATGGAATATTGGCTACAAAAACACCCTGGTTGGCAGCATTTGTTGAAAAAAAGAGATGTCCAGGCCATGACGGATGCGGCAAGGAGATATGCCGCCAGGATCGGAGATTCAGTTCACAGGCTGTTGTCCCTATTGAACGGACCGATCAAAACAGGATGCGAACCTACCGCGGTTGAGTCATATCTAAGGATCATGCTAAAAAACCAAGATATCTTTGCGGGATTCCCGACAGATGAAATACATATGTGGATAGCCAAAACAGCAAGGACCATCTGCCTTCCGGCTGCAAGGCGACTTTTTTGGCCGGGAGATGGCGCGGAGATCTCGGTTGAGATGGAGGTCGCCGATGAAAACGGAGAAATATCCAGGGTTGACAGGGTGATCAAGAGCGATGCAGGCATCCTGATCGGTGAATTCAAAACCTCAAGCGGCTCTAAACGGACCGATCTCGAACAGATAAAGAGATATATTAGACTCTTCGGCGATATCTATCCAGACAATAACATAACAGGACTCTTGATCTACATCGACCTGGAAGAAGTCGATGAAGTCGCCGCTGCAACGACTAGGCGTCATTGATATCATTATTAAAATAAGGCCTTGTCTTTTATATCGGGCCGTATAACCTGTTTAAAGGCCGAGGTATTTATTCAAAATTATTATCGGGCTGCTGACCGAGATCAAAATAAGATATAATAGATTATGTTGGATATCCATCAACTCAGAATCTTCTTGGCTGTATGGCAAGAAAAAGGCTTCAGCGGCGCATCCAGGGCTGTATATCTCACTCAACCCACTGTCAGCGGCCACATAAAGGCCCTTGAAGAGGCGCTCAACACCAAGTTGTTCGACAGAACGGGCAAGGAAGTGCTGCCTACAAAGGCCGGGGAGGCGCTTTATCCATATGCCAAACAGATCCTCCATCTCGTAGCCGAGGCCGAAGAGGCAATGAGTGCCTTTGTAAAAGGTGAAAGCGGACGATTACGCATCGGGGGCAGCAATATACCCGGCCAATATCTACTGCCAGACCTCATTGGACGATTCAAGACCTCACGAAAAGACGTAAACATTGTCCTCCGCATCAGTGATACGGCAGGGATCATCGATATGGTTGCATCCGGAGAGATAGAACTAGGCATTGCAGGTGCATGTCTGGAAAGACCTGAGCTGATATTTGAGCCATGCATGGACGATCAAATGGTGTTGATCGTCCCAAAAGGCCATAGACTAGACGGTTTAAGCGAGATAGACCTCAACGACGTCTTATATGAACCGTTCATAGTCAGAGAAAAGGGATCGGGCAGCAGGCTGGCAGCGGAAAGGGCGCTTACGTCCGCAGGATGGCCTTGCTTTGACAGATTAAATATAGTAGCCGAGATAGGGAGTACAGAGGCAGTGCGGCAGGCGATAAAGGCCGGACTCGGTCTTGCGATAATCTCAAGACAGGCGGTCGAGGAAGAAATCCGCACGGGCATCTTTCATGCAGCCTCACTAAAAGGCGTGGATCTCCGGCGTAGATTTTATCTCCTATGGCGTAAAGACAGAACTCTGTCGCCGCTTGCACTCGCCTTTATAGACCTTATAAAATCAATCCGCGCCGATCGTTGATAAGGCCTTATGGCTAAAATGGAAACAGCCTATATATCCAGCCCCTTTTTTCGCGCCCACCCGCAACCCGATCTGCCCTTGTGCCTGAATGAGCTATCTTTGACAATAGCTTTTGAGCACTAATGCTTGCAGGAGTATCAGGGTATAGATCTAGGACATTTTGAAGACGCGCCCTTGCCTGTGGATACTGCCCGGTTCGTATATACCAACGGGCCACGACCAACTCATGTTCCGCCAACATCTGCCTGGCTTCTTTTATGCGCCTCTTTGCCTCAAAGCTATAAGGGCTATTGGGAAAGCGCTTTAAAAGGCGATCATAGGTCTCAATGAGTTTACGCGTATCCGTCTGATCCCTATCTGCAGTTGACATGAGCCTGTGGTAACATCTACCTTCCTGATAGATCACATAAGGGACAACTTCATTGTTGGGATGAAGCTTTTCAAACTCTTCGTAAAGGGTTACAGCCTCTTCATATTCACCCTCATAAAATTTACAATCCGCCAAATGAAGCTCGGCCAATGTGGCATAAGGGCTGAAAGGAAACTGGTCTTTTATCTTCTGAAATTGCTCGGCAGCTGTTGAATAAAGCCCCCTTTCATAGTCGTACATGGCCTCCATGACCATCTCCTTTTCATTGCCTCTGCTTGCCTTGCTTGTTGGATACAGAGACGAAAACGGCATCTCCTCCTCTCCGGTCTTCTTTACATTGCGGCTGAAAATATTTTTACCACAACCTGACACGAGGCTAACGAAAAATACAACCAGGAACGCGGCGGAGATCCACCTGATTAGAGACGTTGTCTTTCTCATTTAGTGATCACTTTAATTCACTCGATTAATTGTTCTGCTGCAAAAGCGGCCGTAGCGCCGTCTCCGACAGCAGTGATTATCTGCCGCAGCGGCTTGGATCTGCAATCTCCGGCCGCAAACACCCTTGGAAGCGATGTACGCATCCATTCATCGGTAATCAAAAAACCCTGTCCGTCTTTCTTTGCAGCATCAGGCACAAACCCTGTATTTGGATCCATGCCTATAAAGACAAAAACCCCATCCACCGGCAGCCTCTTCGGCTCGCCGGTTACCTTGTTCCTAAGGGCAAGTGCACTGACCACACTATCGCCCTCTATTTCTTCGACTATTGTATTCCATATAGGCTCTATCTTAGGATCGGACAAGGCACGCTGCGCCAGTATCTTAACCGCCCTGAATCGATCCCTACGATGTATAATATAGACCTTGCTGGCAAACCTTGTAAGGAAAACGGCCTCCTGCACGGCCGTATCGCCACCACCTACAACCGCCACTTTCTGGTCTTTGAAAAACGCAGCGTCACATGTAGCGCAATAAGAAACCCCCTTGCCCGTAAATTCAGCCTCACCTTTTACACCAAGCCTCCTCGGGCTTGCCCCTGTGGCCACAATGACGGCGTTAGGGGAAAAGAGCTTATCGCCAACCTTTACGTGCACACAGCCATGCGCCTCATCGGATTCGATGTTAGAGACTTCGCCTGCCATCTCTTTTACGCCAAATCTCCTCGCATGGGCAGCCATCTTCTCAACCAGCTCATAGGCCAGCACCCCGTCTGGAAAGCCAAGATAGTTATCAACCTTATCTGTCCATAACATCTGACCGCCTGGCGCTATCTTTTCGATCAAAAGGGTATTGATCATGGCCCTTCCGGCATAGAGGGCAGCGGCCATGCCGGCTGGTCCGCCTCCTATAATGATCAGTTGCGGCTCTGACATTAGGACAATACCCTGTTTAGGACCGCTTCTATAGCGCCCTTGCCGACAGCGCCGGTTATCTGATCCATTACCTTGCCGCCCTTAAAGATAATCAGGGTTGGAATGGCCCTTATACCATACCTTCCAGGGGTGATTGGATTTTCATCCACATTCATCTTGGCTATCTTGACCCTTCCTGCATAATCAGATGCAAGCTCATCTATAACAGGGGCGATGGCCCTGCAAGGCCCACACCAGGCAGCCCAGAAATCAACCAAGACAGGTAGGTCAGACTTAAGCACCACTGAGTCAAAATCGGAATCACCAACATGCAACACGTTGTCAGCAGACATAATTTTACTCCTTTTATTATTAAATTGTTGATTTCATCGTGTATAAAAACATGCATCAATTTTTGTGAATTTATGGCAATAACATCTGGCTGTCAAGGAAAGCAAATAAATTTCTTTATCCACAGAAGGGATCAGAGGCCTAGGCGCTCAGCACATACCTTGACGTCGCGCACAAACTCCACACCAAGACCCTTTGGCGTATCTGACTGTTTACCACCCATCCAAGGTATCAAACAACATTTAAGGCCTAGTCTAGCTGCCTCATTCAGCCTGGCGCCTGACATTGTAACAGCCCTGACCTCACCAGTAAGCCCGACTTCGCCGAACAAAGCTGTTCCTCCAGGGATCGGGATCCCCTTAAGGCTCGAAACAATGGCCATCAGGACCGCGAGGTCGGCGGCTGGTTCAATTATCCTGAGACCGCCTGCCACATTAATAAAGATATCCTTGTCATAGAGCACAGTCCCCAGATGCCGTTCGCCTACAGCTACAAGCATGGCAAGGCGATTTGCATCAAAACCCGTAGATGTCCGTCTGGGATTGGCAAGATAAGACCGACTCACCAAGGCCTGTATCTCAACGAGCATTGGTCTTGTACCTTCAAGACAAACCGTCACAACCGAACCGGCTACGGCCTCCGATCTGCTGGTAAGGAATATCTCTGAAGGATTCACTATCTCTCTAAGACCTGCGCCGGTCATTTCGAACACTCCGATCTCGTGGGTCGGGCCATAGCGATTCTTTACGGTCCTCAATATCCTGAAGGCGTGGCCCCTTTCCCCTTCAAAATAGAGTACGGTATCCACTAGATGTTCAAGGACCCTCGGACCAGCAATGACACCTTCCTTTGTGACATGACCTATCAGAAATACGCTCAACCCCCTCGGTTTCGACATGCGGATGAGCCTTGCAGCCGATTCCCTAATCTGTGAGATGCTCCCTGCGGCCGATTCCAAATCCTCACAAATCACGGTCTGGATGGAATCTACCGCCAAAAACATGGGTGACAGTTCAGATACATATCTCTCTATGCGTTCGAGCATCACCTCACCAGCCAACCAAAAATCTTCCTTCCCGCCCATCTCGATGCCGAGCCTCTCCGCTCTCATCCTTATCTGTTCAGGCGACTCTTCGCCGCTTATATATAAAACCTTATTGCCGAGACCAGAAATATGACCAAGGAACTGGAGGAGGAGCGTGGATTTTCCGATCCCCGGCTCACCGCCGAGCAAGACAACCGAACCAGGAACTAGCCCTCCACCCAAGACCCTGTCCAGCTCCTTTATGCCGGTGATTATGCGGCATCCTTCGGCTCGCGTCGCAATCTCTGACATACGCTCAGGACAACCGCCAGCATTAAGGGATATCCCGCTTGCGCAGGTTTCAATCTCTTCTGTGAATGAATTCCATACGCCACAGTCAGGGCATCGACCAAGCCATTTAAATGATCGATAGTTACAAGACTGACAAATATATATCCGCTTCATCTTCTCTTTACTCAAGATTCTTCCTCCTGCTCAGGAATCGGTATAATGACCTCTGCCAACGTACCGCCACCCTCTCCAGTAGGCCCTACAGGACCTCGATCTTTAATGGTTACTGAACCGCCAAGGGATTCTGTCAGACGCTTGACAATGGCAAGGCCGAGCCCGGTACCTCTAGCCTTTGTAGTAACAAACGGCTCGAACAGGTGCTGTCTTACTTCCCCCGGAAGACCTGGGCCGCTGTCCCAGACATCCATAACAAACCTTCCTTCACCATATCGCATGGCGACTCCGACCTCGCCGCCATGCTCATGCACAGCATCAACCGCGTTTTGAAGTAGATTTATCCCTATCTGTGTAAGCTTAGCCTTATCCAGGCGTATCTTTGCCTGCTTGCAGTCTAAAACAATGCTGATTCTGTCGGAAGGTACGACCAGACCCCTTACAAGCTCTTTACAGAATTTTTCAAGATCAAATTCTTCTTCATGCGGCATAGCAGGTCTGGCATAGGCCAGGAGATCGAATGTAAGACGCTCGAGTCTCTCCGATTCCCCGACGATAATACCCATATCCTCCTTTAAGACCGGCGATAGGTCGCCCTGTTCAAGATGATATTGGGCAAACCCCTTTATACTGCTCAATGGATTCCTGATTTCGTGCGCAAGAACCGCCGCCATCTCCCCCAGGGCCACAAGCCTCTCCTGCTCTCGAAGCCGCGCCCTGAATCTCTCTCCGCGCCGCCAGGCAAGGAAGAAAAAAATGGCAAGCACCCAAAGTATCACAAGCGAGAATCCTACCAGGATTATCTGAAAATTCGCCTTCCTTACGATCCCATTTGCAGGATATGGATGAATAGCCACCCTGAGACAAAATACCTTTTCTGTCTTTTCCTGATCCATATCCTTTTTCATGCCCCTTTTAAATCTAGATGAATGATATACGCGCAGAAACCTCTTGTGTAGCTGCAATGGGAAGTCCAAAATAAAGACCTCTTCGCCTGTAGCAAGGGTTGAAAAATGTATGAGCGGAGATTCATCTCTTATAACCTTCTCTATATATTCGTCTTTCTGTTCCCTACCAAGGAGTTTTGGATTTGAATGTAGGATGATCGTGCCTTCCTGATCATACAAACTTAAAAAGGCCAGATCTCTCCATCTCTCTGAGCGGATCAACTCTTCGAAGAACTCCTCTTTGAAGCCGAATCGGTCTAGCGTGATGCCAATGTTCACCGCTATGTCCACCGCCCGCTTCTCCATAAGGTTCCTTGCCCCATCGATGGATATCTTATATGTGCCTATGCCGCTTATTACGACGACAATCGAAAACAACATCAAGATACTAAATGCGACAATTTGATAGGGCACAGAAAAACCAGTCGGGCTGCGGCTTGTTTTTATCGTTTCTGGCATCTTTACCGGTTGTGCGGTTTATCTAATTTTTTATTTACTTTTTATTTACCATAACACAAAATCCATCAAAAGCGTGCGAAGTCTTCCTTGCAAATAAACGCTATCTTGACAAGCCCCTTTAAGGCAAATAATTTACATCCAAAATCTAAACCAGGTGTCGTAAGGCTTAATAGGGAATCCTGTGCAAATCAGGAACGGGCCCGCCGCTGTGATCGGGGACTAAGGCTGCAACTGCAACGAGTCACTGGGCAAGATAATAATCGCCTGGGAAGACTTGCAGCCGCTAGGAAGATCCGTTAGTCAGAAGACCTGCCTGTCTTAAGAAACCGCGCTCTTCGCGGCAAAAAGAGCAACGGCCGCCCATTTGGGCTGAAACGATAAATTTTAAGGATTTAAGCGGATAAAAAGGGCTGTCCCGAATCCAACTGCCTATCAACCAAGGCGTTTGATTCGGGATTTTTGTTTTATGTAAAAAATCTACTAGATCTTAAGGAGGTAAAAAATGATCAAAGAATCAGCATGGTTAATAATAACGCTTTTAATATCTTTGGGATTGCAATCCGTGAGCGTCTCTGCAAAAGAGACAAAAGGAGAAAACGCCGCTATCGTGCTTGCCGCCTTTGGAACCAGCTATCCTGAGGCACTTACCGGCATCATGAATATCAAAAAACGGGTCGAAGATGCCTGCCCCGGCGTACCGGTCAAGGTCGCATTTACATCAAACATGATCCGCAAGATATGGCACAAGAGGATACACGATAAGGACTTTAAGGCAGCAAACAAGTCGTTGCCGCCCGATATCTTCAGCGTCAAAGGCCCGTTGGCGACCATAGCCGACCTTCAAGACAAAGGCTATTCTAATATAATAGTTCAGTCGCTACACATATATAACGGCGAGGAGTACGACGACCTTGTCTCTTATGTCAAGGGGCTTGAGGCCATAAAAACCCTTAAAACCAAAAATATGCCGTTTGAAAGGCTGGCTATAGGCAGACCCGCACTTGGCGCAAACGGCGATGTCCATCCGTATATAGACGATATTAAGGAAGCGGCAAGGGCTGTAGCGGAAGATGTCCGAGAGGCCCAAAGAAAAAAGGCGGCCCTTGTCTATATGGGACATGGAAACAAATATTATTCGTCAGGAGCCTATGCAGAACTCCAAGACGTCATGCGCTCCATGTACCCGGATGCCAAGATCTTCATAGGTACAGTAGAAGGCTTTCCATCTTTTGATCAAGTCATGGACAAACTTAAGGCTGAAAAGATAAGAAAGGTGCTGCTCAAACCATTCATGGAAGTGGCTGGTGACCATGCACGAAATGATATGGCAGGCGACGCTAATACTTCGTGGAAACGGCGGCTTGAGTCAGCTGGAATAAAGGTGGTCGCAGACATCCACGGTCTTAGTGAAAACGATGCATTTGCAGACATCTTTGTAAGACATATAAAAGATGCCGCTAAAGACAGTGGTATAGAGATATGCGGAGAGAAGTGAATAATGTCTCTATGAAGACGTTCCTCATCGCCGGCACCCAAAGCGGAGTAGGTAAAACCACCGTGGCACTTGGCATCATGGCGGCCCTTAAGTCAAAGGGTCTCGATGTCCAACCCTTTAAATGCGGGCCCGACTTCATAGACCCCACCCTGCACCACATGGTGACAGGAAGGATGTCAAGGAACCTGGATATATGGATGTGCGGGGAAAATTTTGTAAAAGAGACCTTCTTTGACCATGCAAAAGGGGCGGATATAGCCGTAGTCGAGGGGGTTATGGGTCTTTTTGACGGCGGGGTCTCGAGCAGTGCATCTCTCGCAAGATGCCTTGGATTACCGGTTATCCTGGTCATTGACGTACGTTCAATGGCAGAAACGGTCGCCGCTATTATAAAGGGCTTTGAGGTAATCGACCCAGATCTTGTCCAGGGAATAATTCTTAACAGAGTCGGGAGCCGGAGACACCTTGATCTATTGAAAAACGCCATCGTAAGGCATTGCAACTCTGATCTATTTCTAGGATATCTCCCAAGGGATCAATGGTTTGAGATACCAAGCCGCCACCTCGGGCTATTTATGGCAAACGACGCCCCGCTCGATAAAAAGGCTGTAGAAAGGCTTTCCTGTGCGGTGTCCGATTTCATTGATCTAGAAAGACTTATGGACCTCCAGATAAAACCAGTTAAAATCAAAGAGCCTTTGAATCTGGACTGTACTATTTCCGAGACAGGCGGAGACGGTCCTAAGAACAACAATGACGGATACACCCAAGGGCATGAAATAACCATAGGAATTGCAAGAGATGAGGCATTCTGTTTCTATTATGAAGACAATCTCGATCTGTTCCGAAAAATGGGGGCGAGGATAACAGAATTCAGTCCACTTTCAGATACAGCCATCCCTGATGGTATAGATGCTATATATCTTGGCGGCGGCTATCCTGAACTCTATGCTGAACGGCTCTCTGAAAACCATGAGATGCTCAATTCGATCAGGGACTGGTCGATTAGAGGCGGGGTCGTTTATGCCGAATGCGGCGGTTTTATGTACCTTACCCAGGGTATAGAAGGCCTTGACCAAAAATTCTATCCAATGGTCGGCATATATCCGGTCAGAGCCAAGATGAACTACCGCTTGTCAGCACTCGGATACAGGGAGATAGAACCTGTCTCTGGACCATTTGCGGCTATGTACAAGGGTTTGCGGACCGCCTTTGCACAGCATGGCATCCCCAGGCTCAAAGGCCATGAGTTCCACTATTCGACCATAGAAGAGATGCCGCCTGAGGTCGATCGTACATTCCGGCTTGCAGACGGGAGGTTCAGTGGCTATCTAATCAAAAATACGCTGGGCAGCTACATACACATCCATTTCGGCAACACACCGTGGGCGGTCAGGAGGTTCATCGAGTTTTCAAAGGGAGCAGGAGGCCATGGAATTTGAGCTGAGGTTTTCAAGGCCAGACGAGATCGAAGAAGAGAGTTTCAGGATAATAAGGGAGGAACTCGGACAGACACCGTTTAACCAGGATGAGCTCTCCGTAGTTATACGGGTGGTTCATGCCACTGGTGACGTCTCGATCGCCTCCCAGATGAAATTTCATCCAAAGGCCATTCAGGCCGGAATCGAGGCTGTAAGGGCGGGAAAAGACGTGCTGACCGATGTAAACATGGTTGCCGCAGGTATAGACAAGACAAGGCTTTCAAGGTTCGGCGGCAGGGTCATGTGTTTGATCGCGGATCCTGGTGCCGCGAAGAAGGCACAGGAAGAGGGTCGTACAAGGGCCGATGCGGCCATAGAGATCGGAATAGATCAAAACGATATTGGTATAATCGCCATAGGAAACGCCCCGACCGCACTTTTAAGCGCCGTCAAATATATAGACAGGAACGGCTGCAACTCGCTGCTGGTCGGTACTCCGGTCGGCTTTGTAAATGCAGCGGAATCAAAGGAACTTCTGTCTTCAAGGCCATACCCCTTCATAACGATCCTCGGCAGAAAAGGCGGAAGCCCTGCGGCCGCCGCGATTGTAAACGCACTCCTTCGTCTAGCGGAATGCAAGGCATGAAGAGGCTCCGCTCAGGCTATACCACAGGGGCCTGTGCAGCTGCAGCGGCAAAGGCTGCAACACTCTGTCTCCTTACAAAAGACCTTCAGCCACGGGTCGAGATACCATTTCCACAAGGCGGCAGGGTGACATTCGCCGTGCATATGGCAGCCCTGGCCGGCCCTTACACAGCAGTTGCATCAATAATCAAGGATGCAGGGGACGACCCTGACGTAACGAACGGTGCCGAGATAGAGGCCTTGATAAGGGTTATCGAGACAGGGAAAGATAGGATCAGGATACTCGGGGGGCCAGGGGTCGGCATTGTTACAAAGCCAGGACTGCCTGTACAGGTTGGCGAGCCAGCCATAAACCCTATGCCAAAAAAGATGATCAAAAAGGCGGTGGAAGAGGCGATTTCGGAATCTGGTTGCGCTATAGGGCAAGTGTTGGGCATTGAGGTCATCATCTCCGTGCCGAATGGGGAGAGACTTGCGGAACACACCCTGAACAGACGCCTTGGAATATTGGGAGGGATTTCCATCCTCGGCACCACCGGTATCGTAAGGCCCATATCCGCCGAGGCATGGACGGCCACCATCAAGGCATCCATGGATGTGGCGCGGGCAGCGGGGCTTTCAGAGGTGGCGCTCTCCACCGGCCGCACATCAGAGGCAGTCCTTGAGGCGGAACTGGGGCTTCCTGAAGAGGCCTATGTGATGATGGGCGACTACCTCGAATTCTCCCTCCTTGAGGCCAGGGCCCACGGCTTTTCAAGGCTGCACCTTGGGTGTATGTGGGCAAAGCTTGTAAAAGCCGCAATGGGCATCCCTCAGACCCATGTGCGGCACGGGGCCCTTGAGATCAAAGCAATGGTCTCGTTCCTGAAAGACCTCGGCCTCAAGGACTCCGATAAGTTCTATAATGCGAACACCGCAAGGGAGATCTATTGGCGGCTAAAGGAGGCTGGGGAAAAGGAGATAATCTGCCTTGTGTGCAAAAGGGCAAAGGCATTTGCAGAGGGTGTGGCAGGTATCCCGGTCTCGGTCTATCTGATAGATTCAGGCGAGGTGGCTGAACGTGCATAGGTTGCACCTTATCGGCATAGGGCCTGAAGGTCCGTCGAAAATGGGCAGAAATGCTATCTTATCTTGTGGCTATGCAGTAACTCCTGAGAGATTCCGTTCTTTTATCCATAGCGCAGACCTCGGCATCATTCCGATCGTCCCGATAAAAGAGGCCATAAAGGCCATAAGGGATGCGCTAAACAAAACAGATGTCGCTGTCCTTGCAGATGGAGACCCGCTCTTTTACGGCATAGGCCGCCTGATCATCAAGGAATTTGAAAGGGACGTCATAACGATCTACCCTGCCCTTTCCTCCATGCAGCTTGCCTTTTCATGCCTTAAGGAGCCATGGGACGACGCACACTTTTTGAGCCTGCACGGGAGGGAGATTGACGATATCCATGGCCGCATCCTGCTGCATCAAAAGACATTCATCCTGACCGACGATGTGCACGATCCATCCTTTATAGCGAAAAGGCTCCTTGACGCCCTGCCGCCTGATCGCCGCGGTGATTATCTGGTCTTTGTGGGGGAAAGGCTTGGGATGAAAGACGAGCGGGTCTTTGAGGGCAGACTTGATGAGGCGGTAGGCCAGGAATTCGCCGAGCCGAATGTCATGATCGTCATCAGGAAGACAAGGGCTGAGGATGAAGATCATCCATTTGTCTTCGGCCTCACTGAGTCTCAAATCGAGCACAGCCGCGGGCTTATTACCAAGGATGAGGTCAGGGCCGTTACAATCCACAGGCTCAGACCCCCGAAAGAGGGCGTACTCTGGGACATAGGGGCTGGAAGCGGCTCCGTCTCCATAGAGACCGGGCGCATCTCGCCTAGGCTCAAGATATTCGCCATCGAAAAAGATGGGGCTGAGATGTTCAATCTCCGCACAAACATAATGAGATTTGGCGTTTGGAACATAACCCCTGTCCATGGCGAGGCGCCTGGCGTGCTGTCCGGCCTTCCGGACCCTGACCGGGTCTTTATAGGCGGAAGCGGCGGAAGCCTCCCTGGGATTATCGCATCCACTGCCAGAAGGCTTAAAAACAGCGGGCGGATCGTGATAAACGCCGTAACGGCAAAGACCAGGGATCTCGCCCCAAGGCTTATGTGCGAGGCAGGGCTTGAAGTAGATATAAGCGAAATAAGCGTCACGAGACGGAAACTCGAAGACGGGACGTCTTTAAATCTAAATCCAATTTCCATTATAACAGGGGTAAAATGACCGGAAAATTCTTTGTTGTAGGCGTAGGACCGGGGGATCCAGGGCTTATGACACTAAAGGCCTTGGATGTCTTAAAACAATCTCCCGTCTGGCTTGCGCCAAAGGGGAGAGAAAATGGCGGAAGCGTGGCCCTTTCCATCATTGAACGCCTGGTCTCAAGGGAAGGTAAGGAGGTCCTTGATGTCCACTTCCCCATGAAAAAGGTCAGAAAAGGCCTTGGGGACAAAGACATGGTCATGGCCTGGCGGGAGGCGGCAAATGCCATATCAGCAAGGCTCTTACAGGGCAAAGACGTAGCCTTCCCGACAATGGGCGATCCAGGCATATACAGCACTGGTTTCTATGTCTGCGAGACCCTGATGGATCTCATGCCAGATTTTAATGTCACAATCATCCCCGGGGTATCATCCATAAGCGCGGGTGCGGCCTCTGCAACCATCCCTTTGTGTCTTGGAGATGAACAGATGGTCGTCATCCCTGCGACATTTGAAGACATACGCATAAGAGACGCCCTTTTGACCTTTGATACGATAGTCCTTATGAAGGTGCATAACGTAATGGATAAAATCACAGCTATCCTGGATGAGCTCGGCCTGACCAAAAGGGCCGTACTTATTGAGCGCTCAAGTCTTGAGGACGAAAGGGTCATTCGTGACATAAAGTCCTCATCCATTGGGCCGCTTCACTACTTTTCCACCATTATTGTAAGAAAGGCAACTGGAACAGGGGTTCGGCGATGAAACCGGTCTCTTTTGTAGGGGCGGGCCCAGGCGACCCCGAGCTCATCACATTAAAGGGCAGGAGGCTGCTCGATGAGGCAGATGTGGTGATCTATACAGGAAGCCTCGTGCCAACGGCCCTGATTCAGGACATAAAGGCCGAGGCCCATGACTCTTCAGGGCTTACACTCGATGAGACAACAGCAATCATGGCCAGGGCATGGAGAGAAGGAAAGAGGATTGTGCGCCTGCACACAGGGGACCCTGCCATCTACGGGGCCATACAGGAGCAGATGGACGCGCTCAAAGACCTTGGCATCCCGTTTGATGTCATACCTGGTGTCAGCTCTGTGACCGCGGCGGCTGCGGCGTTAAAGACCGAGCTTACAATCCCAGGCATCTCACAGACCGTCATCATTACAAGACGCAAAGGCCGCACCCCTGTGCCCGAAGGCGAGGGGCTTAAATCGCTCGCCGGGCATCAGGCCACCATGATGATCCTCCTGAGCGCCGGCATGATAGACGAGGTCGTGCATGATCTGATAGACGGCGGATATCCGAACGATACGCCTGTCGCAGTGATAGAGAAGGCGACATGGCCTGAAGAGAGGATAATAAGGGGCAGGCTCTCCACCATATCAGGGCTGGCAAGGGATGCAGGGGTTGAAAAGACCGCCGTCATAGCCGTTGGCAAGGTTTTTGGAGAAAAAGAAAGTTACGAAAAATCGAGGCTTTATGCAAAAGACTTCACACATGGGTATAGGAAATGAATGTAGCGATTCTTGCCCTTACAGACAGGACGAAAGGGCTTGCAAAGAGGATCGCCGATGATCTTTCCAAGACCGGCAGGGCCGAGGTGATCCCTGAGCCCAGCCCTGTCCGTGAGACAGTCGGACGCATATGGACGGATTACGACGGTTTTGTCTTCATCATGGCGACCGGCATTGTCGTAAGGGCCATAGCACCTCATCTTAAGGACAAGAAAAAAGATCCTTGTGTAGTGGTGGTGGACGAGGTAGGGAGATTCGCCATAAGCCTGCTTTCAGGACACATAGGCGGCGGAAACGACCTTGCAAGGCGTGTTGCAGAGAGCATAGGCGCCGAGGCCGTGATAACCACTGCATCGGACATCCTAGGTCTGGCCGCCGTTGATCTCTGGGCAAAAGGGCTTGATCTTGCGGTGGAAGACGGAAAGGCGCTCACCCGTGTAAGCGCCAGGCTTGTAAATAAGGGCTCGGTCAGCATATATTCAGAGGTCAGGCTCCCCGCCCTTCCGCCAGGACTTGTAAAGACTGATGCGCCGGATACAGCCGATATTGTTGTATCGAACCGTATATGGTCTTTTAAAGGTCCGCTGTTCCTCAGGCCGAGGAACCTTGTCGTAGGAATCGGGTGCAACCGGGGCACATCAATGGAAAAAATCGCCCACGCTGTAAACAAAACATTTAAAATTAATGGCCTTTCCCCCCTTTCCATTCGCAATCTCGCCTCAATCGACATAAAAAAGGATGAAGACGGGCTGATGAAATATGCAAGGATGCTCGGCGTAGACGTCGAATTTTATTCAAAAAACCTCCTCAGCAAAATTCCGATCAGGGAGTCTTCAATGATCGTTATGGAGGCCACAGGTGTAGGCGGGGTATGTGAGCCCGCGGCCATACTGAGCGCCGGGACAAAAAGACTTTTAGTGGAGAAGACCAAATGGAAGGAAGTTACAGTGGCGGTGGCCGAAGCAGACTTTACGTGGTAGGAACAGGTCCAGGAGGGCTTGAGCACGTCACCCCGGCGGCGATGGATGCAATCAGCAAGGCAGACGTGGTCATCGGATACAAGACCTATCTCGAACTCATACCTGCCCTGCTTACGGGCAAGGAAGTCATCTCCTCAGAGATGATGAAAGAGGTCGAGCGCTGCAGAAAGGCGCTTGATCTCGCGGGAAACGGGAAGACCGTGGCCCTTGTCTCGGGCGGAGACCCCGGGATATATGCCATGGCCGGTCTTGTATTCGAACTGGCAAGGGCAGATGGTTTGGATGTGGATATCCGGGTCATTCCGGGGATTGCTGCTTTAAATGCCTGCGCCTCAAGGCTTGGCGCCCCGATCATGCACGACTTTGCAGCCATAAGCCTTTCGGATCTCCTTACCCCATGGGAGGTCATAGAGATGCGGCTCAAGGCCGCTGCATCCGCTGACATGGTGATAGTACTCTACAACCCCAGATCCAAACGCAGGGAAGGACACATCATGAGGGCCAGGGACATCATCCTTGAATACCGTCCGCCCGAAACCCCTGTTGGCATAGTCATGGCAGCCACAAGGGACGAAGAGTCAGTGACCATCACAGACCTTGACGCCATGTGCAATGCAGCAATCAACATGCAGACAACGGTTATCATAGGTAACTCCTTGACCTTTGTCTGGAACAACCGTATGATCACCCCACGAGGTTATCAAAACAAATACCTGCTATGATCCTGGAAAATTTGACAAAAAAAGAAATTTTAGTCCTTGCGATAGGATTTACCGGCCAGTTTCTGTTTTTTATGCGCTTTTTTATCCAGTGGATATATTCTGAAAGGCGCAAAAAGAGCATGATCCCAACGGCATTCTGGTATCTGAGCATCGCAGGAAGCCTGGTGCTGCTAATCTATGCAATTTTAAGGCGCGATATAGTCTTTATTGCAGGTCAGGCCTTCGGGATACTTATATATCTCAGAAATCTCTATTTCATCTCGAAGGAAAAGACGCATCATACATGAAAATCTCATAAAAAAAGGGGGAGTCGCATGGAAGAGTTTGTAAAATATACAGAACCCGTACTCGAAGCCGCGGCCTGTCATGTAGACAAGGCCTGCTACAAGGCAAAAATAAAGACAGAAAAAGACCTGTCGCCCGTCATGCCCTATGTGAACGCTGAGGCAAGGGTGATATCGTTTGACCCTGAAGGGCCGGTGATCATCTTCAGACTCGGCAGGTACAAAGTTGCTTTAAGGCCTTATGAACTGGCCGTTGCAACCGTACCTGACCTCATCGAAGGCAGAGAGGCTGTATCGAGTGCCGTAAATTACCTAAATGCCCTGTGGGAAAGGCGGGGGGCGATCACCCCTGACAATCGGGAACGTAAACGCCCTCAGGCGTTCGATATATACAAACTACTTCCAAAAACCAACTGCAGGGCCTGTGGAGAGGCATCATGTCTGGCGTTTGCAACAAAGCTCGCCCTCGCCGAACTCGATATTGACTCATGCATCCCTTTGAATGAAGACACCGAAGCCAAGGAGCGCATCACTAAACTGGTTGAAGGCGGTTGACACTTAAAGATGAAAAGGTCCCCATCTCCAAAGAGACGTAAAAACTCTGAATCCATATATCAGTGACAGGCCTGCCTGCTGCAGGCGGGTATACTACAAATCCCGGCGCGCATAGGAATGACACATTAAAAAAATAAAAATATACGATGCACATTAATTGAAATCATGAGAATACTGGTTGTTGAAGACGACGAGAAGATCAGCTCTTTTGTAGCATCCGGCCTGAAACAGGCTGGTTTCGCAGTGGACCAGGCGCAAGACGGCGATGAAGGCCTCCATTTGGCGTTGACCGAACCGTACGACGCAGCTGTAATAGACATAATGCTGCCCAACCTTGACGGCCTGTCTCTTATCGAAGAGATGAGACATAGGGGCGTCAACACACCAGTTATAATATTAAGCGCCAAACGATCAGTTGAAGACAGGATTAAAGGGCTTGAGACAGGCAGCGACGATTACCTCATCAAACCATTTTCATTCTCTGAACTCCTTGCCCGCGTACAGGCCCTTATCCGTAGGCATACAAGGTCACCAAAACCTGCTACCCTCACCGTTGGTGACCTCTCTATGAATATACTCACTCGTGAGGTAAAAAGGGGGGAAGTAAAGATAGAACTTCAACCCAAAGAATTTTCGCTCCTTGAATATCTAATGCGCAATGCGGGCAGGGTCGTCTCGAAGACCATGATACTCGAACACGTGTGGGACTACAATTTCGACCCACAGACAAACGTGGTTGACGTAATGGTCTGGAGACTCAGAAACAAAGTGGACAAAGACTTTGAGAAAAAATTGATCCATACCATTCGCGGCGTAGGTTATGTCCTTAAAAATTCCTGAGATATTGAAGATGCCGAGGGCGATAGGCTTCAGGCTGACCCTTTGGTATTCATCTATATTCCTCATCAGTTCACTCATAATATTCGGAATAGCCTACGTGCTCCTTACCTCTGCTATTGAAGACGACAACCGAGGTATTATCGAAGATGAACTCAACGAATACAACCTGGCATATAAAATCGAAGGCTGGAGGGGTATCATAGACAAGATCAGGCTCGAACAGGCCAAAGATAAGGCCTCGACCTTCTTTGTAAGGATAGCCGACGCAAAAAACAAAACCCTATTTTTAAACATACCAAGGCCGTACAACACACTTTACAACACACTTAAAGATGAAATTGAAAAAAATATCCCGCAAAATAAAAAGGGTTGGCTGTTTATAAAACTAAGACTGAAGAGCGAGGGCGAAGAAGACACCATCGAAACCGCCTACAGCCGCCTTGCCGACGGAACTATCATAGAGGTAGGGAGAAGCCTGGATGCTAAAGAAGATCTGCTCGAAGAATTCCAGATTATATTCGCCTGCATCATAGCCTCGACCGTCATGCTCAGCCTAATAGGCGGGGGTTTCCTTGCCTTCCGTACCCTGCGGCCCATCAGGGACCTAATCTCCACCGTAAAGACAATAGGCAGCGGAAAAATAAGCGCGAGGGTGCCGTCCCGCAATACAGGGGATGAATTGGACGAGCTTATCAGGCTCTTTAATGAGATGCTGAAGAAGATTGAGACCCTTGTAAACGGCATGAAAGAGGCCCTCGACAACGTAGCCCACGACCTTAGGACCCCCATCACTCGCATCAGGGCCGTGATCGAGACTACACTGGCAGCTGACAACGACAAGGAAAGGCTACGTGAGGCCCTTATGGATTGCGCAGAGGAGGCGGAGCGCATATCCTCCATGCTCAACACCCTCATGGACATCTCGGAGGCCGAGACAGGGACGTTAAGGCTCAGATTCGAGGATTCAGATGTTGGCCGCATCATAAAAGACATAGCTGAACTCTATCAGTACGTAGCGGAAACCAAGGGTATAAGCATATCGGTGACGGCACCTAAGGGTCTGCTGGCTCGGATCGATCCAAATCGGTTCCGCCAAGCCATAGCCAATCTGCTCGACAATGCGATCAAATACACAGAAAAGGGCGGGAGTGTCTTCATAAACGCTGACAAGACTGAAACAGGAAAGGAGCTCATCATCTCCGTCAAAGACACAGGTGCCGGAATAACTCAGAATGACTTGCCGAGGATATTCGACCGCCTATTCCGTGCGGATAAAAGCCGTTCACAAAGAGGTCTAGGGTTGGGTCTCAGCCTTGTGAGGGCGGTGATTCATGCCCACAGGGGAAGAATCGAGGTCAAAAGCACGCCCGAAAAGGGATCAACTTTCATTATATTCATACCGGCTGGAGAAGGCCCTATCATATCTGGCGCTTCAGGGGATCTCGCTTGAATCATTACCGATTTTTAATCTTGCTGGAAACAATTGTTAATCTCTGGCCTGTATAATTATTAATGATTTTGTCATCAGAAAAACTAAATGGAGGCAGGCCCTGACGCTATTCAGTTTGGATTCATCCGACTATGAAAGGGATAATAAAGGACCATGGCACATCATTGTCGCCGTCGCAGCCTTCGTATTATATATCTGGACTGCACCACTCAGGGACCTCTACGGCTTGGAGGCCAGGACTGCACTCATAGCGCGCGAGATGCTCGAAAGAGGCCTGGGCTTTTTCCCAACCGCTTTCGGCAATATCTATCCGGACTACACCCCGCTCTATTTCTGGCTTGAAGCAGTCTTTTCCATGCCCACCGGACATATCTCGACACTCAGCGCTGTATTGCCAAGCGCCATCTCTGCTGCAGGTCTCGTGGCCATTACGTCCAAGCTCGGTTCAAAGGTCTCAAGACGTGTAGGTCTTTTCTCGGCCGTGATACTTGCATCTAACCCCCAGTTCTGGCAAGAGGCAGCCCATGCGGCGATCGATATGCTGCTTGCATTTTTTGTCGGCCTTTCTATCCTATACCTGTTTTCGAAGGATAAAAATCTACTACAAAATAAGAAAATCAACTTCAGGCATTATTTATTCGTCGCCCTTGCCATATCCCTTGCGTTCCTGACAAAAGGTCTAATAGGGGTCATTCTGCCGTTGGCCATCTGGGGCGGGTATCTAATCCTGAGTGGCAGATTCAGGGATCTCTTGCCCTTTTTCATCTTCATCGGGTTATTGGGTGCGCTCTTGATGGGGGGTGAACTTCTTTACGCCTGGCATACCGGCGGAACAGCACTTGCACAAAAGATACTGACCGCCCAGGTGACTGGAAGGGTTGGGGAGGAGGCGAATAAACCTGCATATTACTACGCTATATTTTTAGCCC
The DNA here is from genome assembly GCF_022026155.1 of Dissulfurimicrobium hydrothermale. Taxonomy (NCBI): domain Bacteria; class Deltaproteobacteria; genus Dissulfurimicrobium; species Dissulfurimicrobium hydrothermale. Next base: position 1,251,552 of record NZ_CP085041.1, on the reverse strand, counting down.
AGGGTATAGGGCCCTGGTGGATTTGGATAATTTCGTGGGGGATTATGACGTTCAGATCAAAGGCGTCAGGCGCAAGATCGTTCGTCATTGGCGTTTCCGAAAATAATATCTTACGGCTTTCATTGGCCTGGCTTTTCTCGGTCCTTTTGATCTTTAGCCTCGCAAGCTCAAGACATGGGAGATATCTTGTGCCGCTCCTGCCGGCGCTTTCGATCCTCATTGGCATGGCCGTCCAAAATGTGGTAAACACGCCCATCCCAAGACATAATAGGCTATATCTCCGACTTGCCGGCATCGTCTTGGCTGTTTTGTTGATTGTCGGCCTTGTATGCGTATTCAGGCCGCCATTTGGCCTTGCCGTGCCGACCTTCATGGTTTTAATATGGTTGTCGGTGGTCATCGCGGGCTGGCTTTTAATTATAAAACGAGCAAGTCTTGAGACGGTGCTCCCGTCCATGACCGCACTCATCCTGGCATGTGGGATTTCAGGATACGAACTCATCTTTGAGCCCGCTTTATCCAAGGCCGAATCAGGAAAGAGTTTTGTAATGGACGCCGAAAGGGATCTGAAAAGACCGATGCAAATAGTCCTCTATGGCATAAAACAAGATGGTGATGGTGTCAAATACGCCCTGTTCAGCAAAACACTGTCAAAAGACATCTTGTTTATACCGAAGTCCGTAAAAGACCTTAAAAGATATATGCTTCCCACAAAATTTATTATGGTTGGATACAAAAAAGACATACTTGAACTTGAAGAAAGGACTCGACACACCCTTGCATTTACTCAGACCGCCATAGGCCACATCCACAAAAAGGAGGTCACGGCTGTAACCGTAAGGCAATTATGAACAGATATCTGCCGATCATTCTGCTTGGGGTATTTCTCAATGCATTCGCCCAAATCGCCCTGAAACAAGGGATGCGTACAATAGGAGAATTCACTTTTTCAATGGAAAATCTGATCCCGATAGGAGTAAAAGTGGCATCAAGCCCCTATGTGCTCCTGGGGCTCTCCTGTTATGTCATAAGCCTTGTGGTCTGGCTCCTCGTCCTTTCAAGAGTCGATGTAAGCTTTGCATATCCATTTTTAAGCGTAGGCTATATAGTAGCTGCGCTATCCGGCATGGCGTTTTTCGGGGAGGCGGTCGGCCCAATGCGATGGGCTGGCATAATTACCATCTGTCTCGGGGTATATCTCATAACAAGGAGCGGCTAATGACATCAAATAGACCGACAAGGGAAGATTTTTTGCCGTTTTCAAGACCTACAATAGGCGAAGAAGAGATAAGCGAGGTAATCGACAGCCTCCGCTCAGGATGGCTCACCACTGGACCGAAGGTACTCAAGCTTGAAGAAGCGTTTATGGAGCTTACCGGTGCAAAGGCTGCGATTTCAGTAAACTCAGCCACTTCGGGGCTACATTTGGTGCTCAAGACGCTTGACCTTGGTCCTGAAGACGAGGTTATCACAACACCCATTACCTGGCCATCCACGGTAAATACCATCGAAATCTGCGGGGCAAGGCCTATATTCGCTGATGTGGACAAGGAGACGCTCCAGATCGACCCTTACGACGTCGAGCGTTCAATCACTCCAAGGACAAGGGCTGTAATCCCGGTGCATTTCGCAGGTGCGCCGTGCGACATGGACGCCCTTTCTGAGATATGCAAAAGGTATAGGCTTTATCTCATAGAAGACGCGGCCCATGCCGTAGGAACTGAATATAAAGGCCGTGTCATCGGAAACAGCAAAAATGGCTCGGATGCCGCTGTCTTCAGCTTTCATGTGATCAAAAACATAACCACAGGTGAAGGTGGAATGATAGTCTGCAACAATGAAGAACGTTCTGCCAGGATGCGCAGACTCAGGTTTCACGGCATATCAAGGGATGCATGGAGGCGCTACTCAAAAGGCGGCAGCCCCCAGTATGAGGTGGAAGAACCAGGCTTTAAATACAATATGATGGATATCCAGGCCGCAATCGGCATACATCAACTTAAAAAATTGGAAAAATTCAATGAAAAACGGGCCAAGCTCGCATCAAATTACAGAAAGCTCCTTGCCGATGTTCCCAGAATAACGCCCCTTGGGAGTGTACCATACAAACACAGACATACATGGCACCTTTTTGTCGTCAGGCTTGAGATAGAGGCCCTTACTATAGACAGAGATCAATTCATCCTGGCGCTGCAGGAAGAAAACATCGGAACCGGCCTGCATTTTCCAGCCGTGCATCTCCAAAGATACTACCGCGAACACTATGGTTTTCAAAAAGGGATGCTCCCCAACGCCGAATGGAACAGCGAGCGCCTGTTTTCACTCCCACTATATCCGACGCTTGAAGAAAATGATCAGGCTGATGTGATATCGGCTATGAAACGTATAATCAAACGATATGAGAGATAGCTAAAGACGAAACATGGCAAGCGAAACCAAACCAAAGGTATCCGTGGTAATTCCATTCTATAATGAAGAGGCAAATGTAACGGCCCTGTTAAAGAGGCTCTTCGATACACTCAATACCATCCCAGAATCATGGGAGGTGGTTTGTGTAAACGACGGCTCAAGGGATGCCACATTAAAACTCCTCCTTGAGGAGAAGAAACGGCGCAAAGGCATGGTGGTAGTAGATCTGGCGAGAAATTTTGGGCAGCATTCAGCTGTCATGGCAGGCTTCAGGATCTCGCGCGGGGAGTGGGTCGTCACCCTTGACGCAGACCTCCAAAACCCACCAGAAGAGGTACCAAGACTCCTCGACGCATTCAGAAAGGGCCATGACCTAATCGGAACAATAAGGCAGGGCAGGAAAGACACCTTGTTCAGGAAATTCGCATCCCGCATTACAAACAAACTTACGACAAAGATGTCGGGCATATCGCTTCAAGATTTCGGCTGTATGCTAAGAGGCTACAGCCGCGAGGTGGTGAATGGGATACTTTCAAATCCAGAATATCGAACATTCATACCTGCCCTCGCCACTTTTTTCGCCAGGAATCCGGTTGAGATACCTGTCAGACATGAAGAACGGGCGGGCGGGCGCTCTAAATACTCACTCATGAAACTCCTGGGTCTTCAGCTTGACCTGATGCTTGGCTTTTCCATGTGGCCGTTGAGGATACTCTTTTTTGTGGGTGCGGCAGTCGCCGCCTTGGGTCTCTTTTTGGGCGCGTTTATACTTGCCATGAGGCTATATTTCGGCGCCGGTTGGGCGGCAGAAGGGGTCTTCACCTTGTTTGCCGTACTTTTTTTTATTGTCGGCGGCCAGTTCTTTGCACTCGGCTTGATCGGGGATTATATAGGCCGCATATTCCAGGCAGTAAGGGGCCGGCCGGGTTATGTGCTTAGGGAGATATACCGCAATGAATAACACGATAGCGATAAGGACGAAAAAGGACTATTTTACGGCCGTTTTTTGGGCCGCCGCGGTGATCATACTCTTCTGGGGGGTGGGCGGAAGAAGCCTCTATGTAGCAGAAGGACGCTGGGCCGAGATAGTACGCGAGATGTTCATAAAACACGACTTTTTCCATCCTGCCGTCAATTGGGAACCCTATTTTGATAAACCGCTTCTTAGCTATTGGCTAATAGCCCTTGCCTCTTTTATTACAGGCGGACTCAATGAATGGGCCTTGAGGCTTCCAAGTGCTATTGCAGGGGCATTGAGCCTTTGGGCCGTCATGGACCTCGGCAGGAGGTTGTGGTCAAGGGAAACAGGCCTGGTGGCTGGATGGATACTCTTGACCGCCTATGGCATGATATTTTGGTCCCGTACCGGGGTCAGTGACACAGAAAATCTGGCAGCCTCCATCCTGGCAGTAGCATGGTATTGGTCAAAACGGGATGGCCTTGAAAATATGAAGGGCATGGATGCCTTTTACATCTCCATCGTCTTCTATCTCATATGCTTTATCGGGGCGCACACAAAGGGCCTGACCTCAGTAGTGATACCGATGATCGCCATCGCCCCCGATCTATTAAGACGGGGTCGCTGGAAGGCCATCTTTACGCAAGGGCACATCCTGGCCCTTATGATCGGGCTTGCGATATATCTCTCTCCTTTTGTCTATGCGACAATTACAGCGAAAAACTACAGCGAAAACGGATTGTTTATGGTATTCAAAGAAAACATCCAGCGTTTTTTCGAACCATTTGACCATAAAGAGCCTTTTTATGTCTATTTTTACTATCTCCCGCTGCTCTTCATGCCATGGAGCCCACTCTTGATAGCGGCGCTGGCAAAGACAACCGCCTCATGGAAACGACTAGACGAAAAAACGACGTGGCTTATTACTGTATTTTTTCTAATATTCCTTTTTTTTACTGCATCAGGCTCAAGGCGAAGCTACTACATCCTGCCCATATTCCCCTTCTCAGCCCTGCTGGTTGCAGTATTTCTTGAAAAGACAGGGGAAAACGGTTTTAAAAAGACTGCACTGCTCATTCAGACATGGATTGTCCTCGCCGCCTCATTTATCGAGGTCTTAAGCCCTGTTATATTGCCCATACTTGAAAGATTCACTGGGTTTTATACCCCATCTGCGTTCAAGATCGCGACGGTATTAATCGGACTCATGGCCCTTTTACCCCTGTTTTTAAGACGTATATTACCTGAAACGCTCAAGTCCCTCACAGGCATCGCCCCAAAGACCGCCGCAGTTTTGTTAAGCACGGCGATAATCATGGGCGGCCTTTTTTGCATACAATTTAATATGCTCGACAACTACAGAACAGAAAGGGCATTTGTGGAAGATGTCCGCCAAAGGCTGCCCAATATATCGCAAGGCTCTGTCGCATTCTATCCGAAGACTATAACCAACCTGGTATTTTATCTAGACATGCCAGGCCCGATCAAGATATTGAAGGATAAAAATGACGTCAGCGCCTTTCTAAATGGGGGCAATGGGGATAAACTTATTATTACTACCCAGAGATATGCCAATGAACTATCCGGTATTATCTTTGGCACAAGTGGTGCAGCGAGAGGACCTGACATCAGGGAATCCGTCAACCCGTGGGAAACGAGCAAGGGGAAATTGATGGCTAAACATGTGGCCTGGTTTATAAAAGGCCAAAGGGGTAAGTGATGTCGGTAGTGCTTTTCGGTTACCACAATATGGGGTGTGTCGCCCTAAAGGCCTTGAAAGAAACCGGCGTGGACGTTTCGGCAGTGATAACCCATCAAGACAACCCCAATGAAAACATATGGTTTGAATCTCTCAGGGCGATGGCTGGATCGATGGGCATACCTGTCTACCATCCTGACGATGTAAACACGCCTGAGTGGGTGGGATTCATCCGTAGGCTTTCACCGGACGTCATACTTTCCTGCTATTATAGAAATATGATAAAAGAAGAGATCCTCGCTATTCCGAAGATAGCCGCATTAAACCTCCACGGCTCGCTCCTCCCAAGATACCGCGGCAGATGTCCGGTGAACTGGCAGATAATCTTCGGCGAGACCAAAGGAGGGGTCACGCTGCATCATATGGTAAGGAAGGCGGATGCAGGCGACATCGTAGCACAAAAAGAAGTCGATATTTCGGAGACCGATACGGCCTTCACCTTGTTTAAGAAGATGGAGGCTGCGACCTACGAACTCCTTAAAGAATTTATACCTAGGGTCCTGGACGGCACGGCGCCACGGACACCACAGGATCACAGCCTTGCCACATACTTCGGCGGGAGACGTCCGGAGGATGGTATAATTGATTGGAATCTACCGGCCCGTGACATATACAACCTCATAAGGGCGGTAACCTGGCCTTATCCAGGGGCATTTTCATTCCTAAACGGCAAAAAACTCATAATCTGGTGGGCTGAACCATTGAGCGACATGGAGCTTGGACTTATCCCGGGCACGATAAAGGTTGAAGGATGCAATGTATTCGTACAGACAGGTAAGGGCATTCTTCGTCTGGTTAACGCCAGCGAAGATGATATACCGCCTAATAAATGCCCTGATGTCCTAAAATTGGTCAGAGATGGAGACAGATTCATAATCAAATACAGCCTTGGATAGACCAATCTATTACATATAAAAATCTAGCAAACGGAGAACTTGAATTGAAGATCTTAATTGTCGGCGTAAACGGTTTCATAGGAAGCCACCTTGTCAGACGCATCCTGGCCGAGACTGAGTGGGAGGTATACGGAATGGATCTCTCCTCCGACAGGCTGGGCAGACTCATACACGATCCGAGGTTCCATTTCCTTGAAGGGGATATCTCCATCAACAAGGAATGGATCGAATACCATATAAAAAAATGTGATGTATGCCTACCGCTCGTGGCCATAGCCACACCAGCCTCATATGTCAAGGATCCGCTCGCGGTTTTTGAGTTGGACTTCGAGGAAAATTTAAGAATCGTACGCCAATGCGCCAAATACAAAACGAGGGTCATCTTCCCCTCTACCAGCGAGGTGTATGGCATGAGCCAAGATCCCATATTTAATGAAGAAACAAGCCTATTGGTCTATGGGCCAATACACAAACAACGCTGGATTTATGCCTGCGCCAAACAGATGATGGATCGGGTTATTTGGGCGATGGGAAGGGATCGGGGGCTCCAGTTTACGCTCATCAGGCCATTCAATTGGATAGGCCCTGGCCTTGACAGCCTCACTACACCGAAAGAGGGAAGCTCACGTGTGGTGACGCAGTTCCTTGGGCACATACTGAGGGGTGAACCAATAACTCTAGTTGACGGCGGACGCCAAAGGCGCTGCTTTACATATGTCGATGACGGCCTGGACTGTCTGATCGAGATATTAAAAAATAAAAATGGAAGATGCGACGGCCAGATATTCAATATTGGCAACCCGAACAATGACTATTCTGTGCGAGAACTTGCGGAGACCATGATAAAGGTCGTCAGAGAATTCCCGTCCCTCGCCGCCCTTGCCGACAAAGTCGAGTTTCGGGAAGTGCCTGCCGAGGTCTATTACGGACCTGATTATCAGGACGTAGGTTATAGGGTGCCCGACATCACTCGTGCACATACGGTCCTCGGCTGGACGCCTAAGATCGGCCTCGAAGAGGCCCTTAGGCGTACCATCTCTGCCTATGTGCTCGACCAGAGCAATGGGACTGTAAAAGACCTCGGTACGCTGGATGAGGCCTGACTACCTCTAAAACCCATACTTTAAAAGGACCCTTGCTCGATCCGTCCTTCCAAGAGGCCCCCTATAGCCTAATTGATATACGGCCTTCCGGCGAGAGGCATCTTGACACAGACGTGCCAGACAAACCATGAAAAAGGTGTGCAAGGATATTTTTTGAATGGATCTTAAACTTAAAAATACCGGACGAGGCCGGTTGCTTGCCCTAAAGATAGACGTTGATACACATGACGGTATGGCCAAGGGTGTACCGAAACTCCTCGACATCTTAAACAAGGAAGAGATAAAGGCTACCTTCTGTCTCTCGTTCGGACCTGACAATGCAGGGAAGGCTATCTTTAGGCTCTTTAACGACCCGCTGTTTCTGAAAAAGATGCTAAAGACAGGGGCCCCGAGGCTCTATGGCCTGAGGACCATTCTTTCAGGGACACTTCTACCTGCCAGGCCTATAGCAATTGCATTTCCTGATCTTGTCAGAAGAATCGAGGCCGATGGACACGAGGCCATAGTTCATGCCTGGGATCACAGAAAATGGCAGGATAGACTTACTGATATGACGAGCGAGGAGATTGCCCGCGAATTTGACAGGGCATTCTCCGCATTTCAAGATATACTGGACAAACGGCCTGAGGCGGTTGCAGCCCCAGGCTGGCAGGTTACACCCGAAAGCCTCGAGATCCAAGACGAACTCGGCCTTTTATATGCAAGTGACCTGAGGGGAGGCGAACCGGCAAGGCTATCGATAGGCGACAGGATATTCAAGACCCTTCAAATCCCATCTACAGGCCCATGCATCGAGGAACTCCTGACCATAGGTATACGTGACAATGAAGACCTATTCAAGGCCATCCTGCGCCAGATATACAAGGCAAAATACCCGGTGATCCCGATACATGCAGAGGTTGAAGGCGGACCGTTCAGCAGATTTCTCATCCGTCTCCTTCGAATGCTCAAGACCAAATACAATATCGTCAGACTCAAGGACATGGCAGCTATCTTGCTTGGCGGTACAGTGCCGATTCGTGAACTTTCCTTTATGGAGCTGCCGGGCCGGGCCGGAACGGTCGCCACATCAATAGGACCAGAGGCGCTCAGAGAAATCTCCGAACAAAGTTGATGGCTGATAGATGAATGACGTCATTTTTATCTTTACCGACGGTGCCTGCTCAGGAAACCCAGGGCCAGGCGGATGGGGTGCAGTCCTCAAATCAGGGGGACACGAAAAGAAATTGTCCGGCTGGTCGAGTCATACCACAAACAACAGGATGGAACTCCTTGCCGCCATAAGGGCGCTCGAGGCGATCAAGAGACCATCCCGCATCGTCATGATGACCGACTCGCAATATCTCAAACAAGGCATCACTGAATGGATCCACCTCTGGAAAAAGAGGGACTGGAAGACCGCATCGGGGAAACCGGTAAAAAACAGCGATCTCTGGAAAGCGCTTGATGCGCTTTGTAATGTCCATGACATCCACTGGGAATGGGTCAGAGGACACAATGGTCATGTCGAAAACGAGATTGCAGACGGCCTGGCGACCAATGCGATAAAAACCGGACTGGCCGGCGTACTTGAGGAAGATCCCGCCGGGCTGCCGACAGAAGGTCTGAAATAAAAGGGATAGGGAGATGCCGGTCTATGTGCTTGGAAACGACCCCGTCTTTCCGCCGCCAGAATCGGCCAGATCCGACGGGCTGCTAGCTATAGGCGGAGATCTTGACCCGCAGAGGCTCATTGCGGCCTACAGACTGGGCATATTCCCATGGTACAGCCCTGGGGAGCCAATCCTCTGGTGGTCGCCAGATCCACGGCTTGTCCTCAATCCAAAAAGACTTCATGTCTCAAGACGTCTCAGAAGGACAATAAGACAGGCGAAATTCAAGATAACTTTTGACGCCGCCTTTAGCGACGTAATAAGGGCATGCAGGGAGACAAGGATCGAGGCCGGTGAAGGGACGTGGATCAGTGATGAGATGGTCGCAGCCTATACAAGACTCCATAATATGGGTATTGCCCACTCTTCGGAGGCATGGGCCAGCGGCAGACTTGTCGGTGGACTCTACGGCGTGGCGATTGGCAGGGTATTTTTCGGAGAATCCATGTTTAGTACCGAAAGAGATGCATCGAAGGTCGCCCTTGTAACACTTGTGCGCCAACTTGACGCCTGGAGTTTTGAACTCATCGACTGCCAAATGACAACAAGGCACCTGCTGAGTCTAGGGGCAGAAGAAATACCTCGAAAGACCTTCCTTTCAATCCTTGCAAGGCTTGTGGACGCCCCCAACACCGCACCGTTCACACCTGCCGATCAAGCCGCTGGTCTTCCGCCATCAAACCGACGTTATTGATACCGTCTATGGATTGATCCTCTTCAGCAACCATGCCATGTTCCTGCCGAGGTCTTTCATGGTCTGTATACCTTCCGTGTCATTACTTACCTCACCTGGCTGCCTACCCATGCCTATATTCCAATAGCTCGAACCAACAACAATCATCTCGCTGATTGTAAAGAAAAAATTGATCGAATTGAACACGTGTACCGCCCCCGCGCGCCTGGCCGCCACAACAGCAGCACCGACCTTGCGTCTATACATACCGTTATTAGCCCTCCCTACCATGCCGCATCTTTCGATCAGGGCCTTCATCCCGGCGGACACATCGGCGAAATACGTAGGGGAACCGAGCAGTATGCCATCCGCCTTATCCATCTTCTGGATACAGTCATTAACGACATCGTTTTCCACTGCACACCGCCTGTTCTTTTTCTCAAAACATTGATAACATGCGATGCACCCTAGAATCGACCTTCCTGCAAGGGAATAGAGCTCGGTCTCAATGCCCTCGGCTTTAAGTTCCTCGAGCACAACATTCAAGAGAATAGCCGTGTTCCCATCTTTCCTTGCGCTGCCGTTGAATGCCACCACCTTCATACACACACCTCCTATCAGATCGACACAATATTCAGAAGATTCAAAAACTACATTTGTACGCCCGACTGGCGGATGCCAATGCGGGTTACGCCTTAAAACCTAGCGGGGAATGGCCTCGGGATAAGGATATCCTTCCCCATCCTCAAAAAATAAGCATCAGTCATGCCTGCGATAAAGTCCCTTACGATCTCAGGGGGACTGAACGCCTCCCTGTAAGACGGATCCATGCCGTCAAGATAGTCTTTAAATATTACGGATTCCTTACGGTTCAGATTCAAATCATTCAAAAATCGATCAAAAAGTATCCTATAAAGCCATTTTATTTTGTCTGATTCTGTCTTTATCTTTGGATTTTTATAAATGAACTCATAATTAAACTCCTTAAGCATAAAAAGGGCGTCGGCCATCTCTTGGCTGAATGCAATTTCGTCTTTTTCAAGACTATTTGAGATGAGATCTTCAACAAGGCGATAGACTATAGTGCCGTTCGTCTCTCCAAGCGTCTCCCTACACTGCATCGGCACCTGGTCCTTCGTTATGAGGTTTATACGTAAGGCATCTTCGATATCCCGCCCTATATAGCTTATCACATCCGCCATTCTTACAACGCAACCTTCAAGGGTCATGGGTGGACTCAGATCGACGTCAGGATCTGATAATTTTATTGCGATCTCGCGGTCAAGGAACTTAAAGTCCTTTTTTCTCAACGGCTTCAGTGACTTAAGGTGCCTTTCGCCATCATGGCACAAGATTCCGTCCAGGACCTGGCAGCTCAGGTTCATCCCCTTGCCCTTGCGCTCGACATGTCTTAAGAAATGCACGCCTTGCACACTGTGGATAAACGGCGGAATACCGTGCTCTATGCATATCTCTGAGAGATAGCGCTCACCGTCGTGACCGAACGGCGGGTGACCTATGTCGTGGCCGAGCGCGATGGCCTCTATAAGGTCTTCGTTCAGACGGAGCAGCCTGCCGATGGTCCTTGCAATCTTTGAGACGAGCTGGACATGAAGTACGCGGTGCGTGATATGATCATTCGGTATAAGGAAAAAGACCTGCGTCTTGTCTATGTATCTTGTGTAAGAAAGTGAGTGAAGTATCCGGTCGGCGTCGATGGAAAACCACTGCCTGTGGCCGGCGCTTATGCGCTCCTCCTCCATTTCGCGAAAGGCCTCGGTGCTCCTTGCGGCATACGGCGAAAGCCTCTTGTCTTCCTCATAATCCAGTCTTGTTCTCAAATTCGACAGATCAATCATGTCCACTCCCTCAAGACCATGTGAGGTTTTCATGCCCAAGCCCTTGCATAATAAATAATATACCCAAGGTTCGTCGCCTCGCCCTGACATCTCGACTAAAGGCATTACCGTCAGGGAGATATGCCAGCACGATCAGACCAATTGCAACAATGGGCCTTCTATGCCACGGGATGTCTTGCCTTGATTTCCCCGATCCATCTCGCCCAGAATGTGCGGCTTGAAAACAAAAGTCCGGTGCCGATGGCCGTATATACGCCCCAGACGAAACTCGGAGGCAGGGGACTCAGGCGCAGGATACGCCCAAGCATGATCATCGCTAGGATGAGCCCCCAACTCCTAGCACCAAGAAAACCGCCCATACACCTGCCGTCGCCCCTTTCGACTATCCTTTCAAGCACCTTGACTGCAGCCCTGTCCAAGATCAGCCGACCTTTCAAAAGGCCAACCGCTGCCCACGCTGCAAGGAAAACCGGATAGACGGGGCGACCTACGAACCCATTCATGTTCAGTCCACCCCTCAAAAGAAGAAACGTCCCTACCAACGACCACATAAGGCCAGCCAGAAAGAGATTGGTCAAGGCCGACGACCTTGGTGTGTGCGAACAAAACCAGCCGTTTATTTCAGGATATCTTGACATATAAAAACCTTTCATGAATCGAAACGGACACTGCAGACGACTCAAATCCCATCTGCCTGCCCTAAATATCTCCCGCTTAATATGAACATAATGGTCTTTATGTCAAGCCGGCCTATAAAACAAACAAGACACACCTACAAAATAAGATGGACATCAGGCAAGGTTGACACCTTTGGTAAGGAAAACCGTCTGCAATGAAGCCATATGGGCCTCCCAACTGTACTTAGCGGCGACAGAGACTGCCTTCCCCCTCAGAAAAGACCTCATGTCGCCTGACAACCCGACAAAACGCCTTAAGGCGCCGTGAATAGCATCGGCTGTAGAGTTTTTGATCACCAGCCATTCATCAACCTCACGGGCCACCTCTGATGCCCCATTGTTCACTGTAGTGAGGGCTGGCGTCCCGCACGCCATTGCCTCAAGGACTGCATTTGCAAACGGGTCATAGAGAGTGGGCAATATAAAGAGATCCGATATGCCGTAAAGTCGGGCCATATCCCTTGTATAGCCAAGCCATCTGACCCTTTTTGAAAGGCCGAGACGCCTTATCTCTGCCTCCATGGCCCTGTCGCTGCAGACACCTGCAATCAAGAGTGCAAAATCACAACAAGAAGAAAGGCTGTCAAGCCCATGGATCAAGGGGGCAAGGCCCTTGCGCCTCAGGTCAGTACCAGCGAAAAGAAACACCGTGATATCAGCTGGCAGCCCCATGGAAAGCCTGACCATCTCTCGTTCGTCTGGCAGCATGGGTGCAAAAAGGCTTGTATCCACACCATTATACACCACATGGACCTTATCCAAGGCCATGTCGTAATAGTGTTCAATCTGTGCTTTTACCATATTAGAATTGACTATGATGGCCCTTGCCTCCTCTATCGCCATCCTCTCCATCCAAAGGAGCATCTTGTGTCTCGGCATGAATCTCCTGAGCCTCCCTGTCCATGGATAACCAAGATCAAGCCAGGCGGCATGAAGTGGATCTGAGATGCGAAGGACATCAACAGGGGCCACTCTAGAAAGGCCATAGGTCAGATCAAAGCCCCCGACCTTCAATATCCTTCTTGAATTGACAAAAAAGCTCAGATTTTTCATAATACTTCCACGGCCCATTACCATTGCCCTTAGAAGACATGCGGAATCTATCTCGGCCCTGTCGGCTACTAATGTCACCTTATGGCCGAGGCGGGAAAACCGGTTGCAGATATTTGCGCAATAGGCCTCGGCCCCGCCTATGTCAAAGCTGCACTCCCTGCGAATGACGGCCAAATTCATCTGGCCGACCCCTTTTTAAGCTTAATGTCGTGCCTTTCAATTCTGGCGATCTTCTTCTGGATCTTTTCCACGATACGCCCATCCTTAAACTTCGGGAGCACAGAAGTATAGGTATCCCAAAAAATATCTGACAGTTCGGCCCATTCCTCTATCTTAAGGACGTTTTTTGAAGAATAGCCGATCTGTGCAAGGTCTTTTATCACCCATGGCAAGATAAGGTGACCCGTCCTTCGCAACCTTTGGAGATCGATCACACCGATTTCGCCAGTTTCTTTGTTCCAAAACAGATGACACAAGTAGAAATCCTGATGGGTGAAACCACAGGCATGAAATCTTGCAGCAAAATCAGCCAACCTCTCTGTCACATTTACCTTATACTCAAATGGAACGTCTCTCTTAAAAAAGTCTTCAAGACGCTCGCCTTCAATCTTTGCTATCACGAGTATTGACCTACCAGAACCGTCAAAACCTATGGCCACGGGCTCAAAACTCTTGAATCCAAGGTCCTTAAGGACGTGCGCGCCCACCCACTCGACGACGCTGCCCTCCAGCCTCGACAATATGGAAGACAATAGACTCTTTTTATAATAACGCTTGACAAAAAGCGTTTTACCGCCAAGCTCCATAGTGGAGATGTCACGACCTGGCTTTTCGCCGAAACGATTGAGCCTGCCCGAATCCCAGAGGGCGTCAAAGCCTAAAATCCCTGCCGAATCAAAAAGAGAGACCCATCCATTGGCCACCTCGAGTCCTTTACGCAAAGGCATGGCAGGATAAAGTGAACCCCCTAAAAACCTTGTCAAAACCTCAAGTACGTGCAAAGACATCAGCTTACTTCACACAAAAAGACCTGATATGAGGCCATTATTGAACCAAACCGTCTCCTATAAAGACCGTCTATAAAAGAGAGCTTAGAGGCAGTAAATCTCAGCGGACGGCCGCCCCTAGAAGATGCAACCCCTGTGGCCTTCAGACTACGAAAGAGAGAGAGTGTGTCCCTATATTCCCTTAACACCACGACTTCCTCCATAGCTGTATGTCTAAAAAGATCGGATATCATGCCCTTCAAACCTGCATAGTCTGGAAAGGCAACAGCTGGGAGCAAAATCCAGCGGCCGAACGCCTCATCCAGCACAGTCTTCAATTCCCAAAGGGTCTTAGGTCCAAAAACTGAAAAGAGTATTGTCCCGCCAGGTCCGAGGAGATCCCTATATCTCACAAGCGCACCAGCCAAATCATCGAACCAGTGAAATACGCTGTTTGCAGTAATCAGGTCAAACGGCCCTGTTATGAATGCAGGAAGGCGCTCCCCATCAGCCACATAAAAACTAATCCTTTGGTCTTTAAATTTCTTCCTCGCCTCCTCCAACATAGCAAGGGATATGTCTACGGCCTCGATCTCGGCTTCTCTAAACGCCTCTGCAAGCATAAGGGTATATCGGCCGGTCCCGCAGCCTATTTCAAGTATATGCCCGAACGATCTCCCTGTCAGCATCGCAATGAGACGCCCTGCAACCTCAAGCTGTACATCGGCATGGGCATCGTAAGTCAGAGAGGCCTTGCTGAATGACCTTTCGACACTGGATTTCAAGACCTGAGAAATCTCCCTCTAAACTCTTGAGATAAAAATGGCAGATGTCCAGCAGCTCTAATGATCTCAATCCTCACCTCCCCGACCATTTCCTTGAAAAACATGGAGTTAAAGGGCGAGATAACATCCCTTGCCCCGTAAAAGAGCCAAGGCCTCTTACTGATACATTGGGCCGCAAAAAGGCTGGATGCGTCTTTTTGCGCAAGATATTCAAGTCCCTTTTTAAGTCCATTTAAATCTATGCGTGACAAATGGATATCAAGCAACTCCTCCTTGAACCACCTATAGTCTTCCTTCTGCCCCAAAAACGCCCTCCTATAGAAACGCCTCATCGCCCCCTCAAAATCCGCCTCAAGATCCCTTTCCTGTGCCAATAGCTCCTCTTTCGCGAAAGATGGACGCAGCGAGACCAATATAAGGCCTGAAACCATCCAGACGTAATCAAGGCAAAAATCAACGGCCTGATACGCCCCCATGGACCAACCAAAAAGCAGGACCGATTGTATACCGTAGGCGCGTAAAAAATCATAGAGTCCACGTGAGATGTCGCCGTTGACAGGCCGGGTCGGAAGGATATAGTTAAATGGGAGATCAAGCCTTGAAAATATCTCCGGCAAAAATCCCCAACCAGGGAGCAACACCAGGGATGCACCAAATCCCTTGTCTATAAAAATGAAATTCACCTTGCCATGGCCTCCACAAGGGCGTCGATGTCTCCTTTTGAATGCCATGCAGTGACAGAGAGCCTGATGCGCGCTGTTCCTCGTGGGACAGTGGGCGGCCTGACGGCCTTTACAAAAAAACCGACGGCCTTAAGCCGCTCGGCAATCCTCACCGCATCTTCATTCCCTCCAACCATAACCGGGACGATCTGGGAACGGCCGACGACGTCCATGCCCATAGATTGCCGAAGCCTGGTTCTGAGATATCCAGAAATCTCAAGGACCTTAAGTCCCATCGCCCTTTCTTTACTGACAAGTCGAACGGCCGCGATATTGGTGCCTATCACAGACGGAGGTAGTGCGGTAGAGAATATAAATGTCCTTGCCCGATTGATCAAAAACCCCTTCATCGCCTTGGACATAGCCACAAATGCACCATAGCCGCCAAAGGCCTTGCCAAACGTCCCGACCATCAAATCCACATCCCTGGCCTGTGACATCGTCACCAGGCCTTCGCCGTACTCACCAAAGACCCCAACCGCATGGGCCTCATCCACCATAAGAAGGGCGTCAAAATGCCTTTTAAGCTCGATAAGACCTGCAACATCGGCCTCGTCGCCCTCCATGCTGTAAAGGCTTTCAACAAGTATTAAGGCCTTTTTGTGTCTGCCTCTATGTTGCTTCAAAAGACCCTCTAGATGATCAAGGTCATTGTGTCGGAATCTGAAAAGACGCGCGCCTGAAAGGAGTATGCCATCCACCATGCTGGCGTGGATCAGGCGGTCCGCAAAGACCGCATCTCCTTTTCCGCACAGGGCGCTTATCATACCGAGATTTGCAAGATAACCACTCCCAAATAGGAGTGCGGCCTCTGTGCCCTTGAGCCCGGCCACTGCATCCTCTAATTCATGATGAATCTCCATATCGCCGCTCATGAGCCTCGAGGCCCTAGCGCCTGCACCCCATCTTTTCATAGCCTCCATTGCGCCTTCTACAAGGGCAAGATCTTGAGAAATGCCCAAATAATCATTGGATGCAAAGTCGACCAAGGTCCTACCGTTTATTGTGATCCTACCTTGCCCAATGGTCTCAATTGGCTCGAGCGTCCTCAAAAGGTCTGGATCTATTGGTGAATAGAGATATGCCGATCGTTGTTCATCCATTGTGTTTTTATCGTCACCCATAAACAAAGACCCCTTCAGACCGGCATAGCCTGAAGGGGTCTTAGCATGAAAAACTACAATACTGCTACTTCTTGTGGCAGGTTGTGCAGACCTTGCCCTTTGGTACATTCATCTCAGTGTGACAGGGAAAACACATCTTATCATGGAAATCGTTTTTCATACCCTCTTTCTTTTCAATAGTTACCTTGAGCTTTCCACCCTGTGCAGTCTCATGGCACTTATCGCAGGTAAGCTTGGGATTAGCCTGGTGTTTTGCGTGCGGAAAAATGACCGCTTCTTTGTTGCCCTTAACCCCGAACTTCTCTTTGAGATTTATGTCGGCAGGACCCTTGTCGCCGGCAAAGGCCAGGACAGGTGCGAATGCCAACAATGACGCTGCTATCAACCCTAATGATTTGACCCTCATCTTTGTAGCGCCTCCTTTAAGATTAAATTTTATAAATTCATAGCAAGCTTTAATCAAAAAAGCAAGGGCTTTTTCAACAAATTTGAATGCATCATTGACTTTGCCCATTCACTCATTTATTCATAATAACGTCATCATGCATGAAACGCTAAACACATCGCTTACTTATTTTAAAAAGACACTCCCTTTAATTCCTGATGTCTGCCTCGTGCTCGGGACAGGGCTTGGCGGGGTAGTAAGGGCCATGGATGTGACCTGGTCGAAGGACTATAAAGACATACCAGGCTTCCCGATCTCGACTTCTCCGACGCACGCTGGCAAGCTCCTTGTCGGTACCATTAACGGGACAAAGGCCGCCCTGTTCCAAGGAAGATTCCATTACTACGAAGGATACTCTGCAAGAGAAGTGGCCATGCCTGTGCAAATCATGGCCCTTCTTGGGGCAAGACTCCTCATCACCTGTAACGCCGCAGGCGGGCTTAACCCTGATCTTTCATCCGGGGACATCATGCTGATCAAAGACCATATAAATCTCATACCGGATAACCCTTTAAGGGGGTCAAACATAGACGCTGCAGGGCCCAGATTTCCAGACCTTTCATGCGCATATCCGAAAGAAATCAGGGAAAAAGTCTTGAGTCTGGCCGAAGGTATGGGGATCAAGCTGAAAGAAGGGGTCTTTGTTGCCGTGCCAGGACCTAGTCTCGAGACAGCTGCAGAAACCAGATTCCTTCGGATGATAGGCGCAGATGCTGTAGCCATGTCCCTTGTGCCTGAGGTGATCGCTGCAGTTCATGCCGGGATGAAGGTCATCGGTCTCTCGGTCATCGCAAATATAAACGATCCTGACAACTTCAGACCCATCCTGATAGAAGATGTCATCGAGCAGGCGCACAGGGCCGAAGGCCGCCTGGAGCAACTCATAGTAAATATCTTGGAGGAGTGGCGCAATTGGAAAAAGTAGATATCGTCGTTACAGGGGAGCTTCTGGTGACAGACCCCTTCAGCCCGCCTGTAAAAGACGGGGCTGTGGCCGTCAAGGACGGTAAAATCATTGCGCTTGGCCCAAAAAATGGAATAGAGACGGCATTTTATGCCGCAAAACGGATTGACAGACCCAATGGCCTCATAGCCCCAGGACTCATAAATGCCCACACCCATGCAGCCATGACCGTATTCAGAGGCCTTGCAGACGATCTGCCACTCAAGACCTGGCTTGAGGAACACATATTCCCAAAGGAGGCGCGCCTTACGCCTGAGATTGTAGCAATTGGGACAGAGCTTGCCTGTGCGGAGATGATCCGGTGCGGGACCACAGGCTTTGTGGATATGTATCTCTTTGAAGACACAGTCGCATCGGTAGTGGACAGGATCGGGTTAAGGGCCTGGATTGGTGAGGGGGTCTTTGACTTCCCCTCCCCTGCCTTTTCATCAGGCATCGAGGCCCTGAAAGAGACAGGACGGCTTATCTCAAAGTGGCAAGGCCACCCAAGGATTACCATAACCGTCGACCCGCATACCCCTTATACCTGCTCACCTGATCTCCTTGCCATGGCAAGAGATACTGCAGAAAGGCATGGGGCCATGACGGTCATCCATCTTGCCGAGACGGACTGGGAGGCGCATGAAATACAGACGAGATTCGGGACCTCACCAGTCTGCCACCTCGACAGGCTCGGTCTTCTGAACGAAAGGCTCCTTGCCGTCCACTGCGTTTCGCTTGATAAAGATGACATAAAACTCCTGGCCAGGAAAAGGGCACGGGTGGCGCACTGTCCTGAAAGCAACCTGAAACTCGCCTCAGGAGTGGCGCCCGTTGCGGAGATGATCCAGGAAGGCGTGATCATAGTCCTTGGGACAGACGGTGCGGCAAGCAACAACGACCTCGACCTCATGAGTGAGATGGACACAGCCGCAAAGCTGCAAAAGGGTATAATGAAGGACCCTACATTTGTTCCTGCATCACAGGCCCTTGCCATGGCGACCACATGGACCGCAAAGGCTCTCCACCGCGACGATCTTGGGGTCTTACGTAAGGGCGCGCAAGCGGATCTCGTAGTGGTCGACCTCAATCAGGTACACTTGAGACCATGTTACAACCCTGTCTCACATATAGTATATGTGGCGAGGAGCGGTGATGTCCAGGATGTGATCGCCTCAGGCATGGTCTTGATGGAAGACCGGAGGCTTACCACAATAGACGAAGAAGACCTGCTTTCAAGGCTTAAAAGGATTGTCCAGGCAATATAAAATCTCCCGCCCAAAAACCTCTCTTTAAAATTAAAGTGGCATCCATTGCTGATACGTTCGCCCCCCAACCCTACCTGTATTGATAAAAGGTGCGCAGATCAAGACCCTGCCTTCTTACGATTGCATACAAGCCTATATGCCAACTCAACCGCAGCAATAAGACTTGAAGGGTCGGCTATGCCAGTCCCCGCTATGTCATAAGCCGTGCCGTGATCGACCGATGTCCTGATTATAGGGAGGCCGAGGGTAACGTTTACACCGTCTTTAAAGTGTAGGAGCTTGAACGGGATCAGACCCTGATCGTGATATTGACAGACCACGGCGTCAAACCTGCCATCCATGACTGCATGATAAAAGATCGAATCAGGGGGATAAGGTCCTGTGACATCTATTCCTTCGGCCCTGGACAGGTCCACTGCAGGCGATATGACTTCTTCCTCTTCATGACCGAACTGGCCGGACTCACCGCCATGCGGATTCAGACCGGCGACCGCTATCCTCGGTCTTTGAATGCCGAAATCATGCATCAAGGCCTCATGTGTAATGGAGACGACCTCGCATATCTTTTCTTTTGTCAAGAGCCTCGATACATGCTTAAGCGGACAATGTATGGTCACAAGGACTACCTTCAACCTGTCGCCTACAAGCATCATGGCATATCTCTCGGTATTCGTCTTCTCTGCAAGCATCTCTGTATGGCCAGGATATGAAATACCGGCAAGCCTCAAACCGTGCTTGCTTATAGGTGCGGTGACAATGCCGGAGATAATGCCGCTCAATGACAATTCAAGTGCCTTGACTATATATTTGTAAGAAAGCTCACCCGTAAGAGCGGTCGGCCTCCCGCATCTGACTTCATCAGGCTGGAGATTCGAAACCGGCAGGACGTTTATCGCACCGTCAAATATGGTCCAATCAGATAAAATACTACTTATCGGCACATCCTCCCCAAGGAACGCAGCTGTTGTTTGAAGTATGCCAGTATCCCCCAAGACGATAGGTACAAACCTGGCGTAACCAGAACGCCAGAGCGGCCTTTGGACAAAGGCCTTGACGATTATCTCCGGCCCGATGCCCGCAGGACAACCCATCGTGATGCCCAATTTGATCCTCCGATCAACTGGATCAGTCATCGCTGCCCCTTTTGATTACAACCTCATCCCTCCCATCTATCTCATTCAGATAGACGTTTACATGCTCATCGCCAGAGGTTTGTATGGAAAGCCCTGTATAGTCGGACTGAATCGGAAGCTCCCGTCTGCCCCTGTCAACCATAACAGCAAGCTGGATCTTGCGCGGACGACCGAGGTCGGTAAGGGCGTCAAGGGCGGCGCGGACGGTCCTTCCAGTGTAGAGCACATCATCAACCAAAACAATCACCTTGTCGTCTATGGGAAAAGATATATCGGTCTTCCTGACGATAGGATGGTGACTTAATCTGCTCCAGTCATCACGGTAGAGGGTTATATCCAGGACCCCGAAATCGGGCTTTGTCCCCTCGATGGCACCGATTCGTTCTATCAATCGCTCAGCAATAGGCACGCCACCGGTCCTGATACCGATAACAGCCATGCCCATCACACCTTTATTAGCCTCAACTATCTCATGGGCCATCCTGGTGATCGCCCTGTCCATCTCCTTGCCATCCATAATGATTTTGGCCTCAGAACCCATGACCTGACTCCTTATCGCGCCTAGATACCTTAGAATATAAATGCGTAAAATGATCTGGCGGTCTGTATTGTATAACACATGACTTTTTGTTAAATAGATTCCTTACCCTTTGTCAATAAAAATAGAGGAAAATATGGCAGGCGAAAACCGCATCAAACTCATAAGGAATATAGGAATTATCGCACATATAGATGCAGGCAAGACCACACTTACAGAACGTATCCTTTTTTACACAGGCAAGACCCACAAGATAGGTGAGGTCCATGATGGGCAGGCCACTATGGATTGGATGCCAGAAGAGCAAGAGCGAGGTATCACCATAACATCCGCGGTTACTACATGTTATTGGCAAGATAAAGAGATACACATTATAGACACGCCTGGGCATGTAGACTTCACCATCGAGGTGGAGAGGTCACTGAGGGTCCTGGACGGTGCCATAGGTGTTTTTTGTGCAGTAGGCGGCGTAGAGCCCCAGTCCGAAACCGTATGGCATCAGGCTGACAAATACAATGTCCCTAAAATAGCCTTCATAAACAAGATGGACAGGCTAGGAGCCGATTTCTGGGGTGTGGTGGAGCAATTAAAAAACCGGCTCGGCGCACATCCCTTGATACTGACTATGCCAATGGGCTCGGAAGATTCATTCAATGGGGTATTCGATCTCATAAAAAGAAAATTGATCGTTTGGAACGAAGAGACCCAAGGGATGGAATTCGAAGAACGCCCTGTGCCGGATGAATACATGGACAGCGTTGCAAAAACCAGGCTTGGGCTAATAGAGGCGCTGGCCGAGGTTGATGACGGGATAATGGAAAAATACCTTTCTGAAGAGGAAATAAGCGATAAAGATATCCATGAAGCGATAAGAAAGGCGTGTATCTCCCTTAAAGGTGTGCCAGTCTTCTGTGGTTCAGCGCTCAAAAATAAAGGGGTCCAGCCGCTCCTGAATGGCATAGCGCGCTACCTGCCTAGCCCTGTCGACATCCCGGCCGTAAAGGGGATAAACCCTGTCACGGGCGAAAAGACTGAGCGTCCCGGCCGCGAAAATGCCCCCCTTTGTGCCCTGGCCTTCAAGATACAGATGGACCAAGGAAGGAAAATGACCTATTTAAGGGTATATTCGGGGGTGCTCAGGGCAGGAGACGAGGTCCTGAACCCGGGCAAAAAGCTTAAAGAGCGGGCTGCGCGCATACTCCAGATGCATGCAAACAAACGAGAAAGGATAGAAGAGGCGCGGGCCGGGAATATCGTAGCCGTAATGGGGCTTAAAGACACAACGACTGGCGATACCCTATGTGATCCAACGCACCCCATCCTCCTGGAACCGATAGAGGCCTACAAACCAGTAATCTCGATCGCCATCGAACCAAAGACTACTGGCGATCAGGAAAAGGTAGAGCTTGCCTTGAAAAAACTTGCCGAGGAAGATCCGACCTTTAAGGTGCACACAGATGAAGATACAGGACAACTGATTGTGTCGGGCATGGGGGAGCTGCATCTTGAAATACTCGTCCACAGGCTGTCGAGGGAATTCAACGCCCCTGTCACGGCAGGGAAACCACAAGTAGTCTATAAAGAAACTGTAGGAAATGAGGCAGTATGGGAGGAGCGCTTTGAAAAGGAGATAGCCGGTCACCTCCAGGCGGCTACAGTGGTCATCGGAATAGGTCCAAGACCAAGGGATGCCGGAAACCTCGTTGTAAGCGAGTTGCCGCCCGAGGAACTGCCGGTAGGCTATGAAGACATGGTCCTTGAGGTGCTAAGGCAAGGGCTTGAAAGTGGGGTCGTCCGCGGTTTCCCTATGATCGACACAAAGGTGGTTTTAAAAGACGTTGTCTTTGAAGAAGGCGTTTCCACCGACATTGCCTTGAGGGCTGCAACCTCTATAGGTTTCAAACACGCGTGTGAAAATGCGTCTCCTATACTCGTCGAACCCATAATGAGACTTGAGATACTCGTACCTGACAGTTATCTCGGCGAGGTTATAGGGGATATAAACTCCAGGGGCGGGAACGTAGAATTCATAGAACCGAAAGGTCCAATACAGGTCATAAGGGCCGTGGCGCCCCTTGCCAAGATGTTCGGATATTCCACGGCCCTTCGTTCAGCTACGCAGGGCAGAGGTACGTTCACTATGGTATTTTCCCACTATGCACCCGTCCATTAACCAACCCGAGCTCGACGACATACAAACAGGATGAGGACCTTGGTTGATTTCTTGTAATTTGACAAAAGATACGAAATGATACACACATTAACTAGTGAATTCTTCACATTTTTGACCCACCAAGGAGGATCCAAAAAATGGCACCCAAAAAGACACGGATCATCAAGGGCGAATGGCAGAGTTTCATAAGGGATTTCAACAGACAGAATCAGTTCCGCTTGGCTACATTTGTATTGGGAGAAAATACGATAATAGGGGGACAGGGAGCAGTTTTTGTCGGTCTTTCCTATGAGCCTAAGGCCAACAAGATGGAAGTCTATTTTGGTGGACAGGATGCAGCGCATCCTCTAAACCTTGCACATACAATAAATGGCCCGCGGGCTGTCTATCTTGTCAATGATTATGAAGCCGACAATCCGGTCATAGGCCTCAACATCCAGGGCGCGCCTGGATCACGGACAGCATATCTTGCATTTGCAGAAAACAGTCCCGGGGAAGGTAGGCGACACTGGACATCATGCATCGCCTACCATATATACGAAAACCGCGGAATGGCCTGTGGTCTCGACCAACAAGACTGGTACGAGGCTGAATCCGTCATTGAAGACGTGTCACGCCGCTTTCTGAAAGGATAAGACGCATGTTTAAAGACAGTTTTAAGGCATCAGGCGCCGACATAGACAAGGCCATCGCCCCCGGCGATACTGTTGCATGGGCACGAAGTCGCCTCGAGGCCTTTGATACCCAGATACTCAAGACGGCCGAACGCATAGACAAAGGGCGGCTAGGCATACCTGTATATATCAGCCGATACACCCCTCAAGCAAGCCGCATCACTGGCACTCAAAAACAGATGGGCAAGGGTGCGACGCCGGAACAGGCTGAGGCAAGCGCTGTGATGGAACTCGTAGAAAGATTTAGCATCTTTAGTTTTGTAAAAGACGGTACGAGATCCAATCAAGGGAAATTTACAGATATCTTTGCAGATATCGCCATTGATTGGGATGAGTTCGAATTGCTGCCCATAGATGAGATGCTCATGGCCGCTGGCCTCAAAAATGAATCAAGGTGCCCAGAGGCCTTGGCGTGGCTTGTATCCACAGCGATGTCTTTCAAATGGACAAAGGCCTTGCGCCCCCATGATGGAAAGGGATTTCTGCTGCCGTGGTCATGGTTCTGGCCCATCAACGAATATAACGGTTCAGCCGCTGGAAATTCACTGGAAGAGGCGGCTGTGCAGGCAATATGCGAGGTAGTGGAGCGCCACGTGTGCTCAATAATAAGCAGGGACAAGCTCGAAACCCCTACGATCGATCCAGGGAGCCTTCAAAATCCAGTTGCAAGGGAATTGGTAAGGAAATTCAGAGAGACGGGCATTCATCTGATCCTTAAAGACTTTTCTCTAGGTCTCGGCATCCCGACCGTAGGAGCCATTGCATGGGATCCGTCCACATTTCCGAGAAGAAGCGAGATTGTTTATACAGCAGGGACATCGACCAGCCCGGAACGGGCGGCCATAAGAGCGATAACTGAAATAGCCCAGTTGGCCGGCGATTTTGATACAGAGGGAAGATATGTTGAAAGCGGCCTCCCGAAATTCTCAGTCCTTGAAGAGGCGGATTACATCTTAAGGGCGCAATCGATCACGCCAATAAACGCCCTTCCTGACTGCAGCTCGAAAAATTTCAAGACTGAGATAGAAAACGCTGCACTTGCCCTTAGAAAGGCAGGGATGAACACATACCTCATAGATGTAACGCACCCCGATCTAGGCATACCGGCAGTATATGCGATAATCCCCGGCAACCATTTTAGAGACAGGACTATTAAGATAGATCCTGTCTTTCATTGCGCTCGCCTCGCCACTTTACAAGAAGACCATGCCGAAGGGCTATCCGTGCTGCACAAAATTGATCACATCTCCTCGAAAGGGCGCTATGAAGTAGCATTTTATATAGGGCATCTTCTGGAACGGAGTGGCAGATACGATGATGCACTACACTGGTATGACGAGGCCATTAGCCGCGGCCCTGACCCTGATGAACTCGCCAGCATCCATTGCCACAAAGGTTTCTGTCTCAAAGAAAAAGGGGAGTTTGAGATGGCAGCGGTCGAGCTCGAACGCTCAAAAGGACTGAACCCTGAACTCAAAGAGACCTACAATCTCCTTGGTTATTGTTTTTATCGTATGGGTGATTATATAAAGGCCATCGAGGCCTTTGAACAAGCCATCGCCATTGACCCTGGCTCGGCTATAGATTATGCAAATATAGGCAGGAATCTCCACCTTCTCGGCATGAAAAAAATGGCTGCTTTGTGGTATGAGGCAGCCTTGGAGCTTGACCCAGATATCGTATGGGCAAGAGAACAACTCTCAACAATCTAAACCTGCAGTCCTCCGTCTATTAAATGTAAGACAATTTTTTGAATTATTATTCAATTTTTTACATTAATTTTTATAGTTGCATTTCACAACTATCTGTAATTAAGAAATAAAATTTGATATAAATTAATGCAAAAAAGCACAAGTCTGGCTTGACAAACATTTTTTACTATAGTATGAAGCAAATTGAAAAAACTTAAGACGTATTAAATGTATCAATAATCTCATAAGGAGGACCGCATGGCAACAATAGAGTACAAAGGAAAGACGTTTGAAGTCGATGAAGACGGCTTTCTAGCTAAGGGCATGGAGGAATGGTGCAACGAATGGGTTGATTACGTCAAAGAACAAGAGGGTATATCAGAACTTACAGACGAACACTGGAAGATGATAAATATCCTTCAAGATTACTACAAGAAAAACGGGATTGCTCCGATGGTGAGGATTCTTTCAAAGACGACCGGATTCCCCCTTAAGAAGATATATGAGCTCTTCCCGTCAGGACCTGGCAAGGGAGCTTGTAAAATGGCAGGACTGCCTAAACCGACCGGGTGCGTATAAGTTTATTTTTAAGCCCTTGTTTTTATTTCCTCCTCAAAAGCCCTTGCCTAAAGGCAAGGGCTTTTCTATCATATTTTTTATCTTATCTCAATACAAAATTAACTATGCACCCAGGATACGCACCAACCAATAGACCACGACCAGGCCTGGCATGTCGCCCAGCGATCTCATCTATCACGATCTTATCGTTGGCCCTAGCCATAATCCAAGGCCTTTGTCAATCCTCTTTTGCTGCGGCATATCAGGGGCCCCTGGCTATATATTCTGAAGTCGCCAAAGACTTTGCCCCCATCGCCGCCATGGTTATGAATGTCACAGGCGACCTCGCCACAATAGATAGAGGCAGGGCGCAAGGTATAACCACCGGCGATATCTTTATAGTTTATAACAAAGGAATTGCAATAAAAGATCATGAAAACAATGGAAAAATCATTGGCTACCTGAAACAACCAGCCGCCTTGTTGGAAGTAGTGCATCTAGAGGAGCAAAAGGCAGATTGTCATATAATATCTGGAAAAACACTGATCAGCCCGGGGCTACCCGCTACGCGATACAGCGATATCACCGCAGCCTGCGTAATTGGAAACAGCTCAAAATCGACGCAGAATAGTTGCGAGACACTAATCCAAACCCTTCCTAACCTGATATGGCTCCCTTCGTCCAGTGTCCCATCAGAGATATTGGACGCCAAATCTATGGAAACACTAGGCATAAAGATACTTTTTTCTTTTGAGGCAGATGATCTAAAGGTTTATGGGCCTGGATTCAAACTTCTGCACCAATATCCTCTCGGAAAAGGCAGGTGGGAAACATCCGAACAAAAGACAGCCGAAAAAACCAATGCGGTTGTACAGAATGTCACCTCTTCAAACCCTCAGATACATATAGACCTTGCAAACGCCGTAACTGTAGGCCGTCTTCCTGAAGGCGCATTACAAACGGATATACTTGACCTAAACGGGGATGGAAAGCTGGAGATGATCTACCTTGTACCGTCTGGGCTTTACATCTGCCCCTTTAGGCAACAAGGTCCGACGGCGTCGTATAGATTCTACGGCCCAGGGCGTCTAGTAAGCTTTTCCGCCATGCCTGGCGAAGGGTGGCTCACCCTCAATATAATTATGGATAATGCAGGGATGAAATCTGTCCTGCTTTCCTACAAAGAGGGGAGGCTTATCGAGGTCCAAGACGGGATAAATCTGTGGATGGCGTTCTTGAACATGGGAGGCAATTCAAAAACGCCGTCAATGGTCGGACAAAGTTTTGATCAGGATACATTGTTCGGACAGAGGTTCTATTTACTTAAACCCGATCAAAGAGGCATACTATACGCCGACACATTGAAATTCCCGGCTCAATTTTCAATATTGGGCGCATATTGGGCCGATCTTAGCAGAGATGGCGAACAAAAACTCATAGCAGCTGACATCTTTGGCAGACTTTCGATCTACAACAGCCTGGGTCAATCTATCTGGTCCACAGCCGAACCCGTAATGCAACCGATCGCCAGACAAGGCATCTTGAAGGCCTGTTTGGTCTCAAACCCAAACGATCCAAGACTATCGTGCCTGCTGTTCGCTGGACGCGACTCCACTGACAATGGTGAAGCAATGGAAGACAGGATAATGATGCTATCATGGCAAGACGGCAGATATGTCCTGCAAGCAATAAGTCAACCCCTTGGAGGCCGCATATCTGGCATTTCAAACGTAAACGGGCAGCTTCTGATCTGTATCGTCAGAAACAATCCCAAAAAACCAGGAAACCACGAAAGTATCCTTTACGCAGTAAAGGTAAAGTAAAGGGAAGTAAGAGGGCGTCCAACCACCTCTATTAAAAATGATACGCGCTTTATTTCAAGGCCCTTGGTCTACAAAGGCCACTTCAAGCGCTGCTATGCGCTCATGATATTCTTTAGTTGAGATCTTGGCGCCTTTCAGCCCGCCTCTAAGATTTATTTCAGATAAAAAAACGCCCGCCGGAGATATCATAAGATCAATATGCGCATAAGGGAATTTTCCTCTGTCCATCACCCTTCTACACAGCGACAACTCCTCGTCAGTAAGCCTGTATTCGCCACTGACCCCCCCAAAATACAGGTTGTTCCGCAGCGTGTAAGGATTCCGCCGCCAATATGCCTCAACATAATCTCCTATAATCACTACACGGACATCTGTAACAGACTCAACAAAAGGCTGAACAACAAATGGATATCCCAAAGAACCAAAACACGCCTGGTTATATACATCCTCGATGGAAGACCATATATGTATACCAAGGCCGCAATTCAGACGATTCTGCTTAGTAACTACGCTTTTTACACCTTGTTTTCCATAAAAAGTAATACCTTGGACCAAATCATGGCGATCTCTGGCCACAAAGGTATGTGGAACCATCCATTCCTTGAATATCATAGCCTGAAGACACTTTGACCTGCTTAATTGCTGGGCGAGGGCCGAAGGAAACAAGATGACGCCGCGCTCAACCAGATCAAGAAACAAGACCTCTTCTGTTGGTTTTATATTCAGGAGACCTATGACCTTGTCACCGTAACCGAGCACGGCCATGTGTTCCCTGAAAGAGCGGTTGTCTGTAATCACAAGCGGGGAACGTGCGGCGACATTCAAAAGAGCATCTCCATGAACCTGCTATGGAATTGGCTCATATCCGTCTGGCACTCCCCACAATACAACTTCACCTCACCCAGAATCCTTGATTCATCGCTCTGTGGGGTAAAACTGCCGTCAGGATTTTGTGTATAGCGGGTGGTAAGCATTACATCTTCGGCTATTTCATAAAAATGCCTGTCATTCCCGCATGTCGGACAGACGATGCGCCGGTTGTAATAAGAAAATGCATCGAGACATATATAGCCGACCGCCTTGCCTGATTTAATCTTGCCCTTACTTTTTTCTATCGTCGTCATGTATTAAACTCTCATTGTGATTTAAATATTATTGTGGTCATCGACCGAAATAACCAGTTATTGAAGCCTGGCCTATTATATGTGTCTTTATCGCCTTCATAAATGCATCAAGCGTTGTGTCGTCCGGTAGATCGAGGCGATCCAAATCAAGTGCATATACAGTAAAAACATATGGATGAGCGCCTGTACCGGCAGGGGGTTGTGGGCCGCCGTAACCAAGATCGCCGAATGAATTCCTTAGCTCCCTTGCACCTGGCGGCATGGCCTTACGCGATGCCCCCTCCGTGAGCCCGCTGCAATCCTTCGGTATATTGATCACAAGCCAATGTACCCATCTCCTTGCGACAGGATGTATATCCACAACAGATAGCGCTATGGATCTCGTCCCGCGCGGAAGGTCTGCCCAGGATATAGGCGGCGAGACGTTCTTTCCGCCAACGCGCGGCCTCGTATAGACCACCGGGATGCTTGAACCGTCGGGAAACGCCTCAGAATGTACGTACATCTTCACCTCCTCGGCCTTCGGGATAGCGACATTAATCAACAAAATCAACCAAGTAAAGACAAAGATATTCTTTTTTATCTGGATATTTTTCATAATTATAATAATATAACTTTTAAAATAAAAATCCAGTAGATAGCCTATTGAAACTTGCAGATTATTAAAGTATTTCTATTGATCAAAATTAATCCCAAATTGAGCAGGTAATCATAAAAAAACGACCGGAGATTTTGCTCGATACCGACAACGACTGTCGAGCAAAAAGGCATTCTTAGAGACATCTTAAGAAGATACTAAATAAGGATAAACAGTGTTTTACCGCCCATCTTATATAAACGAGGAAGAAAAAAACGCCATTTTAAAAAGGCTTTGGGAGAAAGACCCATCCCTATGGTCAAAAGATGAAACCGCCCAGATCCTGATCAAGAAACGTCTTGGCTGGCTGGATGTCTTGCCTGACATGAAGCAGGCGAGGACGGAGATCATCGATTTTGTCAAGATGCTCCATGATATGGATATAAAAAGGGTAGTAGTCCTTGGAATGGGTGGCTCGAGCCTCGTCTCAATAGTATTGAGGGATGTCTTCGGCCCGGCAGAAGGCTATCCGATATTAGATGTCCTTGACACCACCGATCCAGATGAAATAAGAAAGATTGCTGATAAAAATAAACCAGGCAAGGTATTCTTTTTAGTTGCAAGTAAATCAGGCACTACCTTGGAACCGAATGCCCTTTTCAACTATTTCTGGTCCATGCTGGAAGCTGATCTTCCAAACACCGGGAGATACTTTGCGGCCATTACAGACCCAGGGACGCCTCTTGAAAGTCTTGCTGCAGAAAAGGGATTTCTAAAGATATTTTTAAACAGATCCGATATAGGGGGGAGATATTCGGCCCTTTCTTATTTCGGTCTTGTGCCGGCTGCCATCTTAGGTCTTGATCTTGACAAGATATTCAACCAGGCAGAAAAGATGATAAACGACTGCGGCCGGTCCGTTCCATGGATCAAAAATCCCGCTTGTATGCTCGGCGAATTTCTAGCCGAATACGCCTTACAAAACAGGGATAAGCTCACTATCTTCGCCGACCCAAAGATCAGACCTATGGCACTCTGGCTGGAGCAACTGATCGCTGAGAGCACAGGCAAAGAGACAAGGGGCATAGTACCGATAATCGGAGAGACGACCGGAATACCTGGATTTTACGGCGGAGAGCGCTCCTTCATCTACATAAGACTGAAGGAAACGCCCGATAAAGAACGACTGGATGAGTTCTTTTCAGAAATCAAAAAGGCCCAATTCCCCGTATATGAACTTTCACTGAATAATGTCTATGAAGTTTGGGGGCACTTTTTTCTTTGGGAAATGGCCGTTGCAATCGCATCCCATTTTCTGGACGTCAATGCATTCGACGAACCCGACGTCAAATCGACAAAGGAAAAGGCACGGGCTGTGCTTGACCGCTATAAGGCCGAAGGCAAGATGCCCGTAAGTTTCTGGATCGACCAGCAGAGTCAGTTTAACTTCAGACTTTCCAATATGCTGGCAAGCTCCATGAAAGGCCTGTCAAGGGCACTGCGTGATATATTCCAAGTTCTGCCTTCGTGGGGCTATCTGGCATTTCTGCCCTATCTTCCCTATGACAAAGATGTTGAAGAAATTATAGGTGAGATGAGGCACATCGCAAGACAAGAACGCAGTTGCGCTACAACCTTGGGTTTTGGTCCCAGATATCTACACTCTACCGGACAGATACACAAGGGAGGGCCTATGAGCGCTGCATTTTTGATCTTCACAAGGAAAAGAGCTGGAGATTATCCTGTAATCCCTGGACTCGACGTATCCTTCTGGCATGTCGAGTTGGCCCAAGCCGTGGGGGATTTTGAGGCCTTGTCTGAGGCCAGGCGCAGGGCAATACATATACACCTGCCAAGCGATTATATACTTGGCCTTAAAAGCTTCAGCAAACTCTTCTCAAGGGCAGCCCGTCTATAGGACAGCAGGACCTCATGCAGGGTGAGCGCAGGGTTTTATTCATATTTCTGCTCATTATCGCCCTTATACTATTCGGCACATTCGGATATATGATTGTCGAGGGATGGAGCGCCCTTGACGCCCTTTATATGACCATAATCTCCATTTCTACAGTAGGTTATGGTGAAGTAAGGCCGCTTTCATCAGCTGGCCGCATCTTTACAATGACCTTGATAACCATGGGCGTAGGGTTATTTTTTTATGCAGTAACCGCCCTTGCGGAAACTATGCTCGAAGGACATCTAAAAGGATTGTGGGAGAAAAGAAAGATGGAAAAGACCATCTCGCGCTTGTCTCAGCATTTTATAGTCTGTGGCTACGGGAGGATCGGAAGGTCCATTTCAGACATGATCTCAAAAGAAGGTCATACGGTAGTAGTTATTGAAAATGACCCCGAGGCCTTGAGAAATACACAAAAGGCCGGGTTTTTGTATATTGAAGGCGACGCCACCCAAGATGAGTACCTCATAAAGGCGGGCATAGAAAAGGCAAGGGGTATCATATGCGTCCTCAAATCCGACGCCGACAACGTCTATATTACACTTACTTCAAGACTTTTAAACCCTGGCCTCTTGATCGTTGCAAGGGCCAGCGACTCAAGGGCTGAGAAGAGAATGGCCCAGGCCGGGGCCAATAAGGTTATATCGCCCTATGAGATAGGTGCAAGACGCATGGCGCTTTCTGTCTTGAAACCCACGGTGATAGAGTTTCTGGACCTGGCGGTCCACTCATCGGACCTTGGCATATCCATCGAGCAGATAGTGGTAAACGCCGGATCTGCGGTCGATGGCGTTACCATTAGAGACATAGGCCTTAGACAAAAAACTGGTGTAACCGTACTCGCCGTACAAAAACTGGCCGACAGCATGATACTTGGACCTGACCCGGATTATATCTTAAAGGCAGGCGATATTGTAATAGCCCTTGGGAGTGAAAAGGGGCTGAATGAGCTAAGGACACTGGTCAGCTGACCCAATGTTACATATCAGCCTTACAAATCTTATATTATATGCTAGCGACTAGGCTGTTGGGTATTTTAAAAAACAAAAAGGAGGATCTATGTATCTTGCACATACCGACAGATGGTATCTTGAACGTATCCTATGGCTCATAGCAGGAAGCGTGGTATTGACAGGCACGATCCTGGGGATCGTTGTCCACCCTTATTGGTTCGCCCTGCCTATACTAGTGGGCATAAATCTGCTTATTTTTGCATTCTCAGGCTTTTGCCCAATGGCGGTATTGCTCCATAAAATGGGCGTAAAATCCATCACTGAAACACGAGGCGTGAGGAACTAGCCCAATCTCCCGCATCTTATAACCTCATTTTCAGTGACAATAAGGTCCATCTTTTGATCGTGAGGCGCAAGAGGCATCTCCTTCACCAGCTGCAATTGAAATGCAAGACCTATACGTAGGGCGCAAAGGGCCTCTTGCGCTAAAAAACGATCATAATACCCGCCTCCATATCCATACCTACCACAACGCCTGTCAAATACACTGCCCGGAACGATAATGATATCCAGGAGTCCGGGCCGAACGGCCTCGGCCCTTGAAGGATCAGGCGCCAGTATTCCATAGCTGCCCGGCCCGAGATCACGTTCCCAATTCCTTATCAGAAATGGTATTATTCTCTTATTTTTAATATCGGTAAACGGCACAGCCACAGCAAGCCCTTTGGCCAATCTTTCCTTTATGAGGCCGTGGGTTGCCACCTCGCTTCTGAATGAAACGTAAATAAAGGGCAGCGCTGCGTCTCTATAATCTGGAATCGAGTCAAGAACCTCTGCAATCCGTCCGCTTTTTCTGAATATGACATCCGGTGAAAGGCCATCTCTTTTGGAAAGGATGGACTTTTTGAGACTAAGGTGTGCGAGATCAGACATCGGGCTCTCTCTTTTTCTTATAATTCAACTACTTTGAAGGCGTTGGATAAAATATGCGCAGACATGACGATTCGCCCACCCCTTTTGCACACCAAACAGGCCGGCACTCTTTATCTCTCAGGATGTACACTCGTCCTTTTGGGGTAAATTTTATCGATCTTGAAAGTAGATACACCGCTCCGTCTTCGCCAAAAAACTTCGATCCCCTTATCTCCACTGCATCGCCGTCTCTCGGCGAAAACCCTGTCTGCTTTATAAACCACATAGGGGCTATCAATACCCTAAATAGGCAATTCTTGGATTTGACAAGCATACACTCAAGCCCCATGACCTGTACAAAAGATGCGTTGACCACCTTGCCCTTGATCGTAATCTCGGTATTTTCATCATAACCTATCTCTTGGAACCCATGCGCGATCAGGCGTGTCGAAATAAACAAGAAAAACACGACGCAAAATATACAAAAACACATCGCGCCGTGGGCTGGCAGATGATCAACCTCGCCCTGTTTTTTCATTCTCCAGCCTCCAACCTTAGATCAAATACACAGAATAAGCACACAATAATTATATATATGCAGGGGTCGTGCCGGATAAGGCGCCCAAGGACCATTTCATCTTTCCTTTAAATACAGATAAATACAGATCCTGCCATATCAAGTCAATAGCGCGATTATTGGTCATCTATTCGCCAGCATCATCGAGAATGTACAAAAAGAAAGGCCTCCTGACCAAGATCAGGAAGCCTTTCCGGAGAGGAGGGTTGGGAGGGTTAGGGAATTCATCTCTCTTGTCTTTATTTATATTGCATGCAATCTATATACCATTTTAAGGACTATCACTTATTAGACTAGGCCAACACAACAAACAGATATCTATTATCCTGAAATGCCTGAAGATATATAACTTCACGTCTTTCAAATTGGCCATGGCGGGCCCTATTTTATAAATGCAATTTTTGCATATAAATCTCTGCATTTTTTGCACTTCAACCAAAAAAGAAAGGCCTCCTGACCAAGATCAGGAAGCCTTTCCGGAGAGGAGGGTTGGGAGGGTTAGGGAATTCATCTCTCTTGTCTTTATTTATATTGCATGCAATCTATATACCATTTGAAGGACTATCACTTATTAGACTAGGCCAACACAACAAACAGATATCTATTATCCTGAAATGCCTGAAGATATATAACTTCACGTCTTTCAAATTGGCCATGGCGGGCCCTATTTTATAAATGCAATTTTTGCATATAAATCTCTGCATTTTTTGCACTTCAACCAAAAAAGAAAGGCCTCCTGACCAAGATCAGGAAGCCTTTCCGGAGAGGAGGGTTGGGAGGGTTAGGGAATTCATCTCTCTCTTGCTCTTGAGAAAATTGAAGCAATATTTGTGCCACAATTAAAAAGATGGGACCCCATAATCTGAGCAAGGCGATTACGTCTCTATTTGATACTGCTTTAATTTGTATTGCAAGGTTCTTAAGGATATGCCTAATATCTCGGCAGCCTTCCGCCTATGTCCCCCTGTCTCTTTCAAAGCCTCTTCTATGGCATCTTTCTCGAGCTCTTCCAGACTTTTAAGCCTTCTCGGCCCTGGCTGCAGGGAGGTATCGCCTTTGTCTATTTTTGGTTTTGGTTCAGGCCAAAGGACAGCGGGCAATAAGAGTTCCAGACCTTGATTTAAGATGATGGCTCTTTCGAGTACATTATGCAATTCCCTTATATTACCCGGCCAACTATAAGATTGCAGCCTCTTTATCGACTCTTCAGTGAGTTTAACAGGCTTAACCCCGACCTTTGCCGATATGGTCTGTATCATATAGCCAGCAATGGTCGGCATGGCCCTGATCCTCTGTCTTAAGGGAGGAAGGGCTATGGGAAACACATTCAGGCGGTAATAGAGGTCTTCCCTAAAACGTCTTTCCTTGATATTTAATAAAAGGTCCTGGTTTGTAGCCGCTATAACCCGAGCCGTAGTCGTCAAGGTGGTAACCCCCCCTACCCTTTCAAAGGACCTCTCCTGAAGGACCCTTAAAAGTTTAGATTGGAGACCAATAGGCATCTCACCTATCTCGTCCAAGAAGATAGTACCTTCCTGCGCCAATTCAAATTTGCCTTGTTTGGTCTTTATTGCACCAGTAAAGGCACCTCGTTCATGACCAAAAAGTTCTGATTCGATAAGGGTCTCTGGGATCGCAGCGCAATTTAACTCCACAAAAGGCCCTTTCCTCTCGCTGAGACTATGTATAGCCTTAGCTATAAGGCTCTTTCCCGTGCCACTTTCACCCAAAAGAAGCACAGTCACCCCAGTCTTTGCCACCTGTTTTATTTCATCCCAAATCCGTTCCATGCCAGCAAAAAGGACATCCGCTGGCGGAAGCCCATCGGAGAGCTGATTTTGCCAAAGCCTATTCGCTGCAAGCAATGCCTGGCGTTCCAGTATCTTCGAGACCGCTATCCTCAACTCGTCCGGATCTTTCAGTGGTTTTATAAGATAATCTTGCGCACCTTCCTTCATAGCCTGAACAGCGTTTTCTACCGTTGCAAACGCTGTAAGAAGGATAAAATCTATCTCTGGTCTCTTTTCTTTCACCTTTCTCATGAGTTCGATGCCATTCATATCCGGCATCTTTAGGTCGGTTATCACTATATTCGGCGAAAATTCTTCCATTACATCAAGCGCTTCCCTGCCGCTTTCGGCGGTTTTAACCCTATAGCCAGGCTGTTGTAATATCCTGCTAATGAGTATCGTGATAGCGTGCTCATCATCAACCACCAGTATTCTTATCTCGGGTTCCATAAAAGACTTTCTTTCCTTGAGCCGTCCATATAATATAAAAACTATGGACTATTTATTTTTAATAAATCCGGTCGCCGGATCAGGGCTAGGCGCCAGGATCGCCGATGAGATTGAAGGCGGGGTCCAGTGCCCGAGTTTTTCCATCCAAACGGTCTTTACAGACCCCAAACGCATCGAGAACCAAGTGCTTTCCCTTACCGGCAGCAAAAAACTTATTGTCATCGCAGGTGGAGACGGGACGGTCTCCACAGTAACCAGGATATTATCTAAATTAGTCAATCCTCCGCCTTTTGCAATCCTACCGCTAGGTACAGGAAATGATATCGCAAGAAGCCTTGGCTGGTGGGACGTATGGGATACAGGCGGACTACCGCTCTTTTTTACGGCCCTTGCAAACGGCAGAGTTGAACCGATCGACGTATGGTCATTGGGGCATGGCGATACCTTCCTTGGTTACATGGGCATCGGCCTTGACGCCTCCATAGTGCGCTCCTTCTACAAAATGCGCAGATATTTCAAGAACAGTGCCGCACCAAGCATCAGACAAAATAAGCTATTTTATCTCCTTGCAGGGATCAAAAGCATAATAAGAAATACGGTAAAAGGGTCTATCCCTGAACTAGATATCTCATTAACCGATCATACCGGGAAAAAGGACTCTTTTACATTAAAAGGAAATTTCAGTTTTATCCTCTCCAATATAGAATATTATGCTGGCGGAGGAAGGCTTTCCAAAGGCGCAGACCGCTCCGACGGTATCCTTAATATATATAAACTTGATGATATGTGCGAATATATAAAATTTCTGGCGAAGGGCAGATTTGCTCCCCTATCAGCCCAAATAAGGCCGATCACGGCCAAGCTTATAAATATCGCAGTAAAGACCCCCGTACAGATACAACTTGACGGCGAATGGGCAGGTGAAAAAAGACCTGGCGACGTGATCAGCGTTGAACTTGCAAGGGTCATCGCGGCCTTTTTGCCACCCAAGGATTTTTTTGCAAGGGCAAGGCTTGAAAAAATGTATAATAATGGACATTCTTTTAAAAAGAAATCCGTCTCGGCATATCCAAGACCGGCTACAATTAAAAGGGGCAAAATCAGATCAACCATTAAGTAACATGTCTAGCGAATACATAAAGACCACTAAAAAAATACCTTCTGGTCGGCAATGCGATACTAAGGAGACCATATGAACGAACGCCGTAAAACCCAGCGTCATCCGTTACACTTGCGCGTATATTTTCCGTCGCAAGACATCTTAGGTCATACCTCGAATATTTCCCTTTATGGATGTTTTGTAGAAACCGAGGTGCCCATCGACGAGGGAGAGGTCATGGATATGCTAATAGAATTGCCTGTGATCGGCCCAATACCCCTCAAGGGTTACATACAGCACAAAAACGGTGAGAAAACAGGCATCGGCATGCAATTTGTCCAAGTGCGATTCGCCCAAGAGGAATCGGAATATTTCAATATATATCAACAGTTCATTAAGCTGATGTCTCAGCTCGAAAAAATAAGGGAATCATATCTTGAGCTCGTTCAAAAAGGGGCTGTGAAACTCCATGCCATGCCTCAAAAAAAATAGACACCAAATGAAAACTCTATAGGCACTTACAAATCTGCTAGGTCCGCTCGAGATCCATGATCTCCATGCGATTTGTGCCGCCTGGATGCCAGATTGATGGCCCTTGCGTAAGAACAACAAGACCTTTTGTAACGCCCATCTGCAAAAACCATTTGCGACAATAGGCCCCCCAGCTTGATACATCCTCGGACACATGGACAGGATAAACGCCGCATGAAAATACGAGCCGCCGGCACGTCTTCTCGTCAAAACTGAGGGCTGCAATCCATACACTGGGTCTGAGACGCGCGACTCTCCGTGCAGTGGCCCCGCTGGCAGTCGGCGTGACGACTGCAATCGGCCTCAAACTCCTGACAGCTCCGCAGACGCCCTCGGCTATGATATCTTCTACGGATGTTGTCTCTTTTCCTGGGACCTGACTAACGGATATAGATAATGCCATATTATAAAAATCTGGCTCGTTTTCCGTCACCTCAGCGATCCTTGACATCATGGACACAGCCTCAACAGGATACCGCCCCATGGCGGATTCCTCGGACAACATCACACAATCAGTACCGTCAAGGATGGCGTTCGCCACATCGGTCACCTCAGCCCTGGTCGGGCGACTATTTTCCACCATGGACTCGAGCATTTGCGTGGCGGTTATAACAGGTCTGCAGAAAAGTCTGGCCTTGCGGATAATACGCTTCTGCACAGCAGCGACCTCTTCTATGGGGATCTCGACCCCGAGATCACCCCTTGCCACCATGATACCATCCGCAGCCTCAAGGATGGCGTCAATATGTTCAAGGGCCTCTCTCCGCTCTATCTTTGCTATTACAAACGGGTCATAGCCAATAGTCGATGCCGCATCTCTAAGGTATTTTATGTCCGTTTCGTCCCGTACAAAAGAGATGCTGACCGCATCAATCCCCTCATCCGCTGCAAAGGCGAGACACTTAAGATCATATTCAGTGACAGCCCTTACGCCAAGATCGATCCCAGGGAGATTTATACCCTTGTGCGACCTGAGCGTGCCGCCCACAACGACCCTGCATTGGACGTCACCTCTATCAATCCCCTCCACTTCAAGCTGAATGAACCCATCGTTCAGATAGACCTTATCTCCTTTGCGTACAGCCTTTGAAAGACCATCAAAACTCACAGGGATCCGATTGTCGTCCGCGCCTTCCTGTACATCACCCACGAACAAAACGATACGTTTCCCGTAATCAAGCTCTAAAGGCTCTTTCTTAAGCCTTCCAACACGCATCTTTGGGCCGGGGAGATCAGCAAGGATGGCCACCTTCTTGCCGACCGCATCAGCCGCCCATCTGACGTTGGAGACAACCATTCTGTGACTGTCAAAATCGCCGTGGGCCAAGTTAAGCCTGGCCACATCCATACCTGCCCTGGCCATCCGCTCAAGCACATCCGGCCCGCTTGAAACAGGACCGATAGTGCACACGATCTTCGTCTTATGCGAAGGAAAAATCATGATTGCACCCTTGGATCAGACCGGTTTAGGTTGCCGAGCATGGCGTTTATTGCATCCCATACCTCTTTTGTCAGATCGTCTCTTGAACCTTTAGGGTCAATAGGCCTACCTATGGATACAGAGATGATCCCCCCCGGCCTTATCATTAGACTACCCTTGGGAAGCACCTTATGGCTGCCACTTATCGCCACAGGAACTATTGGACAACCCGATTCTATGGCCACCTTTATACCACCTGTCTTGAAAGGTTGAAGACGGCCGTCACTACTCCTCGTCCCCTCCGGAAAGACAACGATCGACGTGCCTTCCCTGATCCTTTTGGCCGCATCTCTCAGGCCCAAGACCGCAGTCTTGCCGCCCGATCTATCTATCGGTATATAGCCGGCCATACGCATGGCCTGACCGAAAAGCGGGATCTTAAAAAGCTCTTTCTTTACCAAGAACCGAAACTGTACGCACAAGGCAAGGTATAAGACAGGTATATCAAGCTGGCTTGCATGATTAGATGCAAAGACTACAGGCCTGCCCAACGGGATATTTTCAGATCCTGTGACATTTAGCCTCAACCCCGCCACTATAAAAAGCAACTTTGACCAGAACCTTCCCAGATTATGACCATAATCCCCTGTCCCTGTAAGTAGAGAGAGCAATATGGCTATTGAACCCAGCAATACATAGCTGCTCACGGCAAATATCAAGAAAAATACAGCCCTTATCTTGTGAAACATAACCAAGTGCCATCTCTCTAGTGTCCGCCGCAACTATGACCGTGCTCATGGCCATGACTGTGGCCTGCGCATGTAGATCCGGCCACCCCCTTGAGCCTCCCGGAAAGCAATGCCTTCACCGCCTCACTCGGCTCCATGGGTTGAACGCCTGCTATGACATTTATACCGGACGCCGTAAGTATCTCCACTGCCCTTGCCCCAATGCCGCCACAGATAAGATGAGTTACCCCTTGTTCATGGAGCCATCTTGGTATAACACCAGGTTCATGAGGAGGCGGTGCGAGCATGGCAATCACCCCTGGCTGGCCGTCTTTTACATCTACAAAAGCGAATTTTGGTGCATGGCCGAAGTGGCCCGCTGTCATTTGACCATCTATAGGCATGGCGATCTTCATTTGTCCCTCCTTCATCCATGATATCATTGTCGCCCAGAGGCCTGTCTGGCCTTCTTTTCCGCCCGTAGCGCCTGCGTTGCATTTATTGTATTCCTTATAATTTGTTCAAAGGCTTCTGACGTATGGCTGTTTGGATATGCAGCCACAAGCGGTCTTCCAGCATCACCGGTGGTCACTATCCTTGGGTCAACAGGGATACGCCCAAGAAACGTTATGCCGAGCTCTTCAGCAAGCTTTTCACCACCGCCCTTTTTGAAGACATCCACCGCCTTCCCACAGTGCGGGCAGATCATACCGCTCATATTCTCAACAATCCCCA
Source organism: Dissulfurimicrobium hydrothermale (assembly GCF_022026155.1). NCBI lineage: Bacteria > Deltaproteobacteria > Dissulfurimicrobium > Dissulfurimicrobium hydrothermale. The sequence continues at coordinate 1,210,797 of NZ_CP085041.1, read as the reverse complement.
GAATAGGCATATTTACGTGTCTGCAAAAGCTTATTGACTTCCTGACGTCAAGCAGAGAGACCTCCTGCGGGGTGGTGACGACCACCGCAAAGGCATCTGGTATCATCTGTGCAATGGTCATTGGCTCGTCTCCAGTGCCTGGGGGTGCGTCTATCACAAGGTAATCAAGATCTCCCCATTCGATGTCATAGATGAACTGCCTGATGGCCGACATCTTCAGGGGCCCGCGCCACATGACAGCCGAGTCTTTTTCTGGCAGGAGCGGTTCAACCGACATAAATTGGAGATTGGGCGAGTAAAACACCGGCCCCACCGTCCCGTCAGATCTCCGTTTAAGCTCACCCCTTTCAAGGCCGAGCATCTTCGGGACATTTGGACCATGCAGATCGACATCCAAAAGACCCACATAAAAATTCTCAAGGGAGAGACCGAGCGCCAGATTTACGGCCACGGTGCTCTTGCCGACCCCGCCCTTGCCGCTCATGACCATTATCTTGTTTTCAATCCTGTCAAGCTTCTGCTTTATCATCTGGTCCTGTTGGTCAAGAACAGGATTCGCCCTGACATTTTGTTGTGTTGCTTCCACAGCTCTTTCCTCCAATCATTCATTATGGTTAATCAAGCAAGATCGTCAATCCGTTGAAGAGCCGCCTTATTGAATCGGCTATCGGCCCTCTATCGTACCCTACAATCGGCCTTCTCGCTATAATGCTTTTTACGGCCTCACGGTCGAAAGGCAGCCTGCTTATCACTCGAACACCTTTCTTCAAACATATTCCCTCTATTTGAGCGGAGATCTCTGGATTTATATCCCATTTATTTATACACGCACACGATAAAAGCTTAAAGTGTCTTGCAAGATCGATAACTCGCTCAAGGTCATGAAGACCGGAAAGCGTCGGCTCTGTGACCACGAGCACAGCGTCTGCATTTGAAAGGGACGAGATTACAGGACATCCGATCCCTGGCGGACCGTCGATCAGAATGAAATCCGAGCCGATATCTTCGGCGATCTGCCTTGCCTTTTGCTTCACAAGGCTTACAAGCTTCCCTGAATTTTCCTCACCTATACCAAGCCTAGCGTGTACCATTGGACCGTAAGGGGTATCGGAGACATACCATTCACCGCAGGTATTTTCTCTGAGCGACATGGCTGATTCGGGACAGAAATGGACACAGACCCCGCAACCCTCGCATAAAAATTCATCTATTTTTGCAATCTTCTGGATCTCTATGGCGTCAAAACGGCAAAGCCCGGCACATGTACCGCAGGCCGTGCATCTCTTTTCATCTACAACCGGCCTCACCCCTGCCTTGAAATCGTATGTTTCGATAACCTTGGTGGCAAGTATAAGGTGTAGATCAGCGGCATCCACATCACAATCAGCCAAGACCTTATTTTCCATCAACACTGCTAGACCGCCAACGATTGTAGTCTTGCCTGTGCCGCCTTTGCCGCTTATTACGACTATCTCCTTCATACACAAAGCCTTCTCAACAAACCATCAAACACAGGTTTGAGATCGGGACAGGTCGTTATAAGCGGCTCACCCCTTGAATATCCCTCTATAATCCGACGGTCAAATGGTATCTTCATATGGATTGGTATCCCCTGCGTCTGGCACCAATCCTCCACTTGATCATCACCTATATCGGATCTGTTTATAATCACACCAAATGGCTGATTGAGCCTTTTCAATACACCAACTGCAAGCTTGAGATCATTTAAACCAAAGGGCGTTGGTTCTGTGACAAGGATGGTATACTGAGCACCGCGGACTGCCGTTATGACAGGGCATGAGGTCCCTGGCGGGGCGTCTATTATTACGACACACCTCTTCTTGCCTTCGGCCTCCTCCTTATAGGCCTTACCATGTGCCCTCACCGCCTTTATAAGCGGCGGGGCCATGGCCTCTCCTATCTTCAAAGTGCCACTGACAAAGACAACATCACTCGCCCTTCCCTTTTCGATCACACCTATCTCGCGCCTGCCTTCGATTATGGCTTTTTGGGGGCACACGAGGAAACAGCCGCCGCAGGAATGACACATTTCAGGGAATGTCATGATATTTTTCCCAAATACGGTTATTGCGTTGAATCGACAGATATCTCTGCATTTTCCACAATAATCACACCTTCCTAGATCGACGACCGGCACAGACAAATCTACCAGCAGCCTCTCTTCTATTAGCGGCCTTAAAAAGATATGGCAGTTCGGCTCCTCGACGTCACAATCAGCGAGCACTGATACGCCTTCAGCGCACAGTGCCAAACTGACCGCCACAGTGGTTTTGCCAGTCCCGCCCTTTCCGCTTGCAACGGCGATCTCCATCGGCTAAACGCCTTTTGGAAAGAAAACACCGCGTCTTCGGCCACTGATCATACCGATACCCCTATCCACACCCCTCAGACAGGAAAAGTCCCGTCTTCGGGCCCTAATGCCGATGCCCCTCCCTAAGCCGAGGCACCCACCCATAAAACGATCGACCGCAATGCCCATGCCTGTCATGAAGGCCCTACAACGGCCTCTGCCGCCACCCATACCTCTACCCATAGCCATACCTGCACCTCCAAAATGCCCTGGATTATCAGGGCCGCTTGACTCTTGATAATCACCTTTCAAAAAACCATCTAACGCCTCGCCCACAGTACCTGATACCCCGGAAATGATCTTTACGCCCGCAGCCCTAAGCACATCAAAGGCCTTGGGGCCCATTCTACCGGTAAGGACCACCTCTACCCCCTCATTCACTATACGGCTTGCGGTATTTATCCCGGCACCCTGGGCCGCATTCTGCGATCCCCTGTTGTCTATGACCTTGAGCATCTTTCTGGAAGATGCGTCGATTATAAGCAGATAATCCGCCCTTCCAAATCTTGGATCGATCATGGCACTCATATCCTGTCCTTTTGCACTGACTGCAACCTTCATCGTCCTTCTCCTTATATTTTATAATAATGAGCAAAAGTTAAATTATAATATGCTATTTGTCAATAATATTTTTGAGCATAAGATCCTAACTAAAAAATTAGATTTTAATAATTTTTTAGTTATTTCAATAAATTAATACCAAATAATAAAATAATGATTCATAAAAATGATTGACAATCATCTATCTTACATATATAAAGATTTAAAAAAAATATGGAGAAATAAAGATGGCCACGGATCTTAAAAATTTAAAGGCAGACAAGACGATCGATGCAAGAGGCACGGCTTGCCCCGGTCCTTTGCTGGCAGCAAAACGTGAAATAGCTTCGGTGCCGGTGGGCGGAATCATGGAGGTGCTCTCTTCTGATGAAGGCACTAACGACGACCTGCCGCTCTGGGCAGACAAGGTAGGACATGAATTCTTGGGCACGCTTGAAGAAGCGGGTTATTGGAGGCTATTTGTAAAGAGAAAAAAATAGATACTACTTTACTTAAGGTTATAATCTTATGTACGACGATAAGGGCGGTCCAAAGATATTGGTGTTTTCCACCAACAGCATCTCCGATCTTGGGATAGACCTTGCTGGGGCATCGCACATGGACTATCCGGCGTCAGTGGTGTCGATCTCTGTGCCGTGCTCCAGTGGAATAAGACCTGAATGGGTGATCTATGCCTTAAAAGAAGGCTTCGATGGTGTGTTCATAGCCGCTGACGGTACTGACTGCCCATATCTTACCGATTGCACAGACAGAACGGCCGAGATCGTGAAAAATGCGCAGGAGATGTTAAGGGCCGATGGGCTCGATCCAAGGCGGCTTAAAATGGCTGCAATATGCTCGGTCTGTTCCGAGTCATTTGTGAGTCACATAAAAAAATTCCACAAGGCACTTGGCGAAATGGATCAAGCAAAGACATAAAGAAAGGGATATGTCATGGATTATGGCGTCCTTGTAATCGGGGCCGGGATCGCAGGAATGGAGGCCGCTTTGTCTCTTGGAGACATGGGCTTCAAGACGCTTCTGGTAGAAAAAGAAGCCAGCATCGGCGGCAAGATGATTCTACTGAGCAAGGTATTTCCGACACTCGATTGCTCAAGCTGTATATCCACACCCAAGATGGCAGCGGCGGCTAATCACCCGAATATCGACATCTTGATCTACAGTGAGGTCAAGGAAATACTAAAAAGAGGCGACGGCTTCACTGTAAAAATTGAAAAAAAACCCACTTTTGTTGACCATACAAGGTGCACTGGGTGCTCACAGTGCGAATTCGCTTGTACCGTAGCGATCCCTGACCAGTTCAACAGCGGCATGATCGCCAGACGCGCTATCTACATACCATTTCCGCAGGCCGTGCCCAAGAAGGCTATTATAGAAAGGCACGGACAATCACCTTGTTCACACACCTGCCCTGGCGGCGTCAAGGCCCATGGTTACTGTTCCCTTGTACGTGCCGGCAGGTTTGACGAGGCATTTCATCTACACATGGAGGATGCACCTCTCCCTGGAAGCCTGGGTAGATTGTGTTTCGCACCATGTGAAAAAAGATGCACGAGAAGTACGCTTGAAGGGCCTGTCCGGATACGTGCCATCAAACAATTTATGGCTGATAGATATTATCAAAACCACGCCGAGCCTGAATATGGACCACCAAAAAATAAAAACGACAAAAGAGTGGCTGTAGCAGGATCAGGTCCGTCGGGGCTTGCCGCAGCCTATTTTCTGGCCAAATCCGGCTACGAGGTCACGATATTCGAGTCAGAAGCAGAGATAGGCGGCATACTTCGCGATGCGGTAAAAAACGGCCGCCTGCCAGAACGCATCCTGGACCGCGACATCAAAAACATAACGGCCGTTGGCGTCAAGGTGATGACCAACATCGGCCCGATATCACTCAAAACCCTAAAAGACGAAGGGTTTGATGCTGTATATATCGCCCTTGATCGATCAAGTGCCAATAAATCAAAAAACACCGCTGGACTTATCTGCGATCTCAAGCTCAGACCCAATAAGTCCATAGAAACCGATAAAGAGACGCTCCAGGCTTCCCTTCCCCATGTCTTTGCAGGAGGAGACGCGGCTACAGATCCTTCCAAGACAATCCTTGGCATAGCTCAGGGCAAGCGGGCTGCATTTTATATCGACCGCTACCTCAAAGGTGAACCGCTGAAGTGTGCCAAGTTTGACGACAGATTCCATGCGGCCGATAAACAAGATGTGCTGTCAAGGACAACGAATGGGATAACACACAGGATGCCTATCAAGCCTAACGCCACCCTCATGACTGACGAAGAGGCACGCCTCGAGGCAAACCGCTGTCTGGATTGCGGCGGATGTTCCGAATGCCATCGATGTGTTGCTGTCTGCCCGGCAGAGGCTATCTCGCTTGATATGAGGCCAAAAGAATTAGAATTGACCGTTGGAGCGGTACTTATAACGACGGGATTTAATCTCTTTGATGCAAAAAATAAACCGGCACTCGGATACGGCCGTTTCCCAAATGTGATAGACGCTATGCAGATGGACCGCCTTCTTGCACCGACTAGGCCTTATAACGCTGTCCTCCGACCCTCTGACGGCAAGGCGCCGAACAACATTGCATTTGTCCTCTGTACCGGCTCAAGGGACAAGACGATCAAAAACTCAATCTGTTCCCGCATCTGTTGCATGTATTCGGTCAAACAAGCGCAGCTCATCATGGGTGCCCTGCCTATAGCCGAGGTGACTATTTATTACATAGACATACGGGCCTTTGGCAAGGGCTATGACGAATTTTACGAACAAGCCAAGGCTATGAGCGTCCGCTTCATAAAGGGCAAGGTGGCCCGTATTGAAGAGACTGTCAACCATGATCTCATACTCTATTATGAAGACATAGAAGGGGGCGGCGGGGTTAAAAAGGCTGAACACGACCTTGTAGCACTCTCGGTGGGTGGGCTGCCCAACTTGGATATGCTCGGTTGCTTTAAAGGCGAAGGGCTTGGGGTCGACCCGAATTCCTTCTTCATAGCCGAATCAGACGAAGCCATTGAACCGGGACAGACCAACATCGAAGGGGTTTTTGTGGCGGGGGCGGCCTCCGGCATAAGGGACATACCTGACAGTGTGCTACATGCAGGGGCTGCTGCTGCCCAAATTGCAGCTTATCTAAAAAAGGCGGCGAAAGATGAACACTGATGCCGAAAACAAGAAGATCGGGGTATTCATATGCCACTGTGGGGGGAACATCTCCGATTATGTAGATGTAGAGAAGGTCCGTGACGTCATAAAAGACGAAAAAGGCGTAGTCTTTGCCAAGACCAATATGTTCTCGTGTTCCGACGCCGCCCAGCAGGAGATGATTCGGGCAATCAAAGAAAACGGCCTCGACGGAATTGTTATAGCCTCCTGCTCCCCCAGGCTGCACCTCCAGACCTTCAGGGCCATGGCCGAACGGGCCGGGCTCAATCCATACAGGTACACACAGGTCAATATCAGGGAACAGTGTTCATGGGCCCACACCCACAACAGGCAGGCGGCAACCGAAAAGGCCGTCAGGCTTGTCCGTTCAGGTGTGGCAAGGACCAGACTCGCAATTCCCCTTCAAGAAATCCGTGTAGATACGACACCAGGCGTGCTCATCATAGGGGCGGGAGCGGCCGGGCTCAGGAGTGCAATCGCCCTGGCCGATATGGGTCTGAAAGTTTATCTTGTAGAGCGTTCACCGGAGCCAGGAGGCTTCATCAAAGGCCTAGGAAGGTTGTTTCCTGACGACAGAGACGGGGAAGAAATGGCTCATTCACTATCAAAGGCCGCAATAGAACATGAGAACATAACACTATTTACAGAGGCGGAAGTCGTTGAAAAGGGCGGGAGCGTTGGAAACTTTCTGATAAAAGTAGACATAAAAGGACAAAACCCCGCCTCCTTTAATGTTGGAGCGATTATCGTAACCATCGGCTTCTCTCCATACACGCCAAAAAACGGTGAGTTTGGCTATGGAATCAAAGGGGTCATCACCCTTCCTGAATACAAAAAACTCCTTGCCAAACAGAAAAGAGGGGTGGAATATGCGGGTAAGACGGTCCGAAGCATCGTCTATATCTACTGCGTAGGATCAAGACAGTCCGCCGGCGACGATCGATATACCTATTGCTCGCGCTATTGCTGCGCCTCGGCGGTTCATACCGCCATTTTGGCCCATAAACTCGACCCCCATATCTCACAATTCCACATCTATCGCGACATAAGGACATATGGAAAATATGAATTGCTGTATACTCGGGCGCTTGAAGCTGACTCGCTTTTCCTTAAGTATGATCCGGACGAACCACCGACCGTGGAAAAAACTAACGAAGGACTGCTCGTCAGGGTCAAGGATAGGCTAACCGGCAACGAGGAAATAGAGATAGGCGCCGACCTGGTGGTCCTTGTAACCGGCATGACACCAGGCAAAGGCGGCAGGCTTTCCGGCATATTAAAGATACCTATAGGCAAGGACGGATTTTTCACCGAGATACACCCAAAACTGAGGCCGGTTGAGACGGTGATGAATGGTATATTCATTGCTGGTACGGCGCAAGGCCCGAAGACCCTCTCTGAAAGCGTAACAAGCTCTCTAGCTGCCGCCGCTAAGGCTGCAGGACTCTTGCTAAAGGGACATGTAGACATCGAACCGCTCGTTGCCAAGGCGGATGCCGATATCTGCACCTGGTGCGGGGCCTGCGTCCCGGCATGCCCATTTGACGCCATAAGGCAAGTCGAAATCAAAGACAAAAAAATAGCCGGGATCAACCCGGCGGCCTGTAAGGGCTGCGGGGCCTGCGTCCCGGCATGCCCTAAAAGGGCAATCGACATAGAAGGCTATACAGACGCCCAGATAAGGTCTATGATCTCAGCTATGGCAAGGGAGGCCAAGTGATGGAAAGGCAGTCAAATCGAAATATTCGCGAGGTCATGCGGGACGAAATGTATCTCAAAGACAAGATAGCAGGCCTCTTGCACGAAGGGCCTAAGACAATACCGGAACTTGCCGACGCATTGAACCTCCCTTCGCATGAGATGGTAAGGATTGTCATGGCCATGCGGAGATATGGATATATAGAAGAGATACCCAAAAACAGAAGGGACGACTACTTCCGATACAAATTTGTCGGAAGGATGGGCCAGGATCATGCAAAGGCTTGACATAAAATTCTCAAAAGAGATAGGGTCGTACGACAAGTTCAATGCAGCACAGTGCTTTAACTGCGGCACATGTACAGCCCTTTGCCCCATGGGGATCAATATCCTTCCAAGGATACTATTTCGCTACGTCCTTATGGGGATGAAAGACAAACTCATGGAAAATAAAGACGCCATCTATTCGTGCCTGCTTTGCAGGATGTGCGAGGACAACTGCCCGGAAGGGGTCAGAATTGCGGAAAACATCAGGGTCCTCAGGAGATATATAGGCAGGCACGTATATGGATTATAAAGGAACTGCGCCATGCCACTTCCTATAGGAGATATCCTTGGTATCTTGACCGACAATATAAGGCTGAGAGGCAGTGTACTCCCACTGCCGAAGAGGTTGATTTCGGCCTGGGCAGACGGACTCGGAATAAAAGAGGGTGGAGAGACCATCATCTACACTGGACACATGTATCAGCTCATTCCCTCCATCAAGATCATGGCCGAGAAGATGGCCGGTCTTGAAAACTCGATCCTGACAAGATATTTCTGGATGGGTCGCATTGCAAACAAGGCCGTAAACCTCATTACATTCATGGGCAGCCCATCCCCGGAGGAACAGGCGCGATATAACAATTACCTGCGGAATATCGCCATGTTGCTCAAGGAGGCAGAGGTTGACTTTGGCTGTCTCTTTGAAAGAGAACTTTATACAGGGGCGCTCATATTCGACCAGGGGATCGACCATGTCTTTGAGATGCACGCACGGAAGGTCTATAGGCTTTTAAAAGAAAATAAAGTAAGGCGTGTAATTACCGTAGATCCACACACCACAAATATGCTGAGGACTATATATCCAAAATTCATCAAGGGCTATGACCTTGAGGTCGCAAGCTATCTCGAAGTCCTTTGTGAACAAGATACAGACGCCAGAAACCCCCTTGATGCTGACCTTGTCATCCATGACTCATGCGTCTATGCAAGGCATGAAGGCGTCACAAAAGAGCCAAGACTTCTACTTAAAAAGACAGGGGCAAGACTCCATGAACCTGAACTCTCTGAAAGGCTCACCCATTGCTGCGGAGGACCTATAGAATCGCTCTTTCCAGGCAAGGCGCATGAGATCGCCCGAAAACGCCTGGGCCAGCTTGCCGAGTGCGGCAATAAAATAACAACCATGTGCCCGATATGCCTTGTAAACCTGCAAGGTGCAGCAGCCAAGGCCGATGTAGATCTAAAGGTTACTGATATATCAGAGTATCTTGCCAAGGCCTATTGTGCACATGTTTGACTGACCCATAGCAGCTGCTAGTCTTGCAAAAACTTCGCTATGCGCCTCCCATCACCTGCGACATGGCGTTAGACCAAAAGCCGGAAGATGAAGGACCATTACGAATAAAATCAAATAAAATATAAAATAGGAGGATGAAAATGTCGGAGAGCAAGAGTGAAAAACTGGTCATAATTGTAACCCATGGTCCGGAAGACCCTGAAAAGGCATCACTTCCCTTTGTAGTGGCCAACGCCGCCCTGGCGATGGATGTTGAGGTGACCGTGATACTACAGGCCAAAGGCGTGCTTACGGCCAAAAAGGGGGTCTATGAGCACATAGTGGCACCAGGGCTTGAACCCCTCAAAAAAATGGTGGATGACTTTATTAGACTCGGAGGTAAGCTCTTCATCTGCATACCGTGTATTGAGGAACGCCGCATCTCGCTCGATATGATGGTCGAAGGCGCACAACCCATCAAGGCAGGCCGCCTTGTGCATACAGTGCTTGAGGCCAACGCAGTTCTAAATTACTGATCCCCACGGCCGCCCTTTTTCCTTACGCCATCAGACTATATAAAAGCAGGAAAGGGCGGTCGCTGTCCTTAAAATAACCTCATTGACATAAAAATATACAGGCGGTAAATTGAGCCGCAAATCTTTGGGACTCTAGGCGTCATGCCCATGGAGAGGGGGTTTTGGCGTGTTTAGGTTGGGGGGATGGCGGATCTGCTGTATATCGCAATGACAAACAGAATACAGCGGCCAAAAATTCCTTATAAGCAAGGAGAAGGCAAGGCATAGTTAAAGGTGCGATCAAAACCCTCGAAAAGGCATTTGATATTAAAAATGCACATTGTTGATCCCAATGTCATCTAGGCCTTAGCCCAGCGAATTTATGGAGACAAATACGAGCCGCAAGGGCAACCCTTTATGGAATACCCTCGCCTCTATCAAGTTGGCTGTATTTCTATTCATCACCCTTGCCGTCACTTCGATCATTGGCACCCTAATCCCTCAAGGCGAAGCCGACCAATTTTATCTTGAAAGATACGGCCAGGATCTCTTCAAGATAATAAGCACACTGCGACTTAACGATACATATCATGCCTGGTGGTTCGTATCCCTTTTGCTCCTCTTCAGTTTGAACCTTGTAGTATGCACTATAAACCGCTTCCCCGTTACACTCAGGATATTCAAACGCGACAGCCTTTCATGCGGTCCCGATTATCTCTCAAGGCTTCAATTGAAAAAAGAATGGGTACTTAAAGACAAAGAGGCGGATTTGGATCCCATATTGAATTCCTTTAAAAACGCGGCCGGGATCCCAAAAGAAAGGGACACGGGCGATAGACGCCTATACCTGGTCGAAAAGGGAAAATGGAGCTACTGGGGGGTCTACGGCCTGCACAGTAGCATTATAATCATATTTATCGGCGCCTTGGTCGGATTGTTCTGGGGATTTAAGGGCTATGTAGAGCTCTTTGAAGGTGAAACCACCGATCACGTGATAAACCGCTCGACGTTTGAGGATATACCGCTTGGTTTTGATGTACGATGCGACAAATTTGCGGTGGATTTTTATGACAACGGTGCACCCAAAAGATATGTATCCGACCTCACTATCCTGGAAAACGGCAAAGAGGTGCTCCACAAATCGATAATGGTGAATTCCCCGTTGACCTATAAAGGCGTCACCTTTTATCAGGCAAGTTACAACAGTATCCCTGAAGTCAATCTACATATAATTGCGTCCAACGGCAGGCAGGGTTCACTGACAGTGCCAGCCATGGAAAGGGTGGCATGGCCGGAGGGGAGGCTCTCTGTCGGAATAATTCAATATCTGCCGAGCATCCACGGCGAGCCGGCAGCCCAGGTATGGGCGGCGTCGCCTAATGGAGAGGCTGATACAGTATGGCTTCTAAAAGGCCACGAAAGAGAACTGAGCCTCGGCGGCAATACATATAAGATCTCTCTTGTGGATGCAAAAAACCGCTACATGACGGGTCTTCAAGTCAAAAAGGACCCTGGCGTATGGATAGTCTGGCTTGGATGTACGGCATTAATACTCGGCTTTATAGTTGTCTTCTGGGTCGCTCATTCAAGGATATGGCTCTGGATAGGACAAAAAAACGGAAAGATGACCGTCCTCTTGGCAGGCCAGGCAAACAAAAATCAATTGGCATTTGAAAAGGACTTCACAAAGATCAGAGAGGCTGTAGAACGGGCGATTGGAGACAAGGCATGACACTATCCAGTTCTTTTCTCTTGAGTGTTACGACATTCATTTACCTTGCAGCAGCTGTCCTTTACCTGACGACATGGGTTTTCAGGGTACAAAAATTGGGGGTGCTCGCTACGGCAGTAACCATCACTGGATTCTTGGTCCAGACTGTAGGCATGGGCCTCAGGTGGACGGAGTCATACCAGCTGGGATATGGGCATGTGCCGCTATCAAACCTCTATGAATCCCTTGTATTTTTTTCGTGGGTCACTATACTTGTGTATCTGGTCATAGAATGGCGGGTCAGAAACAGGGTGATAGGCGCATTCTCAACCCCGTTCGCCACATTCGCCATGGCCTATGCGTCGTTCAGCCCTGACGTGCACGACGAGATCCAGCCGCTCATACCGGCCCTTCAAAGCAACTGGCTCATAGCCCATGTCATCACCTGTTTTTTAGGATACGCCTCTTTTGCAGTGGCATGCGGCCTCGGGATCATGTATCTTATAAAAAGCAAGGGCGGAGAAGAGGCTTCAAGCGGTTTGCTTGGCGTGCTACCCAGCAAAAGGGTTATGGATTCGCTCATGCATCAGACTATAGTCTTCGGCTTTCTGTGGCTCAGTATCGGCATCATAACCGGTGCCATATGGGCCAACGAGGCGTGGGGTACCTACTGGAGCTGGGATCCTAAAGAGACCTGGTCGCTTATCACCTGGTTCGTGTATGCCATAGCCCTCCACGCCAGATTCATAAAAGGATGGACGGGCCGTAAGATAGCCATCTTGGCGATAATAGGTTTTATATCAGTAATCTTTACATATTTTGGTGTAAATTTCCTGTTGTCAGGGTTGCACAGCTACGGATCAACCAAATAGCCAAATAAACTAGATCCCCGATTAAACCTTCGGGAATGGCAAAATTGTCTGAGTAGTAATAGCAAACGACTTGATTTCAATTTAATATGGAGGACCGGCTCATGTTTGGACTCGGGGCGCAAGAACTTCTAATCATACTTCTCATAGCATTTCTCGTATTCGGCGGAAAAAAGCTGCCTGAAATAGGCGCAGGGCTCGGAAAGGCCATAAATTCCTTTAAAAGAGGGCTAAAGGAGACAGAAGACGCGGCAAATCCTGAAAAACCCCTTGAAAAGCCTGCCCAGGACCCTAAAAAGATCGCAAGCGCAGGAGAAAAGGCGGCTTAGCCAGGGATAGCCTGAAAATGCAGGCCATGATTTTGGCTGCGGGCCTGGGAAGCCGCCTGCGGCCCTTGACCTCTCACCTCCCAAAGCCCCTCTTTCCTGTCCTCAATACCCCATCGGTAAGACGAATACTGGATGGGCTCAAGGCCGCAGGCTTTAAAAAAATAGTCATAAACGCCTGTCACCTGACAAATCTATTGATTGGCGCAATCTCCGGATGGAATCTGGGCCAGGAAATCGTCATTGTTAAAGAACCGTTTCTCCTCGGCACAGGCGGGGCGCTTAAGAATGCCATGCCCTGCCTTGAAGACGGCCCGATATTGCTGATAAACAGCGACGTGGTTACGGATATAGACCTTAAGGCCGTATTCGAGGTCCACTGCCAGAAACACCCCATTGCAACGATGGTGTTGCACGATCACCCAACATTTAACAGCATAAAGGTCACGGGCAGGCGTGTCAGCAACTTTAGCTTTAAAGGCCGTGGCGCCCTTGCATTTACAGGGATATCTGTCATTGAATCCGCGCTTATAAGGTCAATGCCTGATCATTTTCCAAGTTCCTTGATTGACACCCTTTCTGATGCCATAGGGGCAGGCGAAGACATCATAGCACTTATGGCGGATGAACTTAAGCCTGGCTATCTCTGGGAAGACATAGGAAGCGTAAGGGGTTATCTTGCCGCGCACGAGGCCCTTTTGAAAAAAAAAGGCTGGACTGTATTTGCCGGTGCCGATTCAAACCTTCAGCCTGATACCAGCATTGATGGATGGTGCGTAATGGGAGACGGCGTAAAGGTTGGAAGGGGGGTCACCCTATCGAGGTCTGTCATCTGGGACGGGTGCGCCATAGAAGACGGAGAATACATTAAAGACTCAATCGTTACGCCCTATGGAAGACTGGGGCTCAACGGGCCTTTTGCATGAAACTTGACCGCATTCCTTCCCGCCAGGCCTGTTTCTGGGTCATAGGCCTCAACCTGGAGCGTGTAATCGCCCACACCCATCAACTCAAACCTACATTCAGATATGCCGATGTCTTTTTTGTAAGTCATGGTTGCCTCGGAAATACGAACGTCATCTCTAAATAGCGCAGCCGCCACCTTGAACCGTTCGGGATTGAATCTACCTCCTGCGCAGGCGGGAAGGCCGCAGTCCAAGGTCACCTGCGCCTGCGCCAGAATTTCGCCTGAAGTGACAACACTCCCTGAAAGCGGAGAGATTATCTGGATGAACAAGGCCTGCGCCATGAATCAATACATCTCCTCAAAGGATCTTTCCTTGAGGTCGGATCGAATAATCGAGCCTCGCCCGCCAAAGGTATAGGTCAAAAAGACCATGAAGTTGTTGTCGTTATAATCCTGGCTGCGCCTTATCCCGACGCCTGCCGAAAAGATCAAGCTGTCAGACACCCTGACGGCCCCAAGGAACTCGGTGGAAAAATTCAGCCCATTTTTAAAATTTGAAGGATAAGGGGCATAGAGCCGGTCTTTTTCATGATCGAGTGGAAAGGCCGGGCTTTCCGCCTCATATTTATACTGTCAACCTAAATCTATGTTACCTTTAAGCACGAAGTACTTCAACTCCTTTGTAAGAAACCGTCCTGACATGCCAAGCAAGAGAAGGGTTTGAGGGCTATAATAGCCGCCGTTTCCAAGGGTAAAATGGTCGAGATTTCTGGCATACGCCTCATAAGACAGGACTGGGCCAAGTGTGAAATATCGGGAGGCTCAACAAAAAACCTGCATCCCATATAGGTTGAGGAGAAAGCGGACCCCGTGTCGGCGTAAGCCCAACCCCTCCATGAAATGTCATCCAGTCTTCATGGGTGTATGACAGACGCGGCTCCCAAAGGTCATAGAGCATGACGATCGGCCTCTTTACATAAGGCAGGAAATACCCAATATGATAGATTTACAACTATGCCGTTTTTTCTGAAACCCGGTCTCACCCGGTAAAAGCAGTAAATAACCTCCTGTTTTTACAATCAATTTCGATCATATCGAATCAACTATCTTCGACGCCTAAGACTTGTAGGCAGACTCACCCCCTTTGATGGATGCCCTGAGAAGGGCCCAGGCTATCAAGACATCACCGAAGGATTTTTAATAAAATTAAGCAAGATACTATCGATGTTAAAATAAAAAATCCTCTAGCTTGTATTTAATTCTCTCTGTATCCATTTTTATTATATAACCAAATTTAGTTATTAAGTAACTATTTTTTGGTGTAACTTTGAAGATCGAGCAAAATGGCGACTGCATGACCTAAAATAGGGCAGGGAGCAGAAAAGCAGAAAAAAGGGCTGCATGAGTTCATAGAAAAGCCGATAATATTTAAAATTCTATCTTCTTGACTTAAGTCAAGGCTATCACCTGGTTTCCATTGTATTGTCCAATCAAAAGGCCGATATTCTTTTAAGAAGTTCCCTTTAAGAATAGACGCCATGCACAACCATCACAAGGAGGAATAATCAGATGTTTTGTTTTCAATGTGAACAGACGGCCAAGGGCAAGGGTTGCACGACGATAGGCGTATGCGGGAAACAGCCCGATGTTGCGGCGCTTCAGGACCTCTTGATCTATGCAGTAAAGGGCCTCGCCCTTTATGCCGTGGAGGGAAGGAGGGTCGGTGTCGTCGACCATGAGGCAAACGTATTTACCTGCGAAGCCGTATTTTCAACGCTTACCAACGTGGACTTTGACCCGGAGCGGTTCGAAGGGCTGATAAAACGAACCGTTGAGCTCAGGGACAGACTTAAAGAGAAGGTGAAGGCAGCGGGCGGCAAAGCGGATTTCTGTGAAGGACCAGCCACATTCAAGCCGGCAGACACCCTTGAGGGCATGGTCAAGCAGGGGGAGGCACATGGGGTGATGTCCAACGGCGAGGCAGTTGATCCCGATATCCGCTCACTTCGTGAGACCCTGGTCTATGGCCTTAAAGGGATCTGCGCATATGCAGACCACGCCCAGATACTGGGTCAGGAAGACGACAGGGTCTATGCCTTCATCCATGAAGGCCTTGCCGCAACCCTTGACAAGGGCCTTGGCCTTAACGACTGGGTCGGCCTTGTCTTAAAATGCGGCGAGATAAACTTGAGGGCCATGGAGCTTCTGGATGCCGGAAACACCGGCGCATACGGCCACCCTGTGCCGACAAAGGTACCGCTGGGGGCAAAGAAAGGAAAGGCCGTCCTGGTATCCGGTCACGACCTCAAGGACCTCGAAGAGATACTGAAGCAGAGCGAAGGAAAGGGCATCTATGTCTATACGCACGGTGAGATGCTCCCATGCCACGGCTATCCAGGCCTTAAGAAGTATTCTCACTTCTATGGCCACTATGGTACGGCCTGGCAGAACCAGCACAAGGAGTTTCCAGGGTTTCCCGGGCCGATCGTGATGACCACAAACTGCATCCAGAAACCGCTTGATTCCTATAAAGACCGCATATTCACAAGCGGGCTTGTAGGCTGGCCGGATGTCGCACATATAAAGAACCGGGACTTTGGCCCTGTGATAAAAAAGGCCCTGGAGATGCCTGGTTTTGCTGAAGACACGGATAAAGGCTCGGTGATGGTGGGCTTTGCAAGAAACGCCATATTGTCCGTTGCGGACAAGGTTATCGAGGCGGTAAAGGCAGGCAATATCCGCCGCTTCTTCCTGGTGGCTGGCTGCGACGGGGCAAAACCAGGGCGCAACTACTACACTGAATTTGTGGAAAAGGTGCCAAAGGACTGCATTGTCCTCACCCTTGCCTGCGGCAAGTTCCGCTTCTTCGACAAGGACCTTGGAGACATAGACGGCATCCCGAGGCTCCTAGACATCGGCCAGTGCAACGACGCATACTCAGCCATCCAGATCGCGGTCGCCCTTGCCAAGGCGTTTAATTGCAGCGTAAATGAGCTGCCGCTCTCAATGGTCCTTTCCTGGTACGAACAAAAGGCTGTCGCGATCCTGCTGACGCTTCTCTCTCTGGGCATAAAAAATATAAGACTTGGGCCGAGCCTTCCAGCGTTTATTACGCCCAATGTGCTCGATGTATTGGTCAAGAACTATGACATCAAACCTATAACCACCCCGGATGAAGACCTGAAGGCCATTTTGGGGTAATTACAACAAACACGACGACAAGGAGGGACAAGACCCTCCTTGTCAAACACTTACGGGGGCTAGATATGAAATGCCCAGGGCAGGACACGAGATACTGGAGGTCAGACGCCATCTTTGAGACCAAGTGTCCCAATTGCGGCGACGATGTGGAATTTTTCAAAGACGATGCCTGGCGTACATGCCCGAACTGCGGGCATAAGATCCGGAACCCCAACCTGGACATGGGCTGCGCTTCCTACTGTCCCTATGCCAAGGAGTGCATCGGGAGTCTGCCAAAGGAACTCTGGGAAGAACGCGAGAGACTCCTGAAAGAAAAAGAGACAAAAAAGGAAAACAAAGATGAAAACGTTGAGAAAGATCATTGAGATTGATGAGGCCCTCTGTAACGGCTGTGGCAAGTGCGTCCCGTCCTGCGCTGAGGGGGCGATCCAGATAATAGACGGCAAGGCAAGGCTTGTGGCCGAGAGATACTGCGACGGCCTCGGAGCCTGCCTCGGCGAATGTCCTCAAGGGGCGCTGAGGATTGTAGAAAGAGTTGCCGATGACTTCGATGAAGAGGCGGCCCATAGACACCTGAGCAGTCCAATGCCTGCCGAGACCAAGGGTGCGATTCAAGGAGCGGCACTGGGCTGCGGCTGCCCGTCCACGCTCGTGCAGGAATTTGGTCCTCAAAAAGACGCATGCGCCAGGGCCAATCAGCCGGTCAATTTTGGCTCTCTCCGCTCCGCACTTACTCACTGGCCTGTGCAGATAAGGCTTGTCCCGCCTGCCGCACCATTTCTTAAAGGGGCGGACCTCCTGGTGGCGGCTGACTGCACCGCCTTTTCCTATCCGGCCTTTCACATGGACCTCCTGCCAGGCAAGGTCCTGCTTATAGGCTGCCCCAAATTTGACAACGCCCATGAATATGTGGAAAGATTTATTGAGATATTCAAAAAAGCCCAGATAAAATCGCTTACGACGGTCATCATGGAGGTGCCGTGCTGTTCTTCCATGCTGGGCATTTTGAACAAGGCCATGGAAGGGGCGAGTGTCTCGATCCCGCTTAAAAAGATAGTCGTCAGCGCACGGGGCGAACTGCTGGATTGACGGCATAAATCTAAAAAAAGGAGGGTGGTTATCTGGAAGGTGCGGTGAAAGACGTGTTTTAGGTTGGGGGTGTCTTTAATTTTTATACTTAATTAAAAGGGAGGATTTGTCATGGGAAATGTCCTGGGTTTTTATCTCTTTTTATTTGGTTTGTTCAGCTTTATCGGCATGGGGACAGCTATCGCAAAGCCTTCACCATGTGAAGACTGTCACGTAAAAATCACGCCCATGATGGTGAAAGACTTCAACCGAGGTAAGATGGCGAAGGTGCTTACATGTGCTGACTGCCATGGAAGCGACCACATGAGCGAAAAAGACGTCGACAAGGCGAAACTGCCGACCATCGAGACCTGCAAACAGTGCCATCCGGAACAGGCCAACCAGTACCTCGAAGGAAAACATGCGCTCGGCCTTGTGGCGCTCCAGGCCATGCCCTATACGCACATGCAGCCCAAGGCCTTTGTAGAGGGGCAGAAGGGCTGCGGAGGCTGCCATACCCTAGGCCTCAAGACCCAGGCCGATCGTCAGACAGAGGGCAGGAAGTACTACAAATATGGTATGGATTGCCAGAACTGCCATACCAGGCACGCATTCTCAAAGGCCGAGGCCTCTGAACCCGAGGCGTGCGAGACCTGCCACATGGGCTTTGATCACCCACAGTGGGAGATGTGGTCAGGCTCCAAACACGGCGTGACCTATCTCATGGAACGGACCATTGATCCCAAGAACAAAGACAGGGCGCCGAAATGTCAGACATGCCACATGCCAAAGGGTAATCACAGGGTCTTTTCAGCCTGGGGCTTCCTGGCCGTAAGGCTTCCCGAGGACGATCCGGAGTGGATGGGATACCGCGCTACTATTTTAAAGGGTCTGGGCGTGCTTGACCCGAACGGAAAACCCACGGCAAGGCTTGATGTGGTAAAGGCCGGCAAGGTCGCAAGGCTTACGAAAGAAGACTTTGAAGCAGAAAGAAGGCGCATAGTTGATGTGTGCAAAGAGTGCCATTCGCCTGCATTCGTCGATGCAAACATCCAGAATGCAGATAAGATGGTGAAGGCCGCGGATAAACTGTTCGCCGAGGCTATAGCCACTGTGGCTGGGCTTTATCAGGACGGCATCATTCAGAAAAAACCTGGCCAGGCCTATGCCTATCCTGATCTCCTTACCTTCTATGACGTAAACACCAAGGTCGAGGAGATACTCTATGAGATGTTCATGGACCACAGGATGAAGGCATTCCAGGCCACCTTCCACATGAACCCGGATTACGCCACATGGTACGGCTATGCCAAGATGAAGAAGGACCTGGTGGAGATCAAGGAGCTTGCCCAGGAGATGCGGCAGGCGCACTTTAAGGCTACCGTCAAGACCAGAAAAAAATAGGCTGATTTAAAACGCTATGGGGCATCCAGCCGCGATGTATTAGGACGGGTGCCCCAAAATCTTAAAAAAGAGAAGAAAATACCCTGAATTCTGGTTCTAATTTATCGCTATGTCTTTAATTATCCCTGTTCGATATGCAAGAAGGGCTGTGCAGTTGGCCTTTTCACTATATCTTCTCTATGCCGGTTACCGATTCTACCGCTACTACCTGTGGGTAAGTGGACAAAGCAATGTCTATGCGCCCAAATTCCCCTCTGTCGAGGCCTTTCTGCCCATCGGGGCGCTGACCGCCTTGAAACACCTGGTGCTCACGGGCCAGTTCGATCCGATCCACCCCGCCGGGCTTGCCATCTTCATAGCAGTCCTGCTGACGGCCTTCCTGTTCCGCAAGGGCGTCTGTGGCTGGGTCTGCCCCGTTGGCCTCATCTCCAATCTCTTCGAGGGCCTTGGCCGGAGGTTTGGGCTCTCCTTCTGTCTTAAGGGCTGGCCATCCATACCCCTTTATTCATTAAAATACATACTTCTTTCCTTTTTTCTCTACATAATCCTCTTTCGCATGGATGGGCGGTCCATCGCGGCCTTTATGTCAAGCCCCTACAACATGCTTGTTGATATAAAGATGCTCCTATTTTTCATTAAGCCATCCCTGACGACGGTCGTCTTTCTGGTGGTCATCACCTCCCTGTCCATCATCCTCAGAAATCCATGGTGCAGGTATCTGTGCCCATATGGGGCGCTCCTCGGCGTTATGGCGCTCTTCAGCCCCATCCATGTGAAGCGTGACGAGACACTCTGCATCAACTGCAAAAGGTGTACAAAGATATGCCCAGCCTGCATAGAAGTGCACAAAAAAACAGCAGTGCGCACCCCTGAGTGTCAGGGCTGCATGGAGTGCATCGGCGTCTGTCCTGTAAAAAATTGCCTTGGACT
The DNA here is from genome assembly GCF_022026155.1 of Dissulfurimicrobium hydrothermale. Classification (NCBI taxonomy): domain Bacteria; class Deltaproteobacteria; genus Dissulfurimicrobium; species Dissulfurimicrobium hydrothermale. The sequence goes on along the minus strand of NZ_CP085041.1, from coordinate 1,190,513 downwards.
CAATACACTGCTAGGTATCAAGCCTTCTCCATTGGGTGTCGCCGCCCTAACCATCACCCTGATCTTCGGTGCATGGATATTGGCCTCTGTTACAGGTCACTGGGAGTCTGCAATACGACCGGAGATGCTCCGCAATCTATTTTTATTGACAGGCGGGCATGTCATGCATCCATGACATTCACTTCATTCCTCAATAAGGTAGGATCAGAGGTTAAGAGATATGATAAATAGACAGAGGTGCTGGCTCCTTGACAAAGAGACAACTGTTGCGCTATTTTTAAAATCATTAAAAGAGGAGAAAGGAGGTTCTATGAAAAAAATTTGGCAGATAGGTGTAGCGATGCTATGCGCCGTCACAATGACAACCGGTTGCGCAAATATGTCAGCCCGCCAAAAGGGATTTCTTAAGGGCGCTGCCGTAGGAGCGGTTATAGGCGGCGGCGCTGGCGCGGCTATCGGCAACGGCAGCGACAATGGCAACAGAGATGCAGCGACAGGCAACGGAGCGATGATTGGGGCTGCTAGTGGCGCCCTAATAGGCGGCATCATAGGCGCTCTGATGGCAAAAGAAGAGGTCAAACCGCCGGCACCAGCACCGGCCCCAAAGGTAGAACCACCAGCACCTATGCCTGAACCCAAGGTAGAGACACCGCCGCCGCCACCACCAGTGGTGAAGGAAAAAATCGTCCTCAGAGGCATCAACTTTGACTTTGACAAATCAAACATCAAAAAGGAATTCGTGCCGGTGCTTGAGCAGGCCGTCGAGATACTCAAGGCCCATCCTGATGTGAAGGTAGTCGTTGAAGGCTATTGTGACTCTATTGGTACAGTTGCATACAACTTAAAACTCTCAGAAAGACGTGCTGAATCTGTAAAGAAGTTCTTGGTACAACATGGAATAAATGCCGACAAGATCCAGACGATCGGCTATGGCAAAACCCATTTTATCGCCAGCAACAAGACAGCGGAAGGCAGGGCCATGAACCGTCGCGTAGAGTTCAAGATACTTGATTGATCAAAACAGTTGCTCATTCCATGATTCTTGAGAAAAAAGCAACTCTTATATCAGTTGTGACAGTACTGCTGGGGTTAATCGCCTTGGCAGTACTGTCGTATCCTCAAACGATCTTTGCCAGCAGTGGCGATAGAATCAAAAACAACCATCAATATGTCGCAAATAACCGCCAAGATAAAAAAACTAGACTGAGTGACGATGAAATCAGACAAAGCTTTGAACGATTTGCAAAGGCATGGATGGCCAAGCTGGAGGCTATAAGTAGAGAAAATTCAAAAAAAATCAGGCTCGAACCATTAGAACGGGATGGTGTATATGTCGGAAGATATGTCTGCTACGGGCCTGAATGCAATATTTCCATAAAAAGAACAGGCTCGAAAGAAACACCTTATGTAGGAATGATTTATTATTCCGAAAAACAGGTCCTCAAAAAAGGTCCTACACGGCAAGACGCCCTGAATGACCCTGGCACACCCATTGAAGAGGTGCCTGTCACTGAGATATTCCGCTATACCAAAGGCAAGTGGGTCTATTAAGACCCAGCCCCTTCCGCCGCCTCCTCCATTACGCCTTCTTCCTCATGGCCATAGCTCTTGGCCGCCTCGGCCAATTCCTGAAGCCTCAGATCGACTAAATAGAAGAGGGTTCCCTCCGGATAATTCCCATCCACATCTCTGACCCCTGCGGGGATGCCTGTAAGTATCTCAATGCCTTCCTCTACGGTCTCTATAGCCCAGATATGGAATCTACCTGCCTCCACCGCCCCGACAACCTCTTCTTTCAACATCAGGTCCTTTACATTTGCCTTAGGGATGATTACCCCTTGACTTCCTGTAAGTCCGTGCGCCTTGCATAGATCAAAAAAGCCCTCTATCTTCTGTGTAACCCCTCCTATAGGCAATATCTCTCCCTTTTGGCTCACAGCGCCAGTTACGGCGATCCCTTGGTCGATAGGCATACCGGAAAGCGCCGAGAGCAACGCAAACAGCTCGGCACCAGACGCAGAATCTCCGTCAATCATCCCATAGCTCTGCTCAAAACAGATGGTAGCTGCAAGGGTCAAAGGCCTATCCGCAGAAAAATATGCCCTAAGATATCCCGACAGGATCATGACCCCTTTGGTATGAATACTGCCGCTCAATTCTGCTTCACGTTCTATGTTTATAACGCCTTCCTTGCCCAAGGATATGTTGGCCGTAATCCTGGATGGCTTGCCAAAGATATAGTCCCCGAGGTCGTAGATGGCAAGACCGTTGACCTGCCCGACCGCTCTGCCGCTAGTATTCACCTTAATGATACCCTTGGCCAAAAGCTCTTGGAGGTGATCTTCATAGAGCCTACACCTGTAGGCCTTTTCGTTCATAGCCTTTTGGATATATTCGCCGGTGATCAATGGGCTTCCATCCTTTGCGGCCCAAAAATCGGCCTCACATATAAGATCAGCGATATCTGATACCTTAAGGCTCAATTTCTCCTGCGAGCCGGCAAGTTCGGCGCTGTATTCGATAAGTTTTGCGATCCCAGTGTTATGGATATCCCTGAGGCCGTTCTTTTTTACTATCGTCTTAACCGACTGCAATAACTGACCCAATCTGGCCTCGTTCCTGTCCACATGCACATCCATATGGGCCTTCACCTTAAAAAGCTCTCTAAAATCCTCATCAAAATTATAAAGCAGCTGATATATCTCTGAATTCCCCACAAGGACAATCTTTATATCCAGTGGAATGGCCATGGGCTTCAATGTCTTTGTGGTAAAAAGACCAAATTGCTCACCCGGATCTTCGATTTCAAGCCTCCGATCTCTTAAAGATCTCTTTAAGGCCTCATAGGAAAAGGGCCACTTTAGGAGATCCATGGCCTTGATAATCAGATATCCCCCATTGGCCTTGTGGAAGGCACCGGCCTTGATCATCGTAAAGTCTGTAACAAGCGCCCCGAATTGGGCCTTTTTCTCGATCGAACCAAATAGATTCGGATAACTCGGATTGCTCTCTATGACTACTGGCGCACCCTTTGTCTCAATGTTATCGACGATGAGGTTGACTTCATACTGGGTGAAACTCGGGGTCATCATAGGGAAAGGGAAAGGCGTCTGTGCCTGTGGCTTTGAACGGAAGTCGTCCATATTCTTTATGACATCCGCCTTGACGTCAGACAAATAATCCTGGATAAGGCCATGACCTTCATATTTTTTCTTGAGCTCATCAATAAAGCGATCACACACCTGTCCTACCATCTCCGCATCAAGGGCCCTCAGCCTTTCGCTCACTTCCTGTTCAAGTTGATGGACGTGGCGCATGGTGCTGCCCATCTCTCTATGCAACATCTCAGACCTGGTCTTGAGCTCCATTTGCTGTTCTTCGGAAAGGGTCGAAAGCTCATCAGGGGTAAATGGGACGCCCTCTCCCTTGGCAGGGATCACCATCATACCGGTCTGGTCTGCCTGAAGGATAAAACCGCTTTCACGCACCTTCCTATCGAGTTCTTCGAATACCTGACTCCTCGCCTTATTGAAGGCCCTTATAATCTCCTCCTTGCGGGATATGTAGATCTCACTCTCAAATATCTTCGGGATATGCAGCTTAAGATTATCCACAAGCACAGACATATCCCTTTTAAATTCACGCCCCCTCCCCTGCTCAAGCCTTATAGCTATGGGTGAATCATGGTCTTTGAAGTTATAGACATAGCACCAATCGGAAGGGGATGACGGCAAGGTCTTTGCCACCTGCTCGACATACATACGCGCCAGATCAAAAAGCCCTGTCTCCTTCGGCCCTGCAACATATACGTTGAAGTCAGGATGTCTTATTTCAAGGCCGAAGGCGAGGGCCTTGACAGCCCGCTCTTGGGCCAAGGTCTCTGTCTCCTCGTTTTCTTCAAGTCCAAAGAGGGTCTCGAACCCAAGGCCATTGGGGTCAATGTTCAGCCGAAGTGCACTTGGTTCAAGTGGCACATGCGTTATTTTTTCCATAATATGGTTGTATCGCTCCTTATTTTTTAATCAGCGCCTCCTCCCCAGGTGTCTGTAGGCCATATCAGTTGCGACCCTGCCCCTCGGCGTCCTGTGAAGGTAACCTTTCTGGATGAGATAGGGCTCATAGACATCTTCTATAGTATCACTTTCCTCTCCGACAGATGTTGCTATAGTCTCAAGTCCGACCGGGCCGCCTGAAAATTTGTCGATTATAACCTTTAATATCAATCTATCCATACGATCAAGTCCGCTTTTGTCAACGTCGATCAGAGACAGGGCCATGTCCGCCACCTCGGCGGATATATGCCCGTTTGCCCTAACCTCGGCATAATCTCGTACACGCCTCAGGAGCCTATTCGATATCCTGGGCGTACCTCTGGACCTCGAGGCTATCTCCATTGCTCCGCCTTCGTCGATTGAAATACCCATAATGGCTGCAGAACGTCTTACTATTTCATAGAGTTCGCGCTCATGATAGAATTCCATCCTCAATACCACACCAAACCTGTCCCTTAACGGCGGCGACAAGAGACCCGTCCTTGTGGTGGCCCCGATCAGTGTAAAACGCGGCAGATCGATCTTGATAGTGCGTGCGCTTGGACCCTGTCCTATAACAAGATCGAGCTGGAAATCCTCCATTGCAGGATAGAGTATCTCCTCGACCACCGGGTTGAGTCTGTGTATCTCGTCTATGAACAGGCATTCACCATCTTGTAGATTTGTAAGTATAGCGGCAAGGTCTCCAGGCCTTTCAATTACAGGACCGGACGTGGCCCTCAGACTGACACCCATCTCGTTTGCTATGATATTAGCGAGCGTAGTCTTTCCGAGGCCAGGCTGACCATGCAACAATACGTGATCAAGGGTCTCTCCACGCATGCGGGCAGCTGAAATGAAGACCTCAAGGCTGGATTTGACATCATTTTGTCCGACATATTCGGACAACTTTTTTGGGCGAAGCCCAGGCTCTATACCTCTTTCTTCTCCTATGGGCTTGGGATCAAGTTCTCTGTCTCGGTTGAGCAAGGGCGCAGCCTCTTTCATGATGAACATACACCTTTACCCAAAAAGCTTAATGCGGTCTTAACGAGCCTCTCGATCCCCGTCCCTTCTCCAAGCTCGGCATGCGCCCTTTCAAGCGCGGATCTGGCCTCTAAACGACTGTATCCAAGGTTTAAAAGGGCCTGCATAACCTCTTCTTCGTAAACACCTGGACCTGCTTTTGCAATGCCACCGCTGGCCTGCGTTTTCTGTTGTTCGACAAGAATAAGCCTTGCCTTTTCCTTAAGATCGACGCACAGTCTAGCTGCCGTCTTCTTGCCCACGCCGTGTATGGCCTGAAGCCTTTTTATGTCATAACCGGCTATCGTCTTTAAGAGTTCCTGTACAGTAAACATCGAGAGGATATTCAAGGCCATCTTTGGACCTACGCCCGACACCTCGATGAGCATCCTAAACATATCGCGCTCCTCCATCCCCTCAAAACCGTAAAGCGAAACCGCGTCTTCTTTCCATACAAGATGCGTAAAGACGGTTATTTCCCTTCCTATGGATTCAAGTCTTGAAACGGCCGGAGCAGGCATCTGTATCTCATAACCTATGCCGTTTACGTCAAGGATGATACCCCTCTTGTCCCAAAGCCTCTCCACTCTGCCCTTGAGATAACCTATCATCTCCTATTCAACCTTGACGAGATACCTACCATCATGCGCCTGCATCTCATTGAATTGGCATGACATATGGCAACGGCAAGTGCATCCGATGCATCCTGAGCCACCTTTTCCTGTAGATTCAGCATCACCTTAACCATCTGTTGGATCTGGTGTTTTTCCGCCCTGCCATAGCCCACGACAGCCTTTTTGATTTCCATCGGCGAATACTCATAGACACAGAGACCGCGGTGCACAGCGGCCAAAATGGCAACCCCCCTTGCATGTCCAAGAAGCAGGGCCGATCTAGGGTTGTTCTTGTGAAATATACCTTCTATAGCCGAGGTCTCAGGGGCAAGACGCTCTATCACCTTGCCAAGACCGGCATATATACACTCAAGCCTCTTTGCCAAATCGTTCCCATCTTTATCGCCGTGAGCCCTGCGACATCCTGGCCTAATGACACCTGCATCAACAAAGCAAAGCCTGTCCCCATCCTTCTTTATGATGCCGTAGCCTGTGGCAATGCTGCCGGGATCAATGCCAAGAATAAGCCCATCTGACATCTTTATCCTAACTTCTCAAGAAGACTGTCGGATATATCGAAATTCGCATAGACATGCTGAACATCGTCATTATCTTCTATTGCCTCCATAAGCCTCAATATCTGACCTGCCTGCTGTTCATCCTCGATCTTTACGACAGTCTTAGGGACCATTGTCACCTGTGCCTCCTCGATCTTTATGCCCTTGGCCTCTATTGCGGCCCTTACGGCTTCGAACGAATCAGGGGTGGTGCGTATCTCCCAATCCGACTCATTCTCCTTCAGGTCTTCAGCCCCTGCCTCAAGGGCCAATGTCATAAGCGACTCTTCGTCAATGCTCGATTTCTCTACAATGATAAGCCCTTTTTTCTCAAACATCCAGGCCACACTACCCGGTTCACCTAGACTCCCACCCCGCTTTGAGAATATATGCCTCACATCAGAGACTGTCCTCTGGCGGTTATCTGTCATGGCCTCAACCAGCACCGCAACGCCGCCAGGCCCATAACCTTCATATAAGATCTCTTCATAGTTGGCGCCTTCAAGCTCGCCAGTCCCCTTTTTGATAGCCCTTTCTATGTTCTCCTTCGGCATATTTTCCGACTTGGCGGCCATAATAGCATTCCTGAGCCGGGGGTTACTGGCTGGATCGCCCCCGCCAAGACGGGCGGCAACCATTATTTCTTTTATAAGCTTGGTGAAAATCTTGCCCCGCTTGGCATCCAACGCCCCCTTTTTGTGCTTTATGGTACTCCATTTTGAATGTCCTGACATAGAAAACCTCCGGATACTATACAGATCTGGGCATAAAGATAACTTTTTAACCGGCCGTTAAAAAGATGTCTATATAATAAAAAAAATAGTCAAACCATAGGCTATGCCTAGCCGAAGGCGGAAGACAGAAAGGTCAGCGGATTTACAGCCTTCAAAAAGAGATCTCTATAGGCCCTTCTACCGGTTATGATGTCCAGATGATAACCTATGACCTTATCAGTTCCAACCCTCATCATCAGGCGACTGAGTCTAGGCATCCCATAAAAAAGATGTGCAAGACGCCTTGCATATGACAGTTCCCTGATAAATTCCTCCTGAACAAGGCTGTTATAGACGGTCAACCTGCCGTTTTTACCAGTTAAGGTGGCGGCAATACATCTTGCAGCCAATTCCGCCTGTCTCAGGGCATGATAAATACCCTCGCCAGTTATCGGATCGGCAAGACCAGCCGCATCACCTACGAGAAGACCCACGGGGCTAGCAAAAGGGCCGTTATGCGGTCCAAGCGGTATCATATGACCCCTGATCCCTTTTATATCCTGCTCTTTCAAGCCCCTTGAAACCATAAAATCGAACAGGCGACCCCTCAGGCCCTTCGTCTCTTTACCTGTTGAGAATACCCCTACAGAGAGGTGATCGGCCTTTGGAAAGACCCAGCCATAACCCTTAGGCGCCGCACTGAAGTCAAACTCAACCATGCCGCGCCAGGCATCAAGGGATTCTCGGCTGAGGGGATAAACCTCCGCCTCTACGGCGGGACATCCGACCCTGTTCTTCCAGAGCCCGAGCGCCCTAGCCGTCCTGCTACCTGCCCCGTCGGCCCCGGCAAGGACCAGGGCCTTAAAATCGCCTGCAGTGGTCTGCACCTCGAGGCTTCCGCCAGATGCGGCCTTGACATCCTTGAAAGCCACTCCTGTCAAGACCACTGCGCCCGCTTCCTGGGCCTTTGACACCAAAAAGGAATCGAGCCTCGACCGCATCACAAGACCGATCACCGGTTGATCGAATAAAACCTCCCGGATAAAACCGCCGCCGAAGCAAAGCCTAGCCTTTACAGCCCAATCTTCAACAATCCCTGTCAAATCAAACGGCAGGAGATCAAGGGCGCGTTTTGTAAGCCCCCCGCCGCAAGGCTTGTAACGGGGGATGGATTTCTTTTCGAGGATAAGGCACTTCAACCCAAGCGAAGAAAGTAGATAACCCAGATAGGCACCACCTGGTCCTGCCCCTGCTATAATGCAATCAAAGCTTCTGGTTAAACCCTCAACTGTTCCCATCCTGCGCCATCTCTCTAGCCAAGGTCTCTGAGTTTGCAACGCAGTCGTTCAGGCTCACACCTCCGACCCAATTGCAACGTATCTTTATCCTGTCACTGTCAAACCCTTCGACAACCCTGCGGACTACATCGGCATGTCCCACGTTGTATTGCGGTATCGCTTCATCCCACTTGAAGACCCTGACGAATTCAGGGCCGGCCTTTAGGCCCAAAAGGTCTTTAAGTTCCTTCAAGGCCGTTTGGACAATATTTTCTTGAGGCATCCTTGCCAGTTCAGGCGCCCTCGCGCCCCCTATAAGGACCCTTATCAAACAATACCCGCTCGGCGCCCTTCCGGAAAATATCGACGAATCCCAAAGGACGCCAAGGATATCCCTCTTCTCCCTCGATGGACACAGGAAACCAAAACCGTCAAGAGGTCCGGGCAAATGCCTTTCGTGCACACCGATGGCCACTATGCTTATCGGCGGATAATAAATAGAAAAGGCCGCATCCGCTGCTGCAGGGAAGGACCTTGACATGATGCGCGAGGCCTCTCTTGCAGGACAGGCCACAACAACGTGGGTTGCCTCTATCTCTTCGCCATCCGCCGTAAGGCAGGAAAAACCATCCCTCCCCATCCTCCTGATGGAAATCACCTGTGTATCAAGCCTGACGATGTCTGACAGGTCTCTATAAAGGGCCTCGACAAGCTCGTTCATACCGGCCGCGAACGACATGAGCACACCACCTGGTCCTGCCGTAGGGACGTTTAAGCCCTTGCGCCTCGCCTCTTTTTTTAAGACCATCATGGCCCGAATAAGGCTGCCATAGCCTTGCTCAAGCTCATATATCTTTGGAAAACAGGCCTTCAAGGACAATGCATAAGGATCTCCAGCATAAATGCCGGCGGCCATCGGATCGATCAGATAATCGAAGGCCTCCTTGCCCAGGCGTCTTATTGCAAACCCTGCAAGCGATTCTTCTTTGATGGCGCTGGCCTTTGGAATGAAGGGCTCCAACGCCAACCTGACCTTGCCGACAGGCGACAACAACTTTGAACGCAAGAGGGCCAACGGGGATTCAGGAAGCCTTAAAAGATCACCGTCTTTTACAACAAAACGCCTTCGCGCCGAATCATTGCTCTTTAAAAGACTTAGACCCAACAAGCCTGCCAATCTCAAGGCCGCCGGTTTGTTATCAAGAAAACCGTTCACCCCCCTCTCCCAAACAAAACCCTCTTCTATCGCCGTCCAGACCTTGCCGCCTGGCCTTGGCGCCCTTTCCAATATCAATATCTCCCAACCTGGCTTTAGCCTCCTTAAATACCACGCAAAAGAAAGTCCGGAGACACCACCTCCTATTACAATCACCCTAGCCATCCGATCTCCCTGAAACTATCCTCAACCAGCATCCCCAATGCCGCAATAAAGGCCGGCCTGTCATTCAACGATGGCGCGCGAACGAGCCTCACTCCCATTTCGGCCGCCATGTCTTTATACAGCATGTCTATTTCATAAAGGGTCTCGACATGATCCGAAACAAAACTGATCGGCACGACCAATATCCTTTTTTTGCCTTCTTTTGCAAATCTCAAGATCATAGTATCTGTACCAGGCCCAAGCCATTTCACAGGACCGCTCCTGCTCTGAAAGGAGAGTTCGCCCCTGACGCCCGTCATCCCCTCAAGCGCCTCTATAGTGAGGCGAAGGTTATCCACGTATGGATCGCCTGATTCAATGAGGTATTCCGGCAGACTATGTGCGCTATATAGGAGAGCGAAATCAGACGGCAGATGCGGCAACAAGGCCTTTTCTTCAGGACGGAAAAGGGCATCCAGGCCATCTTCCAAGCACTCGGCCAAGGCCTCAATATAAGGCCTATAATCAGGGAAGGCCATGATCTCTATGTGCAGCAAGCCCAAATCCTCACAGGCTGCACTGAAATCCGCAAGAGATGAACCACTCGTGGCCCTGCTGTAATGAGGATACAGCGAAAGCCCTGCGACGCTTGATATGCCCTGTTCCTTTAATGATTTCAAGACGTCTGGTGTCCTGGGCGACCAATATCTCATACCGGCCGCTGCCGTAATGTCTATACCTTTATCATTGAGCAATCTTTCGACAGCCCTCGCCTGAGACATAGTGATCTCTAAAAGCGGGCTCTTGCCGCCTATAAGGCCATAGCTCTTCTCGCTCTTCGGCGCCCTCTTTTTTGCTATCCACCAGGCGAGCAACGCCTGAAAAGGTCTCGGACCAAGCCTGATTATGTCCCGATCGGAGAAGAGATTTTGAAGAAATGGTCTGACGGCGGCCAAACAATCCGGCCCGCCCATATTTAAAAGGACGACACCCGTCTTCATGCCGAAAGTTCGTGCACCAGCTCCACCAAAAGCCTTACCTTTTCATATGGAATTTCAGGAAGAACGCCATGGCCGAGATTAAAGATGTGGCTTTTGGCAAGGGTACCCTGTTCAAGTATGGACCTCACCTTCTCCCTTAAAAAATTCTCCGGTAAAAACAAGGAACATGGATCCAGATTCCCTTGTATGGACACATCGCCAAGTCGAAACACGGCGTCTTTTATCTCGGTTCGCCAATCCAGACCGATGACATCCGCTCCGGCGTCAGCCGTCTCTTCGAGGAGATGACAGCCATCCAGCACAAAATATATACCTGGAACCCCGGCCTTTTTTATCCCGGTGAATATCTGTTTGACATATGGAAGCACGAAGGCCTTATAGTCAGTCCTTGAGAGGACGCCTGCCCAGGTGTCAAATACCTGGACGGCCTGCGCCCCGGCACCTATCTGCCCCAAAAGATAGGCCATAGTCACATCTGTCAGAAGCGCCATCAGACGGTGAAAGAGCTCGGGCGCAGAAAACATCATCTTTTTTGTATGTAGGAAATTTTTAGAGCTTCCACCCTCTATCATATAGGTCGCCAGGGTGAAGGGGGCGCCTGCGAAACCTATGAGCGGGACCTTGTCCTTCAGTTCATCCCGAAGAATGGCTATGGTCTCCAGGACAAAAGGGGTATCTGCCGCAGGATCGATGTTGCGGAGGGCCGATATGTCCCTCTCCGTTCTGACAGGCGGCGACAAGATAGGTCCCTTGCCCTCCGAGAAGACAAGATTTATCCCCATCGCCTCTGCCGGTATGAGTATATCTGAAAACAGTATAGCTGCATCCATACCCAAGATATCAACAGGCTGGAGGGTGACGTCGGCGGCAAGTCTAGGGGTCTTGCAGAGGGTCAAAAAATCCATGCCACCGCGCACTCGCTGATAATCCGGCAGATATCGTCCGGCCTGCCTCATGACCCAGACAGGTATAGGTCTGGTCTTTTCCCCTTTACATGCCTTCAAGAAGATGTCTTTCATACAACCCTCCCACTCCTTACCTGCAGTGGCATGTATCTGCAAAACGGTTCCTCGGCGAGATAATCTCCGGTCAAGGCGTATGCCCTGGCCCTGCAACCCCCGCATATAGAAACGTACTCACACCGCCCGCATCTGCCTTTATAGGATAAAAAGTCTCTAATTTCTTTAAAAAGCGGGCTGTTCAGCCAAATATCCTTAAATGGCCTTTCCCGGATGCTCCCTGCCGGGAGTGGGAAATAACTGCAAGGAAGGACGTTTCCATCTACATCCAACAACGCTATAAGTTGACCTGCCAGGCACCCCTTTGACCCACCAGTAGAGAACTTTAGGGTCCTTTTTTTTGGAATTTCCCCCTTTTCCTTGGCGAGCTGAAGCCTTACGCGGTAGTAATGTGGGGCACACGTGGGTCTTACCAGAAGTTCGTCTTCATGCCTTTCCATCTCATAGTGCCATCTAAGTATCTCTTCATAATCTTCAGGGGAGATAAGCTCGTTCATCACGTCCTCACCCCTTCCTGTAGGGACTATCATAAACATATACCACGCCGTTGCCCCAAGTTCCTTGGCGAGTCTCATGACCTTCGGTATCTCAGCCTGATTCCTCTTGGTGAATGAGGAATTAATCAAAAAATCTATGGAATGTCTTTTGAAAAGCCTTGCGGCGTTCATAACGCCGTCAAAGGCCCCTGGCTGGTCCCTAAAATTATCATGGACCTCAGCGCTTGCACCGTCCAGACTCAAAGAGACCATCTTTATGCCAGATGTCTTTATCTCCCTGCACACCTCATCGGTGACAAGGAGACCGTTTGTAGCAAGACACATCCTGAGGCCCTTTTCCGTGCCGTAACGGGCAAGCCTGGGCCAATCCATCCTCAAAAGGGGTTCGCCGCCTGAAAGAACCACAACAGGCCTTGCGAAATTAGATATGTCGTCGAGTATCCTGAAGCCCTCTTCGGTAGAAAAATCGGGATGACCCTTTATCTCCAGCTCTGATGAAGACCTACAGTGGATACAGTGGAGATTGCAACGTCTAGTTATCTCCCAGGCAAGCCATTTCAATTCGAAATCCATTCAATTTTACCCTGCAGTGCGGTTATAAACGATCATATAACACATCGATATTAAAATCGATATTAAATTTGAGGAAATTAACCCTCCATATCCAAAAAGGCAACAACTCTATCGTCTTTTACGGCGTCAAGACGCACAGGGACGATCAAATTTTGCATATGCGCATTGCTTAGACCCTTAATGATCACAGGTATATAATTCTCAGTATGACCAAACCAATCACCTGTCTCACCGGTCCTTGACTCCACCAAGCACTCAAAGGTTTTTCGAAGCTGGGATCGCCAGAATTCCATGCGCTTTACCTCACCAAGGGCCCTTAAGGCGGCCGCCCTCCGCACTCTCTCTCTTTGAGGCACAACGTCTTTCATGACGGCAGCCAAGGTGCCCTGTCGCTTTGAATAAGGAAAGGCATGGACATAAGCGACAGGAAGGTCTTTCAAAAGATTAAGGGTCATCAGAAAATCCTGTTCATCCTCAACGGGAAAACCAGCCATGACGTCAACCCCTATAGCTGCATTAGGCATCGTCTCCTTGATCTTGGAAACAAGTTGTACAAAAAGTCCTGGCTTGTAGCGCCTATTCATCGCCGAAAGCACCTTTTCAGAACCACTTTGGAGCGAAATATGCCAATGGGGGCAAAAATTATGCTGCGAACCGGCGAATGCCAACAGTTCATCACTTACTTCAGTCGGCTCGATAGAACTTAGGCGGAACCTGATGTCAGGAAAGGCAGGGCAAAGGGCCTTGATTAGATCAAGGAGACAGGTCTTCTGCGCAAGATCCCGCCCATAAAGACCTATGTGTATGCCTGTCAGCACCACCTCCTTTATGCCACCTACGGCAAGCGCCTCGACCTGTCTAAGCACGGCTTCAGGCGCCAGACTTCTGGAGCGCCCTCTGGTATATGGGACGATGCAATAACTGCAAAAGGCATCGCAGCCGTCCTGCACCCTCACATACGCCCTGGTCCGATCAAAAGGCGCTGTAATGAAAAAAGGGGCTATTTTTTTAACCATCCCGACATCGCCTGTATACACCTCCAGGCAACCCAAGTCTTCGAAGGCTATCTCGGGAATGGTGTGTTTTTGATCATTGCCTACAAGACAAACCTTGCATGGCATGGTCTCAAGCAGTTCCTGAAGGCCGATTTGGACGTAACAACCCGTAGCTATTACCCTGGCAGCCTGGTTTATACGTCTTGCCCTCCTGATCGCCTGCCTGGACTGATAGGCCGCCTTAGAAGTAACCGCGCAGGTATTTATAACATAAAGATCGGCTGCATCTTGAAAGGAAACAATCTCGCCTCCTTTGCACGCCAGACTCTCCGCTATGGCTGCAGTTTCAAACTGGTTTACCTTGCACCCCAAGGTATAGAAGGCTATCCGCATATCTTCCCGCCTCCAAGGACCTGCTCATCGTTGTAAAAAACTGCAAATTGCCCCGGCGTAACCGCACGTTGGGGCATATCAAAGATGACCCTTACCATACCGTCTTCTGCAGGTTCAACAATTGCTCGAACGCCCTGATGGCGGTAACGGATCTTGACCTGAGGCCGGCAGTCAAAGACCATAGCCGGATCATCAACCAGCCAATTTATGCCGTTCACCAGGCAACCAGTGGACAAAAGTTCGTCAGATCTGCCCACAATCAGGCGGTTGTTTTCATGGTCAAGGGCCAACACATACCAAGGCGAGCCACCTGGCAGGCCGCTCAGACCCTTCCTCTGCCCCACTGTATAGGCCCAAAGCCCCTTGTGCCGTCCAAGAATGCATCCGTCCCTTGTAACAACCTCACCTCCCTCGCCGTCTGCGTCCACACCCAGAAAATCCCGGTAATCGCCCTTTAAAAAACAGGCCTCCTGACTCTCCTTATGCACGATATCCAAGAAACCAGCCTTCCCCGCCAAGGCCTTAATCTCTTCTTTCGTAAACAAACCATTCGGGAACCAAAGGCGGTCAAAGGCCGTACGCTGGATCTGGTGCAGAAAATATGACTGGTCCTTAGCTGCATCGACACCCTTAAGGAGCACGGTACCGATGTCGTTGCGGCCAACCACCCTTGCATAGTGACCAGTGACTAGAACATCCAACCCCAGCCTGTCCATCAATTTCAGCCCATATCTTATCTTAATCCTGGGATTGCATACTACACATGGATTCGGGGTCTCACCAATCAGATAAGAGGTCTTGAAATAATCTATAACCTCCTGCTCAAATTCATTAAGGCAATCGACGATGTGGAGCCTTATGCCAAACCCCTCGGCGATGGCGGCTGCAGCGGAAAGACCGACATCATGCTTGGAGAGCCTCAGGTGAAATGCCTCGGTATGATAACCGGCCTCAACGGCCTTCATGACCGCAACCGCACTATCAACACCGCCGCTTATCGCAACCAATACCCCCTTTGTCATACAGTCCGACTAGGCGAGCGCCTTTTCCTTACTGAAGCGCACCTCCATGGCCCTGACAGGACAGACAAGGACACATAACTCGCAGCCAGTGCACTTCTTGGGGTCAAACATTACACACATAGTAGGTCTGTCGATGTAAAGGGCCTTTGTGGGACATACGCCTGTACAGGCACCGCACTGTATGCATATTTCGTTGTTTCGGCTTATCTCCTGCTCGACAGGTTTTACTACAACCCCTTGCGAGCGAAGATATTTGAGCCCCCTAGTGACCTCCGGCTTTTGCCCTGAAAGTTCCAATACCATAAGGCCTTCCTGGCCTGGAAAGACAGCTGCCTTCAAAATATTGAAGCAGAGACCGAAGTCCTTACTGAGCGCCCAAACTATGGGCTTGTCTGTTATCTCAGGCGGGAAACGAAGAACCAACATCCTTTTATACATAATCATAACTCCTTTTTAGACGACAAAGACCTCGGCTGCACACCAGGCACCGTGCATTTGCTTGAAAAGCATTTTTAATTAATTTATACTTTTTTTATGGAAAGAAAAGCCTCAACAAGTCTGAATCTTTATCAAATATTCATCGAGCTTTTCATCTGTTTTTCAATCTTCTTTTCAATTTTCCAATCTGGGCGTCTCTGCAACCCAATCCTGCAAAACCTTATTGCGGAGAACTGCCATGATATCTAAACTAGATCAGGCGACAAGGGACATCTTAAATGGGTTAAATATAAGCATAATCCTAATTAATCAAACATGTAAAACCGTATTTGTAAATCAGGGCGCAGCCTCAATGCTTAAAATAGGCGATCCCAACAAAAACAAACCATATAGTTCTAATAAATGTCTCTTAAAATCTCTATTCGGACAAATTCAATGCCGCGACTGCCCTGTAAAATCGAATAAAACACATCTCCAAAGAGTCATAGACTGCTCGATCAGCGGCAAGCCAAAATACATTTTGGCGAATTTTAAAAAACAAAACGATCTATGCATCGTTTCATTAAAAGATATCTCAAGAGAACGTAAACTCATAGAAGATTATTTCTTTCTCAGAAAAGAGCTAACCGCAAAAACGATCTTAGAGGAATATAAAACTAAACAGTTAAAGATACTTCAAGAAAGATTAGAGATACTTTTTGATCATCTCCCAGATGGCCTAGCAATAATAGGCCTAGATCACACCATCATAGAAAGCAATCTCTTTCTAAAAGAAAAGTTGTCACAAAAATATCCTGCCAAGTCATACGTCAAATGCTTTGAAATATTCGGATACAAAGACCCTTGTAGACAATGTCCTATAACTGAAACATCCCAGAATAGATTTCAATTAATAGGTCATGAACGTGAAGGTGAACACATCACCGAAAATTTTATACCCATCGCCAATCAGTCTGGAGCACTTCTCGTATTCAAAGATGATACAAACAAGGTCAAACTTATCAAACAAATAAAGGCGCAACAACGGCAACTCAACGAACAAAAAGACCTTTTCGTGGAACTCTCGGGACTGATGCTCCTCATGCAGCAGCCGGGGGAAGATGAAACGAAACTGGCACATACAGTATTAAGCTCCATCCTTTCAAAGATAGGCGGTACAAAATGCTTCTTGCTGATAGAAGATATCCGAAGGGGTGTGATATGGCTTCAGATCTCCATAGGCCTTGAACATGACTGCGCCCAGGGGTTGATAGGTTCGTACCTCTCGCACCTTCCAAGGAAGTGTGATACGTTTGTCTTTCCACTCGAAGCCCTGCCGCCGGCTAGCGACGGTGGAGACAGAACATGGTTTCAGATGCCGCTGCGCTCAAACAAAGGCGGACAAATAGGGATCTTACTCCTGAATCAAGGTCGGGTCTCATCGATGCATGAATGCGGCTTGGATGCAAACAATATCATTGATCTCTATTCCAAGTCGTTTTTGTCGTGGATACAGAATAAACTCCTTTTAAAAAGGCTGGAAGAGAGGGCCAACATCGACGGTCTCACAGGGCTTTATAACCGTTATTACTTCGAAAGGGCGCTTTCTGAAGAAATCTCTAAAAACGCAGGGCATGGCATACATTTCTCTGTAATAGTTGCTGATTTAAACGGCCTTAAGTTCATAAACGACGTTTACGGCCACCAGGCCGGAGATGAACTTATCAGGGCCGCGGCTGCAATTCTGTGCAAAAACGTCAGGGAGACGGACGTTCTGGCCAGAATCGGTGGCGACGAGTTTTATATCCTGCTCCCCAATACGACCTCTGGAAATGCTGTAAATTTACTCAATCGAATTAAAGAGACATTCAATGACAAGGAATTGCCTGTGGCCGAAGGTGTCTCTGTGCCGATCAGCGTCAGCCTAGGCTCGGCCGGTTCTGACCTTGTCCCGCCTGATGAGGTTGTAAAGGCGGCCGACAACGCTATGTATGCGGATAAAGACCGCTATTATGCTGACCATAAAAGATACCGATAAGATTTTCAAGATCGGATGGAGGGGTGAAGACCATGTCTTTAAGTTATGAACGGGAGTTGCAGGCCATACTCCGTTCCACGCAGGCCATACTAAACGGCGAGGTAGATCACGAGATAAGGCTTGACGCAGAGGGCATCATAGGGAATATCGCATCGGCAATCAATAAACTGATAAAAAACCTCAAGGAGGCCAAACCGTCGTTTGAACGAGTTGAAAAGGAGACCCCGCAATTTGCCGTTACGACCAAGACGGTCGCAAATCTCATGGGTGACTCCACTGGAAAGGTGCTGGATATATGCGACAACATAATAAAAGAATGCGACATCATTATGGGATCTGGCGCATTGCAGCAACTGCCTGAAATCTATGAACACCACAAAAAAATCAAGGCGGAGGTATTTGAAATCATCTCGGTGCAGTCGTATCAGGACGTGGCGAGGCAACAACTGGAACGAATGGAAAAACAGCTCGAGGAGATGCGCGATACGCTTATAAAGGCACTTATTATCCTGAATATCAAAAAATCGCCTCAGAGACAGGTAGCGGACGAATGCAAAGAGATTATAAATCAGATCAAGGCCGGCTCGGACGCCGGCAGGCTTGTTACCCAGGACCTCGTTGACGAACTCCTGGCCGAATATGGATTATAAACCATTGATGAAAAAAGAAGAACTGGACAAGGGTGTTATCTTGTACGGCACGGCAGTACTGAAGGTCTCAAAAAACGGGATGGAGGCCGCGCTTTCCCCCATCGAACAGGATATTGATCCAGACTGCCTGCATGACCTGCCGGAGATATTAAAACAATACGAGATAATATATGGGATACAACGACCGCCTCAATTTGAAAACGGTAGATGGGTGGTCGCAAGAGGAAATCCGCCTGTGGACGGCGAGGACGGCGGACTCGAATTTATGCCGAGATTCGAGGGGCTTAAAGAGCCGGAATCCAACTCACACAAAAGATTTGTCAATGTAAGCAAAGACGATATAATCGCAAAGATCATACCACCAACGCCTGGAATCCCTGGAAAAGATATATTCGGACATGAAATACCGCCGAAACCAGGAAAACCAGCACAATTCAAACTGGGTCAAGGCGCCGCAGTCTCCTCTGACGAGATTGCCATCATAGCGTCGAGGAGCGGGAAGGCGGAGATCAAGAACGGCGAGATAACCGTACTGGATGAATATATCATCAATGGAGATCTTGACATAACCATAGGAGATATGGAGTTCTGGGGGAGGTTACTGACTATCTCCGGGTCTATCTCAGGTGCGTTCAAGGTCTCAACCTGGAACGATCTGACCGTGACTGGCAATATAGAAGGCGAGGCGCAGATATATGTCAAGGGCAACCTTAAGGTTGGAGGCATAATCAGAGGGAATAAGACCCGAGTAAACACGGGAAACGATCTGTATGCAAAGGCCATTGAATATGCCGATATATCGGTAGGTGGCGACATGGAGGTCGAAGACTATATCCTCAAGGCTGAATGCAGGGTAAAAGGATATGCCTGGATCATCCAGGGACGCGGCATGATAAGCGGTGGAAACCTCTTTCTTGGGCATTCGCTGGCAGTAAACACGCTTGGATCGCCAACTAATATCTTTACAAATATCTCAATAGGTTTTGATTTCGATTTGATGTCAAAATATAAAAAGATAGTTGATGACCTGGAGACTATTGCCAAAAAACTTGAAGATGTGAAAAATGGGCTTAAAAAAATTGACCTACTGGAACGCAGTGGTCCACTCGATGAAAAATTCAGTTTTATCAAACAGCATCTCTCAAATACACTTATCAAGCTAGGTGAAGAAGCTATTCTAAAAAAAGGGGAGCTTGAAAAGCTTCAAGAAGAATTGACGGCAAAACAAAGCGCAACTATTTTCGTCAATAAAAATATCTATTCAAACACAAGAATAACAATCTATAACGCTACTTTCGATTGCCCTATCGATTTAAATGGCAAATATAGACTAATCTATCAAAATGGAGAGGTACTTACCATCCCATTTACATAATTAAATTTAAAATCAAAGTTATTTTTCTAATTATTACTTATGTGAAGCATGACTTATTTCTGAAAAACAACTTACATATTTCAAACCATAAAATACTTATAAAAGCGGCTGTAAAACAAAATGCAAGGTCGTCCAAGTGCAATATGCCAAAATGAAATGTCTCACGCAAAAATGGAACATACAAAATAAGCCCAAGGAATATGACGATTCCGCATATGACTATCGACAGCGTTGAGTTCCAGGTCTTTAATGTCTCAGGGATGGTGCGCTTCCATGATCGGTTGGTCAAGGTTAGACCTATGTCCGCCATTATCAGTGTAGCAAATGCAAGTGCACGCACAACTCCTACATCTTTATCAAGATACAAAGCTGCCCAGTAAACCAATCCTATGGCCACCAAGATACCTAATCCCTGGAATATACTTATAATGATATAGTTGATATCAAAAAGCGGCTCATTCACAGGACGAGGTGGTCTATCCATGATATCCATCTCTTCTTGCTCGGCCTCAAAGACGATAGAACAGGTAGGGTCGATTATCAATTCAAGAAAGACGATATGCGCCGGCCAAAGGATGACCGGAAGACCTTTAAAAAGCACAGGGACAAGGGACATACCGGCAATGGGGACATGTATCGAAAGGATATACGCCATCGCCTTTCTCAGATTATCAAAAATCCGGCGGCCGAGCCTGACGGCATCAACGATCGAAGAAAAATCGTCATCCAGCAGCACTAGATCGGCTGTCTCCCTTGCTACATCAGTCCCTCTGCCGCCCATCGCGATGCCGATATTGCTCGATTTCAATGCTGGCGCATCATTTACGCCATCACCAGTCATTGCAACAACCTCTCCATTTGCCTTGAATGCATTTACTATTCTCAACTTTTGTTCAGGAAGTATCCGTGCAAAGATAGAGACATCTTTCACCCGCTCTCTCAATTCCGTGTCCGTCATACAGTCAATTTCAACGCCGGTAATGCAGTTTCCGACATTCTTGAGACCTATCCGCCGTCCGACATATTGTGCAGTTACCAAATAATCACCTGTAATAATTACGACTCTTATCCCGGCCCTATAAAACTCTTCTATGGCGTCTTTCACGGTCGGCCTGATTGGATCGGAAAGGCCTATGAACCCTAGAAACTCGAACTCGAAATCATGCTGGATTTGAGGCAACTGCCCAGGCCCTAAAAATGACTTCGCAACACCGAGCACCCTCAGGCCTTCCGAAGCCATTTCCTTGATGGTTTCTGACAATATCCGCCTGCTGGCGTCAGACAGGTGGCACAAATCAAATATCGCCTCGGGCGCACCTTTTGCCGCTATGACATACCTGCCGTCACCAGGGATCCTCCAGACGTGCGACATGGCGAGCAACTCCTTTGACAGCGGATATTCCTGAATAAACTCCCAATCTGCATGCAGGCACCTGGCGTCGCCGACAAACTTAAACCGCCCGAGCTCTGCAATCGCCTTTTCCATCGGATCAAACGGATCTTTCTGGCTTGCAAGTATCCCATATTCTATAAGCTGATAAAAATCTTCAGGCAAAACAGCTTCTTTTCCCATATCTACATCAAAATCAAAATAACACCCCGCCGAATAAATCTTTCTCACCTGCATCTTATTTTGCGTTAAAGTACCGGTCTTGTCCGTACACAACACGGTAGCCGCACCGAGTGTCTCAATGGCTGAAATTTTACGCGTCAGCACGTGTTTTTTCGAGATCCTCCACGCCCCAAGCGCCATAAAAACGGTCAATACCACGGGAAACTCTTCAGGGAGCATCGCCATTGCAAAGGTTATGCCGGAAAGAAGACCTTGAATAAAATCACCCCTCGTAACGCCGTATACAATAATAATGACGATACACAATATGCCGCCTGTAATGAGCAATACCCTCACAAGGCGCCCAGTCTCTTCTTTAAGCCTTGAATCTTCCTCTGCAAGGCCTTCCATCGCCCTGCCTATCTTCCCAAGCCTCGTATCGACGCCTGTTGCGACCACCCTGGCATATCCCAGCCCCCGCGTGATCATTGTCCCGGAATAGACATAAGGCCGGTCGTCGCCACCAGGACCGGCTCTGTCCACACCTCCATCCCAATCCACCTTCCGAACAGGCATGGACTCACCGGTTAGAAGCGATTCATCCACGGCAAGATTGACGGCCCGCAGGACAACCGCATCAGCCGGCACTCTATCGCCTTCTCTTAAGATGATAATGTCGTCCACTACGACATCTCGGCCCGCTATGCGCATCTCTTTGCCGTCTCTTATGACAAGGGCCCTTGGACTTGAAAGACGCTTAAGCATATCGAGCGCCTTTTCTGTCTTTCTTTCCTGATAAAATGTGATCCCCATGACCACAAATACAAATCCAAGGAGCATCAAGGCCTCTTTAAAATCGCCAAGCATCAGATACAATCCACCGCAGATCACAAGGAGCACAAACAGAGGCTCCCTTACAACCTCCAGAGTCGTCTGAAAGATATTCCTTGGCCTTGATGAAGGCAGTTCATTCAGACCATATTTTTTAATCCTTTCCTTGGCCTCTGCCTCCGACAACCCTTTTATCGTTTTTATGTCGAAATCCGCCATTGGCCACCTAAAATGACGATCTCACTACTACGCAGAAATGGAATTAAAGTAGGTCAACCGGATTGCTTTTGTCCTTTGTATTCCAGAAAGCTCTTGAGCCTCTTGCTGTCGTCTTTTGTGTCCTCTTCCCCGACCTTTTCTATCACGGTAAACAACAAGAATCTTCTCAATATATCGGCGTCGTTCAGGCTATAATAACTCCACTTGCCATCCTTTCTGTCTTTTATAAGACCTGCCTCCTTCAATACCCCCAGATGGAATGAGACCTTGGGCTGAACCATATCGAGTGCGGCCACTATATCACATACACAATGCTCGCCGTCTTCAAGGAGTTTTATTATCCTGAGCCTGGTCTCGTCTGAAAGGGCCTTTAGTATCTTCAATAGTTCCTGCATCTTATTTTTGACCTATCTCCTCATTTTTATTGGGCTACCCGGCGTATACGCAATGGCATTGAAAGAGACATCTTCAGCCTAGTTGTCTTTAATCCATCAAACAGGCTGTAGAGTATCGGGACATAGACAAGCGTAAGAAATGTGGAGACCATAAGCCCGCCGATGGCGACAATCGCAAGGGGCGAGAGCCGTTCTAACCCTATCGCCCACTCAAGGGCTATGGGGATCATGCCTACGCTCGTTCCAACCGCGGTCATAAGTATGGGCCTCGTCCTTATCCTTACGCTTTCAATTATCGCATCCCTGATAGCTTCCCCGCGTCCCCGCGCCTCCTCGATAAAATCTATGAGCAGGATGGAATTTTTTACCACTATTCCGGCCAGGAGGATCATCCCCATGAAAGAGGGCATGCACTGATGTTTGCCCGTGATAAGCATGGACCAGATAGCGCCGATAAGCCCAAGTGGTATGGCGGACATTATCGTAAGCGGATGTATCCAGGATTTAAACGCCGGCACCAAAGAAAAATAAAGCAGTATGAGGCCGATTACAAGGGCGGACAGGAGTCTTCCAAAGGACTCCTTCATCTGCTTCAAATCCCCTTCCTGCGAGATGGCGTAGCCGGGCGGAAGCCTTATGCCCTTGAGCGCCTTTTCAATATCGTCGTGAATGTGCGATACAGCGGCGGTGGAGCGGTATCCATAGATGTCAAGGGTGGGCTGGAGATACTGCCTTGTCATGGAGGTCTGGGTCTTTATCATGCTGAGACTGCCCAATTCCCTTACAGGCACCGGGCCCTTGGGAGTCTGGATGAGCATGGATTCTATGGCAGGCAGGCTATCCCTGTACCTTGGCCCATACTGCACCCTTATGAAGTAGCCGTCCTGTCCCGGGACCCTGAATACCGATGACACGCCTCCCCTTACAGCCGCACCTATCTCTTTTGAGATGGCCACCGGCGACATGCCATAGATCGCCGCCTTTTCCATGTTGACCTTAAAGGCCACCTCCCTTTTGTCATAGGTCCAGCTTCGGGCGATACTTTCAAGCCCTTTGACCTTCTTGAGCCTCTCCATGATATCGCTTCCTATGGAATCGATGATCTTCGGGTCAGGTCCGCTTACCATGATGTCAACAGTGGCCTTTATGGATGAAAGCGCTGTTGCGCCGTAGTCAAAGACGTCCACATACTTTATCCCCGCGATCTTCCTGAATTCGCTCCTTAATATGTCCTCGGCCTGCCAGAGGGACTCCTTTCTGTGGAATCTGTCCACAAGGTGTATGGTGATCGTCCCCTGCTGCGGGACCCTGCCGCTTCCAAAGCTTATCACCCCCGGCTCAGAGCCCACGGTTGTCGATATCCTCAAGACCCCCGGGGTTTTTTTGATCACATCTTCCATCTGGTTGAGGATGCCCTCTGTCCCGGCAAGCGACGTATTTGAGTCCGCCTCGAAGTTTACCTTGATGATCCCTGTATCCATGGGCGGCATGAGGTCCCTGCCAACAAGAGGCATCTGCCTGAGGCTAAAGACCAGCACGATCACCGCCCCCGCAAGAAAGAGCGCCCTGTGTCTGAGCGCAATCTCAAGTATGCCCACAAAGAAATCCCTTATAGGTGAGATAATGCGGTCGTCAAAGAGCTGAATGAGCCTTTCAAACCGGTTCTTTTTCGCCTCGGCCTTCAGGATCATCGGGGCGAAGAGCGGGATTACGGTTACAGATACGACATAGGATACAGCCAGGGCGATACAGAGGGTGACAGAGAGGGGGCGGAGTATCGTCTGGACAAAACCGCCGATAAAGATAATGGGGATCAGGACCATTATTGTGGCGTATGTCCCTGAGAATATGGCGAGCATCACCTCGTCCGTGCCACCGAATACAGCGGTTTTCAGCTCCTCCTTGTTCTGGTGGTATCTGCGCTCGATATTTTCTATGACAACGATCGCGTCATCAAGGAGCATGCCTACGGCCAGGATGATGCCGGTAAGCGTTACAAGGTTAAATTCCATGCCAAGCATGTACATGATGGCAAATGTCAGAAGATAGGTAAAAGGGATGGAGATGGCGGCTATAATCATGCCGCGGATGTCCGCAAGGAAGAGAAATATGACGATCACTGTCATGATAATGGCATCTCGAAGGGCGTCAATCATGTTGTCAACGCTGTTTTCGATAAGCTCCTTCTGGGTGTCCGCTATCTCGAAACTGATCATGGGGTACCTGGCCCGGATGCCCGGCAGGGCCTTTTCCACCGCCTTTATCGTGTCAAGGTCATGGCCTTCGTGTGAGCGCAGGATGCTTACGCCGATGGCAGGTTTGCCATTTCCATGATAAAGGGACTGTCTCTCCTGAAATCCAGGCGTGATGTCGGCCACATCTCTTAAGTGCACATCACCCCCCTGAGCATGGGCTATGACTATCAGGCCGGCGTCTTCTTTCTTTGCAAGCTCGCCCTGGGTCTTCAGAATATACTGGTCTTTTTCCCTGATGATGAACCCATTTGGAATGTTCAGGTTCTGGGCTGCGACTGCCGCCATCACCTGAGCGAGTGAGACGCCATAGCTGTTCAGGCGGTCAGGGTTGATCTTGATGGTAAGCTCAGGGTTGTAACCGCCGAAGACCTCGACATTGGCGACATTTGGTATGCGCAGGAGGTCTTCCTTTATATCGTTATCCGCAAGCTGCCTGACCTTCGCAAGATCAAATGGCGAGCCTTCCTTCGGGCTCAGGGACAGTATGAGATCGGGCTGTGTCGCCTTGCTGATCTTAAATATCTGGGGCGGCCTTATCTCGGGCGGAAGCTGCCCCTCGACCTTTTTAATGGCGTTTGAGACGTCGGTAGCCGCGGCGTCAAGGCCCTTTGTGTATTCAAATTCAGCGGTAATGGCGGTTATCTCGTCCTTTGTCGAGGAAGAGACCTTTCTTACCTGATCTATGGTGTTGATCTCTTTTTCCACGAGTCTTGTAACCTGGTCCTCGATGTCCTTGGCAGATGCGCCTGGATAGGAGATAAGGACGGCTATCTGCGGGTAATCGCTGTCAGGAAAGAGGTTTATTGGAAGCTTGTTAAACCCGATCAGGCCGATCGCGGCAAAGAGAAATATAATAGAAGTGATAAGATAGGGCATTTTCAAATACTTTTCAGTAAATTTCATCTCAAAGCCCCTGCCTTTTGCGGTATCACGGTCATGTTGCCGGAAAGCCTCATAAGCTTTCCTTCGTCCCCAGTAACAACCATGTCGCCGTCTTTTATATCCCCTCTGATCGCGGCATGATCGGCGTTTTTCCCAAGAACAGCCACCTTTAAAACCTTGATATTATTCACCTCAATTTTATAGACAAAACTCCCGCTCTGATCCTCAAGGAGGGCGTTCAGCGGGACGATTGTCGCATTGGGGATATCTCCTGTAATCACGTCCACGCCGACAGTCCCGCCGGACGGGCAATCAAACGGGCGCTTGGTCAGGTCTATCTCAATGCTGCCAAGGGTGCCTGTGCCAACAGCAGGATAAACGCGGCTGATCAGGGCATTAAAGCTATCTTTTCCGTTTGAAAGCACTACCTTTCCCCCTTTTTTCATAAGGGGCATCTCGGTCTCCGGTATCTGGACAACGAGCTTGAATCTGTCTGTCCCTTCAACCCTCACTATGGACCTTCCAGGCACGGCAAGGTCCCCTGGCTCGGCAAGCCTCTTTGCCACCACGCCGTCCATGGGAGAAGAGAGCACTGCATATGAGGTCTCAACCGCCTGGGCCCTCTGGATATTTTGCAGGGCGTTTATGTTGTCTTCCAGGCTTTTTACCTGTGCAACCGCCAGGTCTCTCTGGGCCCTTGATCGCTCAAACGCCTCTTTGGAGATGGCCCCTTCTTTATAGAGCGTCTCATCCCTTTCAAAGATCGCCTGCTGGGTCTCACAGGCGCTCTTTACGCCGGCAAGCTGCGACCGGGCAGCGGCCACCTGAAGGGCCTGGGCCTGCTCCTTTTCTCTAAGCTCCCTGTCGTCAATGATCACGAGCACATCACCTTTGTGGACGACGTCGCCCTCTCTCACCCTTACGCTTATTATAGAGCCTGTTATCCTTGGCGCTATGTCCGCATAATTGAAAGGCTGAATGGTGCCGAGATAGTGCGACGATATCTCGAAATCCCCCCTTGTCGCCACGGCGGCCTCAACCGGAAGCGGATAAGCTGCGACAGCAGGCGTGCGGGCGATCATGTCCTTCTTTTTCTTTATGACAAAGATCGCCCCGCCGATCAAAACCAATGCTACTAAAATAGCTATAATCTTTTTCATTTCTCCACCCCTATGGTCCCTGTCGCCCTCTTGAACTCGGTCACTGCTGAGTTGTAATCGTAAAGGGCTTGATAATAATTGGCATTGGAAAGACTCATGGCCGCTTCAGAAAGGAGCACATCAGTTATTGCGCCAGCGCCTGTCTTGTATTTAAGGGTCTCTATGCGAAGGCTCTCTTCTGATTGCGCGACGGCCTTCCGTGCGAGGTCCAGCCTTGCCTCTGCATCTCTTATGAGAGAAACGGCGTCGGCGATCTCCCGCCTTGCCTGAAGCATGACACGCCTAAGCTCCTCTTTTGCCTTCTCATAGTGTGCCTTTTGGCTATTTATCTCTGAAGAGATCACGCCTGCATCAAAGATATTTACCGAGGCTACAAAACCTACCTCCCATATCTCCTCCCTTTGATTAAACCCTACACCAGCACGGTTGCCGTAATCACCAACCAGGGCGACAGACGGATATCTCTTTCCTGAGGCTATATTCACCCCGATCCTTGCCTCCTCCGCCCTCTTCAATGCGGCGACCACGTCAGGTCGAGCCCTGACAAATACATCTACATCGATATCTTTTGTCTCTGCGTGCTCGCCGGCCGTAAGTCGACCTTCTACATCCTTTATTTGACCAACATCTACACCAAGGAAAAACGCAAGGGCGTTTTTTGTCCGGGCTATGGACTCCTCGGCCCTTACCAGATTCTGTCTTTCCGAGGCAAGCTGAACCTCTATCCTCAAGAAATCCACCTTTGCCACACGGCCTATTTTCAATAGGAGTCCCGCATCTTTCTTTTGTTCTTCCAGCGCCCTCACCGACTTAATATAGGCCTTACGCAGCTCTTTCAACTCCAGGAGCTTATTGAATGTATTAGTAACGTTTGCAATAAGGTCCTGCGTTGTAAAATCTTTCCTTGCGGATTGTACAGCCTGTTCAAGCTCAGACGCCTTGAGCTGCCCGACAAGCCTTCCGCCTTCATATATGGGTACTCTCAAAAATGCACCCCACGAATAGACCTCATTGCTGAACTTAGCGGGAATCGTTGTGCTCTGGGCCGGTATATAGGGCACATCCTGATTTTCCTTGAGATAGGAGGCGTTAAAATCAATCTTTGGGAACATCTGTCCCTTTGCCCCCTTTACAGCCTCTTTTGACGCCTCGACATCGAATCCTGCCCCTTTTATGAGCGGACTCTGTTCAAGGGCTGTTTTGAGACACTCCTTAAGGGTAAGCGTCTGCGCCTCTGCTGCAAAGACACCAGCCGGAATCAAGACACAGCAGATAAGCATGAAAGCCCTGATAGATGCCTTCACATAGCCTCCTTTGTATTTTATAATATTTTTTTATCTTCCCGAGGATCATCAATGACCATCGGGCTATTTCAGAGAAAAATATAAAATATTTTATATATGATTTGTCAAGAAATATTTTTTATATGACTTTATAAAAATTATCATATCGATTTTTTTAGAATGAAAGTTTAATTTTCAATTATTATTACATCTTAAATGTATAATTAATTGATAAAAAAATCTGGAGAAAATTGAAAAAAAATAATATATTATTGTAACTAATTGATCCAAATGATATATAATTTTATTATCTAGTTTTTTATCTATTATTTTGTTCAGAATATAACATTCAATTCGATTGGAAGGGATTGAAGATAAAAGATGTTGATAATCATCAAAAAAGATAGGCAAAAATAAATAACAATTTTATTTTATAATTATCTTTAAAATTTTTATTGTTAAAAACATTGACAATCTACATAATTATCTAATAATTAAAATTAAACGATCTTTAATATCCTAAATAATAAACATGAGCAAAAGAGTGAAAAATGAAGCTCGCTGATAAAAACAGTCCCATTTATCCCATAAGCGTCGCCGCCAGACTGCTCGGATTACACCCAAGGACCTTAAGACTTTATGAGGAAGAGGGCCTTATAACCCCTGCCAGACAAGGCAACAAACGTTATTATTCCCAATCAGATATCGACTGGATAAGCTGTCTGCGCCATCTTATTCATGAAGAAGGGATCAGCATCCCTGGGATAAAAAAACTCCTGGAGCTCACTCCATGCTGGGAAATAAAAAAATGCCCGCCTGAACGCAGGGAGAAATGCACAGCCTTTGCAAACAAGGTGGTACCTTGTTGGGAAAGGGCGAGCTCAGCCTGCGCCAAAGAGCTCAACCATTGCCAGGAATGCGACGTATATATCAAGGCCATGAAAGAAGCCCGAGACGAAGCAACGGAAAACAACAACGCCAAGAAACAACTAAAAATTATCAAAGTCAAAAAACGCGAGCCTACCCTTGCAGTTTGTACAAAACCAGGCTGTTCTGAGCAGGCACCGGCCTAAGCCTTGCCCGCCCGAATTGAATCTGAGATTCAGACCCCTAATGGCAGCAGGTAGCATCTGCGCCCTCTGTACCGCATCCCTTTGATGAATGAGGACTTGAAGCCGTTGCAGGCGGCGACGCAGCAGGAGTTTTTGGCTTGTCAGCCTCACTTGCAGCATGGACGTTATTGCCGCCGCGATTTTTGTAATCTGTAACATACCAACCCGTACCCTTCAAATGAAAGCTGGAGTTAGAAATCAGCTTGCGGAACCTGCCGCCGCATTTGCACTGCGCAGGATCTGGATCAGTAAACCTTTGCATAAGTTCTACAATCCTTCCGCAAGATAGGCATTCATATTCGTATATCGGCATAACAAAACCTCCGTTAAACTCGATTATTTTTATCAAGCCGGCTTATGCCGTCCTGAAAAGCATCCATGCACCAATAGCGATAAAACCTGTCGCGGCCATCAGTCTCAAGGGTTTTTCGCTTACATATTGGGAGACAGCATCTCCAGCCAAGACGCCTACAGCCGAAGCCAATGTCAGTGCCAACGAGGCACCGACAAATACAGTCAGCGAATCTGCCCGCTTGTCCGTTGCAAAAAGCATGGTAGCAAGCTGGGTCTTATCGCCAAGCTCAGCTATCAATACAGATACAAAGACCGTCAAAAACAATTTGACATCCACTCAAACAACCCTCTCGAATTTTTCTTGCAACAATTTAATTTAATCCTTGCCATGCCCATGTCAAGTTCTATCCTGCAGAGTGCTAGAAGCAAATGATTTGACCGCTTTTGTAGCACGTGAATTATCCAGTTTTATATGGTCAGGAGGACTGGCCCATGACACGGACAAAATTGCTGCAGGATGTCAAGAAGATGCATTTTGTGGAGATTTACAGGGATTGGAAGAAATGTGTGTTGACTCAGAAGGAAGTTGCGCGGTGAATGCAGACGTGTCGCCCTTTGCCGCCTACTCCTTACGGAACCGGATATCCTCTTGCTGGATGAACCGACAAACCACCTTGACGCCGAATCCGTGGCATGGCTTGAACAACACCTTCGTGAGTACAAAGGCACCGTAATAGCTGTCACGCATGACCGATATTCCCTTGACAATATGGCAGGATGGATACTAGAGCTTGACCGCGGTCATGGGATCCCATGGAAAGGTAACTATTCCTCGTGGCTTGAACAAAAAAGAGAGCGTCTCGCCATGGAGGAAAGGGTGGAAACAAAGCGACAAAAAACCCTTGAACGAGAACTTAAATGGATAAAAATGACCCCAAAGGCGCAACAGACCAAGGGCAAGGCGAGGATCAACTCATATGAGAAACTCCTTGGCCAGGAACATGAAAAGGCAAGGGAGGAAAGGGAAATATATATCCCAGCGGGGGCGCGGCTAGGCGCAATATAGTAATCAAATTCAATGATGTCTTAAAGGCCAAAAGTGACCGCCTGCTCATTAAAAATTTAAACTTTTCCGTGCCGCCGGGTGGGATCATTGGTGTCATCGGGCCAAATGGTACAGGGAAAAGCACCTTGTTGAAATTGATAGCAGGTATCGAGCAGCCAGACAGCGGTTCAGTAATCACCGGCCAGACGGTAAAGATGGCCTATGTGGATCAGGTGCGAGAGGGGTTAAATACAGAAAAAGCGTCCGGGCATACTGTGCCAGTTTCAATTTTTTGAGACCCGATCGACAAAAAAGATAAGGGACCTCTCGGGCAGCGAACGAAATCGTGTCTATCTTGCAAAGATGTTGACCCTCGGAGCGAATGTAATCCTGCTCGATGAACCCACGAACGACCTTGATGTAAATACACTTCGGGCCCTGGAAGACGCCTTAAACGACTTTACGAGGAGTACCGTCATAGTCAGCCATGACCGATGGTTTCTTGACCGTGTTGCAACACACATCATGGCATTTGAAGGCGAAGGGCAAGTGGCTTGCTTCGAAGGCAACTCCTCCGACTATGAACTAGCCAGGGAAAAGAGGCTTGGTCTAGGAGCCGATACGCCGCAGAGGATGAGATATAGGGGGCTTGGGCGATAACTATATGGACTCGCAGATACACTTAGATCAGTTTGGTTTCTATGGCATCAGAATGTCTGTGAATATATTTTATTACATTTACATCTGATAGAACAACTAACCCTTCTTTTACTATATCATCAAGAATAGGTAATATTTTGTTTATATTCTCCTCTGAATCAATAACTGTGATTAAGATCGGCAACTCACCGGTAGTCGTCAGTGTTTTTTTCTTATGATATCGCTTGTGCGGTCCAAATCCGGCTATTGCCTTATAAATAGTTGCGCCTGCAATATCCATCATCATCATCCTTTTTACAATAACTTCATATAATGGTACGCCTTCCCATTTATCATCTTCATTTACAATTATTCTTAGCATCTTTGCCTTACCTTCTAGTTTCATATTCTTCCCCTTTTCATTTTTCTTCCCTTCATCCAATCTCTTGCGGCAACACTTAAAGACAGTCGTATCGCTTATTTCTACTAGACCTTTTTCTACTATTGTATAGACATCAGGCAAAATTTTGCTAATCATCTCTTCACTTTCAACCACCTCGATTTTAAGTGGCATAGTGGTTGATAATTCCAATATCTTTGATGTATGGAATACCCCGTCCGTTCCGTAGCCGGCCATGCCTCTAAATATACTTACACCAGCTATTTTATTCCTATAAAACAGATCCATCAAAACCTCATATATTGGCTTACCGCCGAACTTGTCTGTTTCATCCACATAAATAACAAGCTTCTTAGCTGGTCCCTTTATAAGCATGCCAACTCCTATATAGTCTTTGCAAGCATTTCGCCAAGCTTCAGCGCCACAAAACCAGTAATAACGCTTGATGTTACATTTAATATGGCAAAAAACCACTCGCCATCCTTCAAAAGATTGCTCGTTTCATACAGAAAGGTGGAAAAGGTCGTATAGGCGCCTACAAAACCAACCACTAGAAACAGCCTCCACTGCGGGCTGACCATAAACCTTTCGGTCAGGAGCTGCATAAGAAAGCCTATAAGAAAGCAGCCGCTTATGTTGATGAAAAATGTACCCAGCGGGAAACTCCTACCCCATCTCTGACCGATCCACATAGCCAAGACATAACGTACAACGGCTCCAAAAAAACCCCCTGCACCGACAAATAGATAGGCCATAATCAACACACTGTCACAATTAAGAGGCGTCTCTAAAAATAAGCTTAAGGCTGTTCCTGTCCCCTGCCATATTGGTCATCGAATCTCACAATATCATCTTCTTCAAGATATTCACCGGTTTGCACCTCTATCATCACCAGGTCGATCATACCCGGATTTATGAGCCTGTGACGGTTTCCGGCCGGGATATAGGTTGATTCATTCACCCTCACCAGTCTTTCATCCTTTCCATTTATCACCTTTGCGGTCCCTGAAACCACTATCCAGTGTTCACTCCTGTGGTGGTGCATTTGCAGCGAAAGCGCAGCCCCTGGTTTTACGACGATACGCTTTATCTTGAACCTGTCCCTCTCTTCAAGGACCGTATATGTCCCCCAAGGTCTATGGACCGTCCGGTGAAGGCGGTATGTCTCATGGTCTGCCTTTTTGAGCCGACCAACAACCTCTTTTACATCCTGAGTGCGCTCAATGTCTGCCACAAGGAGGGCGTCGGGGGTATCGATCAGCACCATGTCTTTAAGGCCTATCGCAGCGATAAGTCTATCGCTTTGAATGTAACAATTCTCGGTATCTATCAACACGGCATCCCCGTCCACGCGGTTTCCTGTCTCGTCCGGTTCGATCAGACCGCTCACGGCCTTCCATGAACCAATGTCGTTCCATCCAAAGTCGCCTGGCACCATGGCTATACGATCCGCCTTTTCCATCACGGCATAATCAATGGATATATCTGGCATCGAACTAAAACTCACGGCGTCGAGCTCAACTGGCTGCGCGTTCCAATCGGTCCTGTCCTTGCACTCAAAGCAAACGGCGTGCACGTCCGGGCTGTAACATTTAAGGGCATCAAGATATCGGGCTGCCTTAATGCAAAACATCCCGGAATTCCAGAAGAAAAACCCTGATGCAAGATAGTCTTCGGCATCCTTGAGCGTAGGCTTTTCTATAAAGCGCCTAACACAGAAGCCGTGTTCATCAAGCTGTGAACCCATTTCTATGTAACCGAAGCCAGGCTCGGGACGTGACGGTCTGATCCCAAAGGTCACAATATAGTCTTCCATGGCCAATTTATACGCCTTGTCAGCGGCAGCTGCAAAGGCCGCTTTGCCTTCAATAAGGTGGTCGGCCGGCATGATGAACATCACTGCGTCAGACCCCTCGGTCTCCATCAGTCTGACAGCAGCCATCGCAACGGCAGGGGCGGTATTCCTTCCGACAGGCTCAAGCAGATAATCAAAAACAAGGGTCGGATCAGGCCTGAGCGCGCCGTATTCATCGCGCGTTTTGAAATAATAGTTGCGGTTGGTAATTGTCAGGACCTTTCTGACTCCATTAAGCCCGATCGCCCTCATCAGCGTCTTCTGAAGAAGACTCAGACCGTCTTTCAGCTTCATAAACGGTTTAGGATGCGCAAGCCTTGATACCGGCCAGAGCCTCGTCCCAGCTCCGCCGGACAATATCACTGGTGTGAGCATAACAAAATCCCCCACGACAGTTATTCTTAATCTCACAGACTCTACATGGCGTTACCGGATATTTCAATAAAATCCTGCGATCCTTTCGAACCCAAATATCCTGCTCTAGACATAACGATGCAAATTATGTTAGGTTTTAAAAACAGATAAACAAAACCATGGTCTCAAAATATAAACAGACCGGCAGGCAAAGGAGGATGGGTATGGCTCGAAAACATAACAGGGTAACGGACATGCTATGTGCCGCCATGCGGATGGAAGAAAAAGAACTGGAATTTTTCCGCAAGGCCGCCGACAACTGCCCTGACGGACCAGGGAAAGAGATATTCCTCGCCATCCTGGAAGATGAAACAGGGCATAAGAAGGAAATAGAGGAGATAAATAATTTTCTGGAATCCAACGGCGGATGGCCTGCCGCATGCAGGCTCTATGAACAGAAACAGATAGATGCTGAAAAGACGTTTGCAAAGGCGGCCAAGAAGTATGGCCCCTCCGTCAAAACAGCAACAGGCGTGACAGAGGCACTCCAGATCGGGATCGGACTCGAAAAGGCCGCCATGGACTTTTATGCAAAACGCCTAGACGAGGCCGACGGTCAGGCCGAGAAGGCCTTTCTCCAAAAAATGCTGAGCGAAGAAAGGGCCCATCACGGGATGCTCATTGATATGCAGTACTACTATCAAGATCCACAAGGTTACTTCATGGAAAAGGAAAAGAGCGGACTTGACGGTGCATGAGAAGACCGACCGTCTTGCCGCCAGTTATCAATCGAAAAGTTAAAGAACCACCTCAATGGCATCTTGTATATGCCCACAAAATACATCGGCCACCCCGGGCAATTCGCCGATACCATCGCAATGGACGACGGTCTCCAGCCCGACCTGTTCAAACATACATTTCCAGGAGCCGCCGCTTCCAGCCAAATCCTCTTGGAAATGCCGCCCAGCAACAAGGAGCAACGGCACAAGCCTAACTTTTAAAAAACCTGCCTCCATAACAGTCTTTAACGTGTCTTCCATGGTCGGCATACCATCTTCTATCACGCCGATAAAAAACCTCGGCCCGAAACGCCGCCTCAACACCCATAAAAACGCAAGATAACTCGACCATGCAGGGTGATCCGTGCCATGCCCGATCAGGACCGTCGCCTCAAGATCATAGGCGGGAAATGCACGACCGATGACGTCCGCCATGCGCCCATAATCCATCGGTGAGGAGAGAAGGGGCAGGCCTACCGATACACGTACAATATGGTTACTTATCTCATCAATCATACGATAAAACTCATGGCCGCATAGGAGATGAAGGGACTGTACCACCGCCCATGAATGGCCTTCAGCAGCCAGGTCATTCAAGACCTCAGACGGCGACTTTATCTCTCTGCCCTCTTTCCGCGCAGAATCTTTGACTACGCGAGAAGTATACGCCCAACGTATATCATGCCCAGGGAAATGCATCCTAACGACCTTATCCACGACAGCATAAGTCTTCATAGCCCGACTAGTGGTTCCAAAGGCGGTAAGCACGATCGGGATCTTTGATCTATCATTGTTCAGGCACATAGACAAGACTCCCGTCTTCAAGCCTGTACGCAGTGCCGAGACGCTCCCCCCTGCCCTCGGCCTTCTCTTTCTCGACCTTCATTGCAGTAACTTTTTTGCCTTTTTTAGTAATGATCTCAAGCCGGCCATCTTTTGACTGCTTCATGATAGTAAATTCTGCCTTTTCACTAAAGAGGTCCTGCATTCTGTAGACGGAGAAGAGAGTAAGAATGAGACTTACTATGAATACTACGCTTAGATCAAAGAGATTTACAAGACCTGCGAGCGGATCATCGTCGCCGTCGCGCGGATCGTCTTTTACTGTCAATATCCTTTTGAAAAAACGCCTTCGTCTAAGATACATCTCTGACATCGCTCTCCATTAGTATCTCGGCCGTAAGTTCGATATTCTTTATATCTTCTTCCACCCATCTGCGCTTGACTGTGTAAAAGAAAAAGGCCATAAGCCCTATGGCAAGACCTACGATGGTTGTTGTAAAGGCCACGACAAGGTCCGCTGAAAGCCTGGTCATATCTCCCTGGCTCAAGGCGGAAAGGCCAGTACCCATCGGTATAAGGGTTCCAAGAAGCCCAAGTCCTGGACCAAGCCGTATGAGCAGGCGCAGATGATCAAGGGATTTCGAGAGTCTGATGGTGTAATCGTAAACCAGATTCTCAACGGAAAGCGATGAAAGTACACCGTTGCCTATTAAGTCTTCGAGCTTGGCGATAAAGCCCTTGACGCTGTGAGAAAGCATATCGAACCGGCCGCCATTCTTTATAATATCGGGCAAGGCCGATGGATCGCACCTTGTAAGCCTTGCCCTCTCAAGCCATTCTGCAAAAAAGGAACCCGAATATATACATATCCAGATCACGAGCATGGATAATATAAAGATAACTGGCAGAAAAAGGGTGGAGGAAATAATATAGAGAAATGATTTGAGGATTGCCTCTACGTCCAAGTCTTGATCCTCCTTATCTTCATGAGGGTCCAAAAAAATCCTGGGACAGCGGTCAAAAGAAACAAGATCAAGACGGTAGTAAGGCCACGACCTGTATTTTGTGCTGCATTTTGCATGGAAAGCCGATATATCCGCTCAATATCAGAAACCTGAGGGATTATCATGGCGGACAGGATAAAATAGCCTGAAATCGCCAGCATGGCCCCGCCTAAAAGCGACTCAGGCGAGCCCTTGAGGCCCTTTCGAGCCGAATGCATCACGAAAAACGTAAAGAGAACGACGGCCACAAAACTGCCGGTTGCAAGATAAAACGCCGTGCCCAAGGCCTCCGGAAATATACTCATCAAAAAGGCACTGGTCGAAAATATGACGATCATGCAGACAGGGCATGGCACAGAAAGGGTGAGCCAGCCAAGGCTGTATCGGCTGCCTTCTTTAAGGAGGACTACACCCCAAACGGCCGTAAATGCTGCCAGGACAAGATGGATAAGCATCCCGGCCCTCAAAAGACCGTTTATAAAATCGAGATGACGAACAAGATTAATCCGCCCCAAGACAAAAAACGAAAGCCCGAACAGCCCTACATATACGGCAATGAAGGTCAAGACGAGCAACGTCTTACCGAAAATGCCTTTTTTTTGGATTGCGGCGTAATACAACCCCGTCCCGCTCTTTAAGGCAAAGATCCCTATACTAAAGAGCAGGCCAAGAATAAGCGCCTTAAGCTCCATGATAAATCATCTCCTTTTTTGTCTGTATATCCCAAGGACTACGAGCACCACAATCCCCATGACGAAGACGGCCGCAGCCCACTGGACACCCGATGAAGAGACATCGGCCTTGTCCGCCCTTTCTTTCTTATCCCTTTGACCAAGCTCTTTCACCTTATACCCCTTGACATCAGCCTTTTTGGAGGCATTTTGGATGCTATGCGTACCTTTTATGCCCTCAGTTCCAACCCCTCCTTTATCGTTTCCTGTCGTCTCGCCGATCGTTGCCCTGGCCTTGACCCACGGATCGTATGAAGGCCTTTCATCTGACACCAGGATGGCCCTATTCCCCAGTCTAGTGAGGAGATCGATCCTCTGCTTGACCTGGGCATCGATGGTCTTCCCGGCCGCCTTTTGTATGGCGAGTTTGAACCGCTCAACGAGCTTCGGGGCCATGACACCTGGGATGGATATAATATTAACCACCATCTGATTTAAAAGGGGATTATTGCATGTATGATCACAGCACGCCACACCCTTGTTAATCACATCCAGTGCATATTCTTTTGAAAGCCTCATCAATGTCCTGTCGTCGGCCTTCCAATAGCCCTTTCTTGCCGCCTCAAGCATCCGCCCAGTAATAGACTGATATGCCCATGGATTTTCCCTTGAGAAGAATTCTTTAAGTCCCAACCTGTATTTATCTTCCACATATACTGAATAGACCTCGTCCCATTTGGCCCTGTCTATCATCTCAGGGGTAGTCACCTGCCACCCCCACATGTTATCCACAAACCTAGACATCTCACGCGCCCCGGCATAACCCTCCTTCTTCATACCTTCTATCCAGACAGGGTTCAGATACCTAGCCCTGAGCTCCGTACCTATAGCTAGGGAAAGGGGTTCCATTCGGCTGTTTCGAGGATCTTTCTGATCGGATATGAGGCTATCCGGCGCCTTCCCAGAGATCTTTTTTACGGCCATATTGAGTCCGCCAAGATACTGAAAGACGTCATCGTTGTCCATAAGGCCGTAGAGATTCGAAGAGCGCGACTGGACGGTGACGCTTACATCCTTGAGCTGTGAGCGGAACACAGCTTTTGCATCCTGCCCCCACATGTCTTTTGAATAACCGAATGAGACCATGTTCATAAACGCCTGAGCGATCTTTGAATCATCCTCCCAAAGACCACTTGCGCCGGTCATCTCGGCTACCTTTGTACCATATGCCCCAGGTCTTTCGGAAAATATACGAACTGTCGAGAGTTTATCGGCCTCGGCTCTGGTATAACCCGCCTTTATGAGGGTCTTTTTAAGCGCCTCGGTGTGATCCTTGATATAGTTCTCAACGTCTGTGAGTACAGCGGCTTCTTTCACCGCCTTGTCAAGAAGAAGCGCAACCGATGGGAAGGTATCCCTGTAAAGACCAGACATCTGCAAAAGCACATCAAGCCTCGGCCTGTTCAATTCTGTGGCCGAAATAGGCTCGACGCCCTTTACCTTGTCCCTACGATCCCATATGGGTCTCATGCCCATGAGATAGAGTGCGGTCGCCTCGTTCACCCCCTCGTTTCTCATAGTCTCGACGGCCCAGAGGACTATGGCTGTCTTTTCGGGATACCTGCCGCCGTGAGCCTTTCGATAACCATCAATAATCTCCTCCGCCGCCTTTTTCCCCTGGCCCCACGCCTCTTTCGACGGGACCTTTTCCGGATCAAAGCCATAGAAGTCCCTGCCTGTCGGTAGACTCTCGGGGTTCCGAACCGGATCCCCGCCGGGGGCCGGCGGGATAAAACCGCCGTTTAAGGCATTGACAAGCGCATCGAGTTCATCCCGACCCGATTCAGAAATGAGCCTAAGGTAGCGATCTTTTCCACCATTTGCACCTGATGAAACAGCTGCGGCCATCTCATCAAGCGCCTCACCTTTAGGGGATTCCCCAAAGGTATGGAGACCGTACGGTACAAGGCTGGTTTTTATCTCAATGAGATAGTCTTCAAGTCTCTTGACTGAGTCTTTATCTATTTTTTTTACCCCGAGGTCCTTACAGAGCCCGAGCGCTGTTGCAAGCTTACCTATGCGTGCAAGCCTTGCGGCCTTTATATCGTTCGAATCGGATGCCTCGTACTCACTTATGAGGGCTGCGAGCTTTGAATACTCGGCATAGAGACCGCCTTGCCTGAACGGCGGGACCGCATGGTCTATTATCACAGCCCGCCCCCTGCGCTTGGCCTGGATGCCTTCACCCACGTCATCAACTATATATGGATAGATATTTGGGATATCGCCTATCAGCACCTCCGGTGAGCAGCTGGCCGAGAGGCCGGCATTCTTCCCAGGCAGCCACTCATGTGTACCATGAGTGCCGAGGCTTATCATGGCATCAGGCCTCAAGACCTTTTGAAGCCAGAGATAAAAAGCCACGTATTGATGGTGCGGATAGACAATCGTGCTGTGATAGAGCTTGTCGGGATCATCGCTGAACCCCCTTACAGGCTGCGGCGCAATGGTCAGATTGCCCAGACGGATGCATGGGATGATAAACCGCCCGTCGCGGGTCATTATCTTTGAATCCTCAGGCCTCCCCCAATCCTTTTCGACCTTCTTTAAGAATCCCTGGTCAATTCCCTTTATCCACCTCTTATATTGCCTCATGTCGATCGCGACATAATCATTGCTGGCCATAAATCTGTCAAGCTCGCCTGGGGCCCACGAACCTATATTCCTCCCAACCTTTACAAGAAGGTCCTTGATCTCGTCCTCGCTTACATCCTTCGGGATCATATATCCTTCAGCTCTCAGACGGTTAACAATGACCTTGATGCTCCTCGCCACATTGAGGTAGCTTGCCCCTATATTCTGTTTGCCTTGGACATGGTTATAATAAATCAGGACGATTCTTTTATCCCTATTCGGTTTTTCTTTAAGCGCATGCCATCTTGCCACCCGCCTTGCAAGTATATCTATCTCATCCTTGATCGGGACATATATCGGACCCTCGTTGCTCATATCTTCTTTCGCCCCGACAACAGTAGGTTCTACAAGGCCAGAGAGCTCCGGCATGGAGAACTGCATGGTGATCTCGCTGGCGGCCATGCCCTGCGACGACTTCATCCATTCGTCCCTCGATGTGTAAAAAAGATATTGGGGATTGAAAACGGGGCAATTCGCCTTCTCAAGTACCTTCAAAAGTCTAGGGGAAAGGAGAGAGCTGAATCTGAATACAAAACTCGTGATGGAACCAAGGGCGTCATTTAAGGGCGGTTCAGAGATCAAACGGTCTATCTCGGATGGCCCGTCCTTTGGGGAATAGAGGAGTGTCAGCGTATTTATACCATTGGCCTCATATGCCCTTATAAGGGCGTCAAGCGGCCCTTTCCTTGAATCAACGGTAAAAGTTGGAAATACGACCACTAGTGACCAGAGACCTTTGTCATTGAAATGGCCTGTTTTTTTATACCAGTTCACATATTCGCCGACGTCAGCGAAAAAGGCATGGGCATCGGGGTGATAAAAACCCCCTTCGGGCGGCACGACCGGCGCTGGCGGAGAGACATGAACGCCTAAATCGGTCTTCGCAAGATATAGAATGAGCCCTCGGATATTTTCTTCACTCGTATAATCGAAGTATCTCCTGACCGTCTCGTCGAATATGACACCCTGACCTTTCAACTCCCTTGATCTGCCTGGCGAACGGACGGCATATATCTTAGCCATTGGATTTATTAAATTTTTATGCGAGGTCAACCAATCGGTAAGTCCCCCCTGCATAGCATCCAAGACAGCTACATCCATAGACGAAAGCACAGCCGAGGCCCTTGGGGCATCGAGATCCTTTTCAGTTAAGACCAAGACCTTAAGTCCAGGAAGATCAATGGACGATAACGCTTTCCGACAGGTATAGACGTCAGAATCCCCGACAAAAAAGACCATCAGCCCTTGGGCCGAGGCGGTTTTCGGGATAAAAAATGAAAAAATAGTTATGACAGTAAAAATCCAGCAATACATCAGACACCTTCTCTTAATAGAATAGAGCTCCAAATAAAGAACCGGATCAACACCTTAAGAAAACAGGTGCATGGATCCGGAATAGCCCTTTTATCCGCTTAAATCCTACAGCTACCGAACAGGACAGCAACCGCCCCACTCCTTGCCTCGAAAGGGCAGCTATCAAACAGGCAGGTCTTCTGACTTTCGGATCCATCTACCGGCCGCGCCTTCCCAGCCTAAGCCAGTGGCATTACTACGACCTCCGTCCCCGATCACAGCGGCGGGCCCGTCCCTGATTCTCACAGGGTTCCCCATTAAGCCTCGCGGCGCCTGTTGTCTTGTTTAATTTTAATATAAAACTCTATTTGCCCTCAGAAAGGTTGTCAAGCATATAAATCGCTCAAGAATCGACTGCGGCGGATTGTTTGGCTTTTGCACCTTCCATCCCGACAAACAATCAACCAAGCAGACGTATGAGATAGAATACGACAAACAAAGAAATCATCAAAAGTATGAGGGCCACCATGATATCAAGCAATATCGACGGTTTGAATGTATCTTGATCTATCTGGCGCTTGATCTGATAGTGCCTGACGACGGCAAATATACCCAGGAGCCCGCCTATGGCTATAGTGCCTGCCCCGAGATATAGGGGTATGTCAGACTGAAAGGTCGCAGCCTCAGGATGGGTCTCGGAAAGCAGTCTTGTCAGAAGGGAAAGCTTTGCCACCAGAAAACCAAAGGCCATGATGGCGATGGCAGTCCTTATCCAGGCGAGAAACGTCCTTTCATTTGCAAGATGTGTCCTTCTCGGCGCATTTGCATCATGGCCTTTGCCCATTACTTTGATCATGCCTCCGCAATATCAGCGTTTCAGCGTGTCTTAAACAGCTCTTCCTTGCCCTTTATAAGCCAGTCTATCACAGCTGGATCCGCCAAGGTAGAGGTATCTCCAAAGTCTCCTGTATCGCCTGCAGCAATCTTTCTGAGTATCCTGCGCATGATCTTGCCGCTCCTGGTCTTCGGCAACCCCTCCACAAACTGTATCACCTCAGGGTTTGCAATGGGTCCTATCTCCTTCCTGACATGGTCTTTCAATTCCTTTCTCAAGGCCTCTGTCCCTGCAATACCGGCCTTCAGGATTACATAGGCATATATTGCCTGCCCCTTTATCTCATGCGGCATCCCTACGACCGCCGCCTCGGCCACAGCAGGATGGGCCACAAGGGCCGACTCTATCTCCGCAGTGCCGAGCCTGTGACCCGAGACGTTGATTACGTCATCGATACGCCCCATGATCCAGAAATACCCATCTTCATCAAGGCGCGCGCCGTCGCCTGATTCATACATACCAGGAAAGTGGTCAAAATACTGGGTCTTAAAACGACCAGGGTCCCCATATACACCCCTCAACATCCCAGGCCACGGACGCTTTATGACAAGGTTGCCGCCTTCGTTTACATTGGCAGGTGTACCATCACCTCTTACAATCATGGCTTCAATACCTGGAAGAGGAAAGGTTGCGGAACCCGGCTTTAAAGGCGTTGCATAAGGGATAGGCGAGATGAGTATGCCGCCCGTCTCCGTCTGCCACCACGTATCTACGATTGGCATCCGGCCTTGCCCGACATTTTCATGATACCACATCCAGGCCTCAGGATTGATTGGTTCACCCACGGATCCGAGCAATCTCAAGCTGGAAAGGTCGTGTCGCTTGACCCACTTTACATCCTCTCGCATGAGCATACGTATGACAGTGGGCGCAGTATAAAATATATTGACCTTGAACTTTTCAACCACACGCCAAAAGCGGTCAGGTCTCGGCCAGCTCGGCATACCCTCAAACATAAGAGATGTACCGCCCAAAGCCAAGGGTCCGTAAAGGATGTACGAGTGACCTGTAATCCAGCCTACATCCGCGGTGCACCAATAGACATCGTCGTCTCTGAGATCGAAGACCCATTTGGTCGTACTGGCCACATAGGTAAGGTAACCTCCAGTAGTGTGAACAACCCCTTTCGGCCTACCAGTGCTGCCGCTGGTGTAGAGTATAAAGAACATGTCTTCTGAATCCATCGAAACCGGCTCACAGGAATCGGATAT
Source organism: Dissulfurimicrobium hydrothermale (assembly GCF_022026155.1). Lineage (NCBI taxonomy): Bacteria > Deltaproteobacteria > Dissulfurimicrobium > Dissulfurimicrobium hydrothermale. Next base: position 1,147,349 of record NZ_CP085041.1, on the reverse strand, counting down.
ATCCTCGGCCCCTATCTCTTCATGCCACCATCTGTCGCGCCCACTCTTCATCGTGACGTCGCAGCCAGTCCTTCTCACCACTAGGCAATGTCGCACAAATGGACAACATTGAAACTGGTCGAGCGCCTCATCCACGCGGTCTTTAAGCGGTATAATCCTGCCGTTCCTGAAAACACCGTCAGAGGTTATAACCACCTCGGCCTGACAATCCTTGACACGGCTCATGAAACTTGCAGCACTAAAGCCTGCAAAGACCACGCTATGCGCCGCACCGATACGCGCACACGCTAACATAGCTATTGCGGTCTCCGGGATCATCGGCATATATATCGCCACCCTGTCTCCCTTCTTGACCCCCATCTTTTTTAACACATTGGCAAAACGGCACACCTCGCGGTGGAGCATCTGGTATGTATAGACCTTGACATCATCTTCGGGTTCACCTTGCCAGATAATCGCAGCTTTGTTGCGTCTGCCGTCAATGAGATGGCGATCCAAACAATTATAAGAGACATTCAACTTACCGCCCAAAAACCACTTAATCTCGGGTTTGAAAAAATCATATTCAAGTACCTTATCCCATTTCTTGTCCCAGCGGACGAATTCCTCTGCCTTTTGCGCCCAAAATCCCTCGAGATCCTCCATTGAATATCTGTAAATTGCCTCATAATCCTTAAAACTGTTGATCCAGGCATCCTGTCTTTGATGTCTGAAGATCCTCTTTTCATGCATCAAGCTCTCTATGTCTTTCTCAGCCATGAATTCCTCCAATTAAATATTTTTTGTTAGACCACAAAAATATCCAGTCCTCCAGCTATTCGACAAGCCAGACCGCCTGCATCGATTTTTATCGGCAACATGGCCAACCGCATGAGGCATATCTATGTCTCAATCCTTACAACGGTATGGACGTTGCCCCTTGGATGAAAATCGGCTTCCAGTTTTAAAAAACGCGGTTTTAAAAGATCAAGGAGGTCCGAAAAGATTGCATTCGCCGCCTCCTCATGGGAGATATACCTGTCCCTGAAACTGTTGAGATAGAGCTTCAGGGACTTGAGCTCCACTATGAAATCATTCGGTATGTATTGTATTTTGATGGTCGCAAAGTCAGGGTAGCCCGAACGCGGACAAAGGCAGGTGAATTCCGGAAAACTTATCTCAATTATATAATCCCGCTCAGGGCATGGATTCGGCCACGGCTCAAGTGTCGCCTCCATCACCGCCTTTTCGCCGTATTTCATGGAAGTCCTTTAAATCAAAATAGTCATTGCAACCGCAATAGATCAATCAGTACGTACAAGGGCATGTATCGGCGCCAATTTCACTTCCTTTTTCAGCATCGGTAGCTCCTCGCAGAGCACCTTTTTTGTATTGGGAAGCGGGTGCCCTATTACGATAACGCCTCTGCCATGTTTTGCAAGCCGCACAGCCTTGTTAAGTTCCATTTTTATGAGTAAAGGGTCTTGATTATGGTCAAGAAAAACCGATCTAGCCGCGGATGGCACGCCCATCTCGCGGGCCACAGAATAGGCTACTGACTTATTGTTCGTCTTACTGTCCACAAAAAAAAGACCACGCCTTTTTATCTCCGGCATAATGACCTCCATAGCCTGTCTATCGGCGGTGAATCTGGAACCCATGTGATTATTGACCCCTATCGCCTCAGGTACAGCATCCAGGTCTTTTTTGAGCATCATGAGCATGACGTCAGGCGACATGTCGACCTTGAGCGCCCCTGGTCCAGGATCTATATGTGGGTCCAATGGTTCGAGCGGAAGGTGGACGAGAACATCCCTTCCCATTTGAGAGGCCTTTTTGGCCAGCCTTGCCGTATGCGGTGCCAACGGCAGAAAGGCGAACGAAATGGGGGCATCGAGCGACAAAAGGGCATCGTCTATAGCTAGATTATAACCCATATCGTCAATCAGAATAGCGATCTCGGGCCTTTCCTTTTGAGGCAAAGGGTGCCGGGCCTCTCTTCCTCTTGTCTTGGCAAGCGGCCCAGGCTTCGCAGGCGGGATTGCAGGCTGGCTTGGCCGAACCTGAGGCGGCTTCGTCTGAATAGAGGATGGCGGCACGATTATACCTGGTTCTTCAAGCAGGGGACGGAGCGGCTGCTGGCCTTGATGTTGCGGACCCTTTACCTCCGGTGCCGGAAGCAAATATATAAAGACCACCAACGCCGCTATTATTGCAATTACCGCCAGTATAAAGACCACACTCATGGAGTGCCAAAGCCGATTCTTGGTCGGCCTCTTAGATGGCCTTGGCTTTGTTCCGGTCATACCCGCTTGCCTGACGCCCTAAAGGAAATGGTGTCGACTCGAAGAATGGCTTGAAGATCCAAAGGCTCTCAGTTGGCGGCTGCGGCCGTAACGGTCTTTCCTGAAAGCTGAGTAAACAAAGACCACGCCTTTAATATCCTGAGGGCTTCTTCGACCTGATTATCCAGCGGTTTGTGGTCTAACGAAATGTTACCCTTTTGCTGTTCGTCGATCTGACGCCTCTCTTTTTTGGTCTTGGACGTCTTATCGTCTTCACTTGGCAAATGGCCGTCAAGGTCCCGCTCCTTAAGGAAATGCGTGGGTTCGCCGTTTTCTTCAGCCTTTGTCTGAGGTATATAGGGCACTACTATATCAGGCGTTATCCCCTTTGCCTGGATGGATCTCCCATTCGGTGTATAATATCTCGCTGTTGTCAGCCTGACCGCCGAACCGTCTTCCAGGGGAATAATGGTCTGCACGGAGCCCTTTCCAAAGGTCTGCGTGCCCATAATTATAGCCCTCTTGTGGTCCTGAAGCGCGCCAGCCACTATCTCTGAGGCGCTGGCTGTCCCCTCGTTGACCAACACCACAATGGGGTACTTTCTGACATGTTTTTTAGGACGGGCATCGAATCTCATCTTCTGATCGGGCATCCTGCCATCCGTATAAACAATAAGGCCTTTGTTTATAAACTCGTTGGAAATACTCACCGCCTGATCCAGAAGACCACCTGGATCATTCCGCAGGTCAAGAACCAGGCCCTTGAGCCCGCCGCTCTTGCCCTCTAACTCTGACAAGGCCTTTTCAAAATCAGAGGTCGTATTGGTCTGAAAATTACTGATTCTTATATACCCGTAACCATCTTCAAGCATCCTTGAATGCACGCTTTTGATAGGGATTACGTCTCTCGTGATGGTAAAATCCTTAGGCTGCGTCCATCCATCGCGGAAGACCGTGATCGTGACCTTGGTGCCTCTTTCGCCCCTCAAGAGCTTTACAGCCTCCATCAGCGTCATATCTTTGGTGCTCTTATTGCCTATCTTTATTATCTTGTCGTTCGCCTTCAGCCCTGCCTTGTCAGCTGGCGTGCCTTCTATGGGCGAAACAACCGTAATTATGCCGTCTTTCATGCTTATCTCTATACCAATTCCGGAGAATACGCCCTTGGTCTCCACTTGAAGCTCTTTATATTCATCTGGTGTGAGAAAAGAGGAATGGGGATCAAGCGATGTAAGCATGCCCTGAATGGCGCCATATATAAGTTTTTGTGGATTGACTTCCTCCACATAGTTACGTTGGACAAGATCAAAGACTGTGGCAAAGAGCTTTAATTGCTCATAGGTCCCACCTTCCTTGGCTGCAGACAGATAATGGGCTTGATAGATGCCGGCGGCTATAAAAAACAGGGAAAAGGCGGCTATAACCGCCCACTTGCGAATGGCTCTTGGAGACCTAAACATCTTTTATATACCTCGATTGAATTACAAACATTAAAGCACTATTTAAAAAGATAGGCAATAAGCAATGATCAGTTTTTGACATTCAACCATTTCAATGGATTTATTTGGACCCTACCATGTCTCAATTCAAAATATATCCCCTCAGACACCAAGGGCCCGCCGTCTACAACCCCTATGACATCCCCTTCCATAACCCTATCACCAACGGATCTGAAAAACCTCCCCTGGGCCGTGAGACTGTAATAACCACCGCCGTGATCTATTATCAGCACATTTCCATATCCCGGCAATTCATTACAATATACCACCCTTCCATCAAAGACAGCCCTTATTTCCGCACCTAAAGGTGCCTGAATGATAATGCCGGGCATCTTTCTCTGACCGCCGTTCCTGTCGCTCATTATGATGCGCCCATCCACAGGCAGTGGCAATTCGCCCCTCTGTGCTGCGAATGAGTAATTCTCCGCATCCTTTCCTTCTCCAATCCCCACTCTCCTTCCTGAAGCCGAACCCATTTGACCAGGTCCGGCGGCAATATCCTGAAGGGATTGTGCCGCTTTTTTAATGTCCCGCAAAAGCGCCTTGTGGCCTTCCATCTGTTTTTCAATCTGTGCAAGATAGGCCTGTCTCTCCTTCCTTTGAGTCTCAAGCAACAACGTCTGTGCCTCTATATCCTTTGCCGTCTTGACAAGAAGCCCTTCCTCATCTTCCATATCTTTTTTTGTCTGATAAAGCCTCTTTAACCGCAACAAATATGCATCCCTTATTTTGCGATCATGATCCAGTATCAATTTTATATAGTTTTCATAGGAGATCATCTCAGGTATCGTCGATGCAGAGAATAATATATTGAGCATGCCTATTGCGCCAACCTTACTGATCGCCCTCAACCTAGTTTCTATATGCCTGCTGATATCCTGAAAGGCCATATATTGTCTTTCATAGTCGTTTTTAATGTCCAAAAGCCTCAACTCCATCTCGGTCCTCTTCTTTTTGAGGCTATCGATCAATGTCCACTGTCTAACAATCTTTTCATCAAATCTGCGCAGCTCATCAAGAATGGATTGTCTTTTAAGTTCTAGCTCGCTGACTTTTTTCGCCTGGCCAGCAAACTCTTTTTGCACCAACGCCAAGTTGCCAGAAGGCTTGGAAACGGCATTCCCGTTTCGATCACTTGCCTCACAACCTGCCTCAGTAACCACAAAAAAAGCCAGGCTTAAAAGGACAAGCGCTAAAAGGCGCATCATCACAGACTAAGAGGCCCCCTCATAACAAAGGCCGTCCATATAGTACAGACGAAACCGCTAAATATAATAATCAATGCGACATGCAGCCAGGGCAAAAAGCAAAACCCTACCCCCATCAAGAACGCGGATCCGGTAACGAGACCTTTCAGGTAAAGATAGCAGAAAAATACGATGCATACTGCCAAAGACGCCCCCAGAAGGCCTTGTATAAGGGCCTGGATAAGGAACGGGCCCTGGATAAACCCGCGGGTCGCCCCAACCAACCTGAGTATCTCTATCTCCTCCCGTCTTTCATAAAATACAAGCCTTATAGTACTCGATACCACAAAGGCCGCAGCCAATAAGAGAAAAATCGCACTTATCCATACGACCACCTTTGCCGTCTTCAAAAAGGCCTTGAGTTTTTCCATCCATTCTTTGCCGTATTTGACCTCTGATATGCCTGGCCACTTCTCGATCTGCGCCGCAAGGGACTGCATATTTTCAGGGGCTCGAAACCCCTTCTTCATCTGCAATTCAAAAGAAGAGGGAAGGAAGCCAGGATCAACCCCTTCCAAGACATCCTTTTCGTCCTTCAGAAACGCCACAAGCCTTCTCATGGCCTCTTCTCTGGAAACATATTTCACAGATTCAACCTCGGGCAACCTTAAAAAACGTTGATATATATCCGGAATCTGCGCCGCTGCAACATCCTGTTTTAAGAAGACCACAAGGCCCAACTCGGTCCCGAACCGCTCGACAAAATGCTCGAGATTAAAATAAATGAAATAAAAAAAGGTGAAGATCAGGACAGATAGGGTGACCACCGCAGCGGTCATTAAGTGGATAACGATGCGTCTTTTGAGGTCGAAAAACGCCCTCTTAAAGGCTATGCCTAGATTCATGGTGTCAATTTCCCATCAACCAATCTCAGGATCCTTTTATAACCGTGTTCATAAAGGCGTTCGTTGTGGGTCGCACATATTACTGTCGCACCCTCTGCGTTTAACTCCTCTAGTATTGACATAACCTCTTTGGCCCTCGATCTATCAAGATTTCCGGTCGGCTCATCAGCCAATATTATCTGAGGACGATTCGCAACCGCCCGTGCTATCGCGACCCTTTGCTGTTCACCGCCCGAGAGCTGCAGTGGAAAGCGATCCATCTTATTGCCGAGCCCAAGCCTTTCGAGGATCTGTCTCACGCGCCGCTCAAGCTGTTCACGCGTAAGTCCGATCACCTCGAGGCTCAATGCTACATTTTCAAATACTGTACGCCGCTCAAGCAACTTAAAGTCTTGAAATATCACCCCTATCTTTCTCCTAATAAAAGGGAGCTGCGAAGGGGTAACCGTGGAGAGGGCGATGCCGTCTATGTATATCTCACCTGAAGAAGGCCTGTCTGCGCAACACAGGAGGCGCAGAAGGGTGGTCTTGCCCGAACCGCTCTGACCTGTGACGAAGAGAAACTCGCCTTTGTCCACATCTAAATTTATATCATAAAGAGCTACAATGTCAGGAGGATATCTCTTCAAAACCCCTTCCATGCGTATAATTGAAATCTTATGATTTGTCATGAGTGGTCTTTTTATTTATATTTTGTTTTAATCACCAGGTTTAAGCTAATCTTTGGTATATCCGATAAATTTTAATGTTACAATCTAATTTGAAAAGCAGCCCAATGGCATTTACGCCCTCATTACTTATCGATCCAATCGAAACGGCACTCAAATTCCAGGGAGGAAAGGTCTTCAATGGCAAAGATCGACGCTTTTTTTAAACTTATGAACGAACAAGGGGCATCGGACCTACATCTGACGTCAAATTCTCCACCCATACTACGCATAAGGGGAGATCTCCAGAGGGTCAAGTACAAGGTACTGGAAAACGACGAGCTAAAGGCCATGCTATATGAAATAACGCCTGAAAACAAGATAAAGGCCTTTGAAGAGACCGGAGATATAGACTTCGGCTACGAGATCCCAGGATTTGCCAGATACAGGGTGAATTTTTTCATGCAGAAATACGGTGTAGGGGCTGTATTTAGAGAAATCCCAAACCGAGTACTATCGGCAGAGCAGCTTGGGCTTGCCCCTGTAATCACTAAGCTGGCCATGCTGCCAAGGGGCCTTGTGCTAGTCACAGGCCCTACAGGCAGCGGCAAGTCCACAACGCTTGCCGCAATGATCGACTATGCAAACCAACACCGCAAGGATCATATAATCACCATAGAAGACCCTATCGAGTTTGTGCACGAAAACAAGGGCTGTCTTATCAACCATAGGGAGGTGGGCACCCATACCAAGTCGTTCCATGCCGCCTTACGAGGGGCGCTCCGTGAGGATCCTGACATCATCCTGGTGGGTGAGATGAGGGACCTTGAAACCATTTCACTCGCTATAGAGGCGGCCATGACCGGCCACCTCGTAATGGCCACTCTCCATACCATAAGCGCCGCAAAGACAGTTGACAGGGTGATAGAGATATTCCCTGCACACCAACAACCGCAGATAAGGGCCACGCTTGCCGATGCCTTAAGGGCAGTCATATCGCAGACCATGTTTAAAAGAATTGATATAAAGGGCAGGTGCGTTGCCTTTGAAATACTCATTGCAACCCCTGCGGTGAGGAATCTCATCCGTGAAGGCAAGACATACCAGTTGCCGTCTTTAATGCAGACCGGCAAGAAATATGGGATGCAAACCCTCGATGATGCCATTATGGAACTCCTCCAGGCAGGGAAGATCGATCCGGATGAGGCGTACAACAAATGCGTTGACAAGGCGAGATTTAAACCCTTTGCAAAGAGCGCCCCATTGGATTTTACAGAGGTGGCATAGATGAGACGGATAGAGCTGGACATCGTTCTAAACGAACTCCTTGCGGCCCATCCACGGATATCAGACCTCAATTTTACCGTAGGAAAGCCATGTCAGGTAGCGGCGGATGGGCAGCTTCACGCAGCTAACTTCCCCTTGGCCGGCGGAAAATTAACGCCTTTCCACACCGAAACGATAGCGCTTTCCCTTCTTGGCAACAACAGGCGCCTCATCACGGATCTGCTTAGGCATGGTTCATGCGATCTGTCTTATCATATCAAAGAAGGTCCGCGCTTCCGAGTCAACATATTTTCTCAAAAGGGTTTCTTGAGTATAGTGATGCGTCTCCTGGCCAACAAGGTCCCGACCATAGACGAATTAGGTCTGCCGCAATGCTTCAAACTGATGGCAAGGGAAAAAAACGGGATCATCCTCTTTACAGGTGCCACTGGCGCAGGAAAGACTACGTCTTTAGCCACAATATTGAATGAGATAAATGAAAACTTCCCTCTGCATGTAATCACGCTTGAAGACCCGATCGAATATCTGCATCAACAGAAAAGGGCCACATTTAATCAAAGGGAGCTTGGGACAGACTTTGATACGTATGCAAACGGCCTGAGAGCGGCGCTACGTCAGGCGCCCCATGTCATACTTGTAGGAGAGATGCGCGACAGAGAGACCGCTGAGATAGCGTTCAACGCCGCTGAAACAGGACACTTGGTCTTTTCGACCCTCCATACAATAAGCGCAGGCCATACAATAAACAGGATACTCGGCATGTTCGACACAGAAGAAGAACGCCAAATACGCTCTCGCCTTGCTGATTCCTTAAAATGGGTTGTAGGCCAGAGACTTCTTCCGAAAATCAATGGCGGGCGCGTTGCCATATTCGAAATCATGCAAAACAATGTAAGGGTCAAAGACTCTATCATAAACGGTGAATCAGAAGGAAAGACTTTTTATGAAATCATCGAGGCTGGGAAAAGCTATCATATGCAAACATTCGACCAACATATCATCAAACTTTTCTCAGAAGGTATAATAGATGAAGATACTGCAATAACATATGCAACCAGCAAATCAGCTGTAAGGATAGGAATAGACCATATAAAAAACACCAAAGGTGAAAAAACATCAGATATCGAAGAATTAAAGATCGATATGGATTGGGATATACAAAGAAAAAGATAATAATGATGAAAATTACATGCAGTGGATGTGGACAACATTATTATATCGACGACAATAAATTATTTAAAAAAGGATGTTTTTATTTAAAATGCCCAAAATGTAAAAGTACAATAACAATTAATCAAAGTGCAATAAAAAGAGAGGAAGAAGTCAAAATGACTACAAATTTTTCTATAAAAGAAATAGAAGATATAATACAAGATCATGAGATATTCCCACCAGAAATAAAAACGGCTCTCGTATATTCAAAAAACGAATTACTCAAAACAAATATAAAAGAACAATTATCAACTATGAATTATGAAACAAGATATATAGAAAACTATAAAGATTTAATAAAAAAACTTAAATACAATACATACCACCTCATATTTCTGCATCAACAAGACCCTGCCTTTACGGAAGATATTAATGCGTTTTTGGATTATATAAATTTCATGCCGCCTGATACAAGAAGACAGTCGATTGTGGTAGTTATCATGCCGAACGCCTATAGCCGCAATCCACTGACGGCCTTTTCGCTCGGTGCCGACTTCATAATACAGCCAGCAGATCTCTTAAACCTTGCCAAGATCATACAGGACGAAATAACCTCGAAAGAAAAAAAATATAGAGTTTTTTTGGACTGCAAGGCCAATGCGGCGAGGAACTAGGCCTCGGCATATTGAACTGTTTGAGCATCTCAGACTGTTTGATTTCCTGCTATGCTATATCGATCTTCCCATTACCTAACCTCATGATGGCGTTGAATCTCTTCGTTTAATAAAAATTTTATCTGTCCCTGAACCCCCACACCCTTTTGCCACCCGTCTCCTGGAGGCCAGTCATGGCATCCGCATGCCCGAACCATTCAAGACAAAATATATTATACACGTATCGGATATAGACCTGGACTTCCGGTCCCCATGCATATTATGCAATATGGCCTTGATCTTCCTTCAAGCATTATCATTAATAAAAACCAGCACATGAAATCCGGCCCCTTTAGCTGCACCGTTTTTCGGGGCCTCCGAGATATATTCTCTTGCATTCGGAGGCTGAAATAGTGTCGACACTGCACTTTTCAACAAAAGCCCTTCTTTCATCGCCAACAATATCAACCCTTCTGAATTGAAAAACCGTGCATGTCTATAGACCTTGTGCCCTTCTTCCTTTTTTTTCTGATAAAATACGCCCCATGGAGATTCGCCAGGTATAAGGCCCACTATAACCAGTCCACCCTTTTTAACGACCCTTGCAGCCTCGCGGAGTGCCATAATATGATCATCCACAAAACACAGAGACGTGATAAAGAAGACGCTGTCGAACGTGCGCGATTTAAACGGAACGGCCTCGGCGCGCGCCTGAACAACAAAGATATTGCGTGACCTTGAAATCTTGAGGGGTTCAATGGCAGGGTCTATGCCGAATCCGATCGAGAGGGCGTGAGCGAACCTCCCTGAGCCGACACCTATCTCTATGGAAACGCCAGGACCAAGACCAACGGTTGAAGTGGCCAATTTTAATGCGTTTAATTCATTTAAAAAAATGGCGTTATCTTCATACCACAGGTCATATTCCCTGGCTATTTCATTAAATATGTTCAGCCCGTTATCTGCCACCGTTTTAACGCCCGCATCTGAACTCAGAGATCACCTGTTCTGCAATGCCGGCAAATGCAAGGGCAACCTCGCCTCCTGCATCCAGTGTCACGGGCCGCCCTTCGTCTCCGCCCTTTCGTATGGCCGGGTCGATAGGTATCTTGCCAAGGAGAGGTACCTTAAAGGCCTTGGCAAGTCTCTCCCCGCCACCGCTTCCAAAAATGTCGACCATCTCCCCTGCCTCGCCTGGCAGGCGGAAAAATGACATATTCTCCACTATACCAAGTACCCTGATCTCCTTACTCCTGAAAAGACCTATCGCCCTGCGAACGTCTTCAAGCGCCACTTTTTGAGGGGTCGTCACCATAATAACGCCGTTTAAAGGAATTGTATTCGCTACCGTAATCGCGGCGTCCCCTGTACCTGGCGGCAAATCTATAAGAAGATAGTCAAGATCGCCCCACATGACATGACCAAGAAACTCCTTTATAGCCTTATTCACAAGCGGCCCGCGCCAGATGATAGGTGCCCCGGCCCCTGCAAGGGAGCCAGCAGACATCATCTTGACGCCGTATTTCTCGAGAGGCAGGAGCATCCCACCCATACCAACTGGATGCTCATCAATGCCTAGCATAATCGGGATGTCAGGGCCGTGCATGTCTGCATCGAGGATGCCCACCCTGGCCCCAAAATTCTTAAGTGCTATAGCTAGATTGACCGTTACAGTGGTCTTTCCAACCCCACCCTTGCCGCTCCCTATGGCTATAATGTATTTTATGCCCTTCATTCCATCCATCTCAGATGGCGCCTCCCCCATAAGCCTTGCCCGCTCCTCAGACGTCATCGTCCCCAAGACCACCTCAACATGACTTACACCCTTTATGGCTCGCACCGCATCTTCGACATCCGCTCTGATCTTATTCTTAAGGGGGCAGCCTGCCATGGTCAGGGCAACGGTCACCTTAACGGCATCGCCAGCTATCTCTATCTCATGTATCATCCCCAGATCCACCAGACTTTTATGGAGTTCAGGGTCATCAACCCCCTTCAAGGCCTCCAAAACCGCTTCTTTTGTAACCGACATCTCTTTTCACTCCTTGCCTTTGTTAGGGAATTCCCAAAAAATATAAATGAGTTTAATATCAATCTTGACAAAGGTTTCAAAACAATAAACCAATCATATGGTCATATGTCAAAACAAAACTACCAAACAATACCTGACATGGCAAAGAAAAAGATACGCCTTGACCTTCTGCTGGTCAAAAGAGGCCTTGCCCCTGCTGTGGACAAGGCGCAGGCATTGATAGGCGCCGGCAAGGTAAAGGTAAACGGCCTTCTGTCAGATAAGGCAGGCACAGCAGTCCTGATCGATTCAGACATAGAGATAACAACTCCTTCTCATCCCTATGTAAGCCGCGGTGGGATAAAACTCATCCATGCCCTTAGCTACTTTTCAATCAACGTTTCAGGGCTTATATGTATGGATGTAGGGGCCTCGACTGGAGGATTCACCGATTGCCTCCTAAAAAACGGGGCGCTGAAGGTCTATGCAGTAGACGTTGGATATGGCCAAATGGATTGGGTCTTAAGAAACGATCCAAGGGTTGTCTTGATGGAACGCACGAATATACGTCATCTCCCAGGCGACGCCATCCGCGATCCTATAGAGATAGCGGCGGTGGATGTCTCCTTTATATCGCTTAAGGCGGTGACGCCGGCACTCCTCCGCTTCATGAAACCTGGAGGGAAGATAGTTGCCCTTATAAAACCTCAATTCGAGGTGGCAAGGGAAAGGGTTGAGAGGGGGGGAATAGTCAAAGATCCAGCCTCTAGGCAAGAGGCGGTGGATGACTTGATCCATTTCTTCAAATACGACCTGGGTCTAGACGTAATCGGCGTCACGCCCTCACCAATCCTTGGAATAAGAGGCAATACCGAATTTCTAATATACATGCAGGTAAATAATCGCTATGAGTAAACGGCTGGCCAAGGAAGGGCCGCTCCAAGCACTGGAACTGGAGCTGGATCAAAATATACAAGAACCCCCCATGTTCAAGGTCCTACTCTATAATGACGACTACACAACCATGGAATTTGTGGTGAAGGTGCTGATGGAGATATTTAATAAATCTCAACAGGAGGCGACCAACATCATGCTGCGTATTCATAATGAAGGCAGCGGTGTATGCGGCCTCTACCCAAAGGAACTGGCTGAGACGAAGGTGGAAATGGTGCATGCCTTGGCGGCTGCAAACGGATTTCCACTCCTCGCCAGTTGCGAAGAGGCCTGATGGACCCCCTTTTCTACAGCCCAGGATCCAGCCTGGAGGCACATCGCCGATGTATGGAAGGGTGTTGCACGATAAAGTGCATCCCTTTCACCACCCAATCCCCAGCCGAAACTAAAGATACGGTTATGAACGACCAGGCTGTTCGTTTTTTTAATAGGTCCTAAATGATAAGCCCTATCATCTATTTAAGGCATGGTTTAATATATATTTAAAGACAAAGGTAAAGACCATGATAAGTAAAGACATAGACCTGATCCTAAATATTGCAAACCGTGAGGCGCATCTAAGGGGTCATGAATTTCTCTCGCTGGAACACCTGTTGTATGCCATCATAAACCATGAAGCCGGATCAAGGCTCATAAGGGCATGCGGCGGCAAACCGGACCGGATCAAGGCGCGCGTGGAAAATTTTTTTGATACCCACCTTGAAAAAACGGAAAGGCACACTGAGGCGCCAAAACCTACCCTTGCACTTCAAAGGGTGCTCCAAATCACCATAATGCACTGCCAATCCGCCGGCAAAAAACGCGCCGAGATCGGCGACCTGCTGTCAGCGATCATGACCGAACATGAATCATATGCCGCATATTTCCTTAAACTAGAGGGGATAAGCCGCCTTGATGTATTAAATTACATCTCTCATGGCATTACAAAGGCCAGCCATGACCCTGCTGGACGCCCATCAGATGAACCGTGCCCCCTTGACAGGGTGCCTGACGCCGATGAAGATCAAAGAGATCCGCTTGAGGCCTTTACCTCAAATCTCATCAAAAAAGCAGCGGCAGGTGAAATAGACCCCCTGATCGGGCGTGAACTGGAGTTGGAAAGGACCATGCAGATACTTTGCAGGCGGCGGAAAAACAACCCAGTGCTCGTCGGCGAACCAGGCGTTGGGAAGACAGCTATAGCCGAAGGACTGGCGCTCTGCATCTGGAAAAAAAGTGTGCCGCCGGCCCTTGCCGGGGCGCAGATATTCGCCCTGGACCTAGGCGCGCTCATCGCCGGAACCAAATACAGGGGCGAGTTCGAATCAAGGCTCAAGGATGTTATAGCCAGGCTGCAACAAACGCCAGGCGCCATCCTGTTTATAGACGAAATCCACACCCTTGTCGGTGCAGGCGCCACAAGCGGCGGTTCAATGGACGCAGCGAATATACTGAAACCGGTCCTTGCAAGCGGCGAACTGAGGTGCATAGGTGCCACTACTTATGAGGAATACAGAAACTTCTTTGAAAAAGACCGGGCTATTTCACGCAGATTCCAGAGGATAGAGATAAAGGAGCCTGCGATACCTGAAAGCATCAAGATCATGAAGGGTGTAAAATTGAATTATGAAAGGTATCATAAGGTGAGATATACGGATGAAGCATTGAAGACGGCTGTAGAGCTGTCTGCAAGGTATCTGACAGACCGATATCTTCCCGACAAGGCCATCGACGTAATAGACGAAGCGGCGGCGTCTCTGAGGCTTATGTCATCCAGCGACAGCCCCAGACTAGTGACGGCCCGTCATATAGAATGCGTCGTGGCAAAGATGGCACAGATACCAGCCAAGTCCATTTCGCGTGCATCAAGACTCAAGCTCGATGGTTTTGAATCATCGCTGAAATCATTAATATTCGGACAAAACAGCGCAATTGATCTCATTTCAAAGGCCATCAGGCGCGCACACGCAGGGCTTTCTCATCCCGACCGCCCGATAGGGTCCTTCCTCTTTGTTGGCCCGACAGGGGTAGGCAAGACCGAACTCGCCCGGCAGACCGCGTCGCTCCTGAACATAGGCTTCCACCGCATTGACATGAGTGAGTACATGGAAAGACATGCGGTCGCGAGGTTAATAGGTGCCCCTCCAGGCTATGTCGGATTCGATCAGGGTGGATTGCTCACCGAGGCCATAAGAAGAAATCCGCATTGCGTCTTATTATTGGACGAGATAGAAAAGGCCCACCCTGACGTATTCAATATCCTTCTACAGATCATGGACCATGCAACGCTTACGGACAATACTGGCAGAAAAACCAGCTTCAGAAACGTCATACTGATAATGACATCTAATGCAGGGGCAAGAGAGATGGAAGGTAGGACCATAGGATTCGGGCAAGATCTTGAAAATACCACCCACAAAGGCACAGAGGCTGTAAAACAGACATTCACCCCTGAATTCAGGAATCGGTTAGATGCGATCGTGCAATTCAATCCACTCACCCCTGATGTTATGATACGTGTTGTGGACAAGATGTTAAAGGAGGTGGAAGCCCAACTTGCAGCCAAAAAAATAGGCCTCAAGGTATGTAATGAGGCCCGTTCATGGCTTGCAAAGCATGGCTATGATCCCAAATACGGCGCAAGACCCCTTGGTCGCCTTATACAACAGACAATAAAAGATCAGATCGCAGACGCCATTCTCTCTGGCAAGACCAAGAAGGGGGACATACTGACTATTGAGTTAAAAGACGGCGGCATTGTCGTTGCCTAATATATTTTTCAAAACGAGACATTATTTGGAGCAGAGCCGATGCCCACTGTGCGGACCGTAAACATCTCCCCGAATCTCCCGGAGCGCCTTAAACCGCTCCTTGCCATAGCCAACAACCTGTGGTGGACATGGACCCCTGAGGCTATATATCTCTTCCAAGACATGGATAGGGATGTATGGGAGCGGAGCGGCCACAACCCCGTGGCAATGCTCGGCATGATTGAGCAGCCTAGGCTTGAGGAGCTTGAACGCGACGAAATATTCCTGGCTCGACTTGACGAGATATACAGCGAACTTGAACGTTATCTGAAGAGCAAGACGTGGCATAAGAAACAACTAGCTGAAGGCAAGCAGTCGGAGGGGCTCATAGCCTATTTTTCAGCAGAATTCGGGCTTCACGAATGCCTGCCGCTCTATTCGGGAGGTCTTGGGATACTGGCTGGCGACTTCATGAAATCAGCAAGCGACCTCGGCCTGCCGCTGGTAGGTATAGGGCTTCTCTATAAGCATGGATATTTTCAGCAATATTTAAACACAGATGGATGGCAGCTCGAGACTTATCCGTCAAACGATTTTTACAACATGCCCCTGAAACCGCTAAAGGGGTCGGACGGGGAGCCGGTCACGGTACAGGTAGAAATGGACGGCAGGGTTGTGTATGCACGGGCATGGTCTATAGCGGTAGGGCGTGTTGAGATATATATGCTTGATACGGATGTACTGTCAAATTCACAGGCCGATAGGCAGATCACCTCATACCTCTACGGCGGTGGTCTGGAGACACGCATCCAGCAGGAGATAATCTTGGGGATGGGCGGGATAAAGCTGCTGATGGCTTTGGGCCTCACCCCGACTGTATGTCATATGAACGAAGGGCATTCGGCGTTCATGGCCATAGAACGCCTAATCCAACTCATGCAAAACGACGGACTTTCTTACACTGAGGCAGTAGAGGCGGTCCGCTCCACCAGCATCTTTACGACGCATACACCTGTTCAAGCGGGCATAGACAGGTTTCCTCCTGAGATGATACGCCGCTATTTTACAAAAACAGTTGAAGGGCTTGGGATCGACATGGAAGAATTCCTTGGCCTCGGCAGGATCAACCCGAGTGACCCGACTGAGGCCTTCTCGATGGCCGTCCTTGCCATAAAAATGGCCTCTAAGACCAATGGGGTAAGCAAGCTCCATAGTGAAGTCTCCAGAAAGATGTGGGCCAATATATGGCCGCAGATACCACAACATGAGGTTCCGATCACCCATATCACAAACGGTATCCACACCCTTGGATGGATGTCAAGCGAAATGGCCCGTCTGTATCAACGCTACCTGGGGACAAGATGGATCGACGAACCGACGGATCACGCCATCTGGAAACGGGTGGAACAGATACCGGCCTTTGAAATATGGCGCTCTAGAGAAAGGATGATCGAAACGCTCATTTCATTTGCAAGGACCAGGCTTAAAAAACAACTCCAGGCAAAAGGACTTTCTTCATATCAGATCGAAAAGGCTGAAGAGGTGCTGGATCCGGAGGCCCTGACCATAGGCTTTGCAAGGCGTTTCGCTACATACAAGCGCGCTGCACTCCTCTTCAAGGACCTTGAACGACTCAAGAAGATCCTTACAGACCCTGAGCGTCCCGTTCAGATCATCTTCAGTGGAAAGGCACATCCACAGGATAAATTAGGCAAGGAACTCATCCACCAGGTGGTACAGACGGCAAGTCTGCCTGAATTCAGGAATCATATAGTCTTCATTGAAAACTACGACATTGAGGTGGCAAGGCACCTGGTCCAAGGTGTGGACGTTTGGCTCAACACCCCAAGAAGGCCCAATGAGGCAAGCGGCACGAGCGGTATGAAGGTAACGGCCAACGGCGGCATAAATCTGAGCATCCTTGACGGCTGGTGGGTCGAGGGATACAAAGACGGAAACGGGTGGGCCATAGGCTCAGGCGAGGAATACCAGGATCATGAATATCAGGACGAGGTCGAAAGCAGGCTCCTATATGAGTTGCTCGAAAACTCCGTCGTCCCACTATTCTACAAGAGGAACGTCCATGGCATTCCGGATGAATGGATTGAAATCATCAAAAATTCCATCAAGACCATCTGTCCATTTTTCAATACAAACCGCATGGTTGAAGATTATGCCAAACAATTCTACCTACCAAACACAAACAAGTGGCGGATACTCAAAGAAAACAACTGGAATGAACTTAAATCCCTTACCCTTTGGAAACAAAATATAATCAAAACCTGGCCGAATGTCAGGATACTTGAAATCCGCGTACCGCTTAACGATTCTATAAAGGTCGGAGACCGGCTGCCCATCAGCGCTATAATAGATCTTGCAGGCCTGGATCCGAACGAGATCAGGGCAGAGGCCTACCTAGGAAGGCTCGATGAAAAAGGTGAGATATCGCTAGGCTCTCCACTCCCGCTCCTTCCTTCCGGCGAAAATGAAGGAAGCGCCCATATATTTAAAGGGAACCTTCTGTGCCTTTCAAGCGGGCAAATAGGCTTCTCCGTACGGTGCTATCCGTACAGAAAAGAGCTCGGGCATAAGTTCGAGATGGGGCTTCTCACCTGGAACTAAAGACAGGGACATAAAAAAATTAAGATGCCACTTGCCGAAAGGAGCACAGGCCGCTAGGCAACCCGTGCTCCAATAAACCGAGACAATCAATTTGCACCCAATGCCTTGAATATCTGTTGTGTAATTGAGTTTACAGATCCTACTCCGTTTATCTTTACAAATTTCGGGGCATTCGTGTCGCCGGATTTCTCCCAATCCATATAAAATTTTATAAGGGGCTCAGTCTGCGCATGATAGACCTCAAGGCGTTTCTTGACGGTCTCTTCTTTGTCGTCCTCTCTCTGGATCAGCGGCTCACCGGTTACATCATCCTTACCCTCAACCTTCGGGGGATTAAATACAATGTGGTAAGTCCTGCCGGACGCCAGATGTACCCTCCTGCCACTCATGCGCTTGATAATCTCCTCATCAGGGACGTCAATCTCCACGACATAATCTATCTTCACACCCGCCTTCTTCATGGCCTCGGCCTGAGGAATCGTCCTTGGGAAGCCGTCAAACAAAAACCCCTTCTGGCAATCGGGCTGCTTGATCCGATCCTTTACAAGCCCGATTATTACGTCATCCGGCACGAGACCACCTGCGTCCATGTACTTCTTGGCCTCGAGCCCCAGCGGCGTACCAGCCTTTACTGCAGCCCTCAACATATCGCCTGTTGATATCTGAGGAATGCCAAACTTCTCCTTGATCAAATTGGCCTGCGTACCCTTTCCGGCACCCGGCCCTCCCAGTAGAATTAAACGCATTTCAAGATCCTCCTTTTTTGATAATTAGAGCCCCTTGCAGGGCCTTACGCACCATCCCGAACAATAGGCCTTCTTTCATTTATATTTATCCCTTAAGTCGTCGAATAGGTCGAAATGTAAAAATACTTTACCCCTTTGAAGGGCTTCATTTTTTATAATACGCCCAAAAATTATATTATATTTAAAGCTTTTTTAACTCAAAAAGCAGCTGGCCTTCCTGCACAGATTCATTGAGTTTTACACATATCTCCTTCAGTTGTGCATCAAACGGCGCAATGACCGCATTTTCCATCTTCATGGCCTCAATGTTGGCGATCTCCTCGCCCTTATGAACCATATCTCCCGGCCTCAATGTGCCCCTAACAGGATTTCCTATCCTCCATACGCTACCGTTTATTGGTGCGCCTATCTGAAGCGGCCCCTTGGCCATGCGAACCTCGACCTTTTTCGCCCTTGGCGTCTCAACGGTATAGACCCTGGTCTTGTTGTTCACACGCATGACCACATGAACAACGCCTTCATGTTCCTTGCCAAGAGATACAAGCTCGATGCAATAAGGTTTGCCCCAGAATTCAAACTCCACCTTATCACCAGGATTCTTGAGCCCCTCTCTCCAGACATTCGTAGGAAGCACCATAGGGGCCTCTCCATATACATCCTTAAATTCTATAAATGCAAGGGCGTCTTTCGGATGCATAAGATATAGGATAAACTCCTCCTCGCTTGGTTCGCGCATCAAATGCCCGCGCAGATCATCGCGGATCTGTCCGAGGTCGTCATTGGGGATGGCTTCAAGCGGAGAAAGCTCCTTTCTCTCCTTTATCTTTTCCTGCCACTCGTCGCCGAATGCACTCCTATAGACCCACTCCGCAGGCCAACCCATGGGGAGTCTGCCGTAATGTCCAAGGATGAGATTCTTAAAATCACCAGGCGCAGTCCGAAATAGGCTTAGCAGCTCATTTTGTTCATCTTGGGGCATCGCATCAAAATTCTGATCCTTTTCTTCTACAAATTTTGTAAGGAGACCGATCAGCTCCTTGACCCCTGCATCCCCTTTGGCCTTCACATATTTATTCACCATACCACTGCAGGTCACCCATGTGATCTGCGAACCAGGTGTAACATCAAAGTATCTGACGATGCGATTGTAAAGAGACATGACACGAAGGATCGCAGGCATAAGGTGCAGAAAACCGCCCTTTTCGGCCTGTTCGAATGAGCTTGGGAATGCGCCTCCGGGCATCTTGTGCTGAGTCACTGTATGGTCAAAGCCCTTGAACGGCGATTCAGCCCACTCGTATTGCTTGATCCAGTCCCTCACCTTTTGTGAGGCCTTCTCGGCCTCTTCTCTATTGAGAATGACCTTTATCCCGGATTCCTCAAGATACGCCTGGACGGTAAGCATGGGCGCCTGACCATAAAAACGAGTAAGGGCATCTTCCTCGACGTCTATTATCTTGGCCCCTGCCTTGGCCGCAGCCAGGAGTGCAGGCACCGCAAGGCCGTCTGTCGCATGGCGGTGATATTGGACCACGAGTTCAGGATAGACCTGTTTGATCGCGTCGACAAGGCTTGAGATACGCTCAGGGCTCCCAACACCCGCCATATCTTTTATGCACAGGATAATCTCGTCAACACCGCCGCACAGGTCAACGATCTCGTCAACCAGCTTAAGATAGTATTCATTGGTGGTCCAATCGGCCTGGGTAAAGGAGATGGCTGGCTGAAAAAGCCGCCCCCTCTTCATGACCACCTCCGCGACCGCCCTCATATTCCTTATATCGTTTAAAAAAGAGAAGCACCGCCATATGTCTATATCAACATTTGCCACGACGTACTCTATGACATTTTTCGGATAAGGCCTGTAACCCCAGAGGTTGGTCTCCCTGATGAGGGTTTGGAGAAGGATGCTCGGCATCCTTTCCCTCAAGAGCCTGATCTCTTCAAACGGGCTCTCCTTCCGATTCATTATACCCACATGCCACCTTGCCCCACCATGACACTCGGCGCTGAAGAGATTCATCTTCTCGTAAAAAGGGGCAAGGGTTATGAGGTCATATATGCGATGGCGGTTCTTATAATCCGACTGACCGGCATCCCTCATCCCTGTAGAGGTCAAAGCCACACCATCCAGCTCCCTAACCCGCCTTACAATCTCTGAGGGCTTCATGCCCGGTCTGACAAATCGATTTTCTGCACTCATGTCACATCCACTCCTGCGGTCCAAGGGCCGAGATCCTTGCAACAAAACTTGCGATCTTCAACACCTCATCTTCCATATCTTTCTCTTTAAATGTGGAGACGAGCTCATCCATGTGCTCCTCTATAAACCGCGTCGAGAATTCGCCGCGCCTGAATGACTCATGTCTTATTATGCTGAGGAGTAGGGGGGCCAGGGTCTTGATCCCCTCGACCCTGAAATTCCGACTCAAGACCCTGTCCATGACCCTGACGGCATCTTCCCTGTCAGGACCAGCGGTCATGATAAGCATGATGAGCGAGTCATAATAGGCAGGGATATCCGCACCTTCATAGGCCCCCTGAGAGATCCTGACGCCTGGCCCCTGCGGGACCTCCATGCGGGTGATCTTGCCAAATGAAGGACTGAAATTCTTTGGATCCTCAGCATTGATCCTCACCTCAAGGGCCCATCTGTTCGGATGTATATCAGCCTGCTTGAAGACAAAACGTTTCCCTTCCGCCACGTCTATCATGAGGTCCACTATATCAAGACCTGTTATGAGTTCGGTTATGCCGTGCTCCACCTGAAGGCGGGTGTTGACCTCCAGGAAATAAAAACGCTTTGTAGCGGAATCAAAGATGAACTCCACCGTACCCGCACTCCTGTACCCAATTTCGCGCATGAGTCTTACCGCCGTAAAACACATCTCGTTTCTTATGTCGTGGTCTATGGATGGAGAAGGGGCCTCTTCTATGATCTTCTGGTTCCGCCTCTGGAGTGTGCATTCCCTTTCATAGAGATGGAAGACATTGCCATATTCGTCTGCAACTATCTGTACCTCTATGTGACGTCCGCGCTCGATATATTTTTCAACCAAAAGCTTGTCATCGCCAAAGGCCTTCCTGGCCTCTGACCTCGCCTGCTCAAGTGCGGGGCCAAGATAGTCCTCGGATTCGACCTTTACCATACCTTTGCCGCCGCCGCCCAATGCCGCCTTTATCATGATAGGATATGAGACGTCTTCTTCTTTTAGCCATTTCTTGATCTGGCCTATATCGGCAACATCGCTGACACCTGGAATAGTCGGGACGTTCGCCCTGACGGCGAATTTCTTGGCCTCCATCTTGTCTCCCATGGCCTTTATGACCTTCGGCGGCGGCCCAATCCAGATGAGCCCTGCGTCTATCACCATCTGTGCAAAGGTGCTGTTTTCTGCAAGGAAACCCCAGCCGGGATGTATGGCGTCAGCTCCTGTCATAAGTGCGGCGTCTATCATCTTTTGCATATTGAGATATGACTCGGCTGGAGGCGCCTCGCCTATATGGATCGCCGAATCGGCCACCCTTACATGGTGTGCGAGCCGATCCGGGGTACTATAAACTGCGACCGTAGATATCTTCCTGTCGCGGCACGTATGCATGATGCGAACCGCCGGCACCCCGCGGTTCGCCACAAGGATCTTGTTAATTTTACATTCCATCCAGAGACTCCTTTGATCTGACCATAAGACAGCTACCTAATATTCAGTACTCCATGCACAACTGACCCAGTGAGATCGATACCTTCTCTTTCTTCATAAACAGTTGATAACACATGCATACAGGTCGGACTAAAGCCGCACCCTGACTCCTTGTCGAGATGCCGCCCGGCCAGCATGAATGATAATGAAAATTATACAAAGCCTAATTAAACATTATAGAAAATAATAACTGCCTTAACAAGCTGCCCAACTGTATTTTTTTGATTTTGATAAAATTCCTATTGACATCAGACAAAAACGGCATATATATCCTTGCTGCTCGAGACATTTCTAGACATGATTGGACAGATATGGACAAAACCTTCCTTGCGATCAAGGATGTTGCTTTAAAATTGGGTGTTTCTGATAAAACAATCTATCGCATGCTCAATGAAAATCAGCTCCCGTTCGCGGTCAAGATTGGCGGACAGTGGCGTTTCAGGGCGGATGCTATGGAGGACTGGATAAACGCCCAAACCAACACCGAGACAGGAAACAGGAGGATAAATTCAGCCATCACAGTCCATAAGGCCATTGAAAATGGGACCGTCATCTATCGTGTCCAAGGAGGCAACCGCGACGAGGCTATAGATGAACTCCTTTCCGCCATCCCTTATTCGGCCTCCTTTGATAAAAAGGCCATTAAGATCTCTATCTTTGCCAACGAATCCCTGGTCTCGTCTTCATTGAAAGGAATCGCATTCATGACGCCAAGCGTTGAGCGCCCTGTCTTTTTTGAAAGAACAATGCTCATTGTCGCATTTCTTGAAGAAGAGACAGACTTCAAGGCAATGGACGATATAAAGACAAGCATAATATTTCTTACGCTGCCAGCCAACAGGGCTGAACAGGCCATTATAGACATGAAACTTCGCCGCCTCTCAATGGATAACGAGTTTATAGAGGGAATCAAACTGCATATGACAAGGAAAGAGCTGTTGTCCTTTATCCAGAAAAAGGAGGGGGAGATATTCTCCAAAAGGCCATGAAGCCGCTTTTTTTATCCCTGATCACAATCCTGGCCTCTGGCGTCCTGCCCCTTTTCTTTTATAAAAGGTTCACCCTTTTAAAGGCCTTAGCCGCAGGCGGCATCTCCCTGGGGTGTATGATAGGCCTGTCCGGGGCCATAAACAGCCTTTATACGGCAAGACCTGCGGCTGCAGCCTGGACATGGCTCCATATCCTGCCGCTCTCGCTCCACGTGGATACGCTAACCGCCTTCTTTCTCATCCCCATCTTTCTGATAGGGTCTCTTTCAGCCCTGTACAGCTTTCACTATCTGAGCGATCAGACAAAGGGCCTGAGAACTGCGGCCCACTATCTCTTTTTCAGCCTCCTTATCGCGGCCATGGCCTTTGTTGTCATGGCGGATGACATGGTCACATTTCTGCTTGCCTGGGAATTCATGTCCATCTCATCCTGCTTTCTCGTAGTCTACGACTATGAACAGAAAGAGACCAGGCATGCGGCCTATATCTACTTTATCTTCACCGAGGCAGGGGCGCTCTTTATATTCGCCGCCTTTGGCGTCATCTACGCCGTAACCGGCTCATTCAACCTCACATCCGCGGCATCCCTTTTACCTGATATAAAACTCCTGGTCTTTTTCCTGGCATTTATAGGATTTGGCTCAAAGGCCGGCGTCTTTCCGCTTCACATCTGGCTTCCCCATGCCCACCCGGCAGCGCCGAGCCATGTCTCGGCCCTCATGTCAGGCGTGATGATCAAGATGGGTATCTACGGCATCCTGAGGCTGTACCTCGCACTAAGCCCGGATTCGGTCATATTCGGAAGGGGCATCCTCATCTTCGGGATCGTCTCAGGGGTGCTGGGCGTAGTCTATGCAATGGGACAGCATAACCTCAAGCGGCTACTGGCATATCACAGCATTGAAAATATCGGCATCATCCTGATAGGCCTTGGTCTTGGCATGACAGGGGTGTCGGTCGGCAATCCGGCCATGGCCTTTCTGGGCTTTACAGGCGGTCTCATGCATGTGTTAAACCACGCCATTTTCAAGGCCCTGCTCTTCATGGGCGCAGGAAGCGTATTCCACGGTACGGGCACGCTTGCGATCGACAGACTGGGCGGGCTTATGAAGCGGATGAAGATTACGGGTCTTACCTTTCTTGCCGGCTCTGTCGCCATCTGCGGGCTTCCGCCATTAAACGGCTTTGTGAGCGAATTTTTTATCTACAACGGGGCGTTCCAGGGCAGAACCCTTGAAAAGACAGACTTTCTATTAGTTATGCTGGCCGTTATCTCCCTTGCCGTTATAGGCGGGCTGGCCGTGGCCTGTTTTACAAAGGTGATCGGCATCGTCTTTCTGGGTGAGCCAAGGACAGATGAGGCCGGAAGGGCGCACGAATCAGATCCTTCCATGCTTTACGCAATGGGAATCCTGGCTGTGTGCTCAATTGCCATAGGACTCGCCCCGGCCCTGTTCGTTGGACCTTCAGCAATGGCGGCGGCCACGCTACTTGCAAAGACGCCTTATGACAACACAATCTATTCAGACCTGATGACCTTGTGCAAGGATATCTCGCTCGGTGCGGTAGTATTTTTAGTCTTACTTGTGATAGTCGCCATGATGCGAAAGGGTTTTTACAGGGCGAAAGAGACGGGCCTTGGTCCTACATGGGGGTGCGGCTTCACCAGGCCGAGTCCGAGGATCCAATATACCGGCGCCTCTTTTGCCGCATCCATCCTTGAATTTTTTCGGCCGGTTGCACCGGTGCATGAGGAATACATCGGTCCGGCAGGGGTGTTTCCATCAAGGGCAAGCTATCATTCAAGGCTTAATGATATAGCAGAAGACCTTGAGGTCAATTGGATGGCCCTGCCCATAGTGCGGCTTATGAGGCACCTGCGCTGGATACAGCACGGCAACATCCAGCTCTACATCGCATATATCGTGATAGCTATAGCTGCCCTGCTGCTTGCCGGACTCTGGAGGTAATCCTATGGAGGGCCTGGTTCTTCTCATTATTTTTCTTTTTCTGGCGCCATTCTTTTCAACCATCATCCAGAAGGTAAAGGCCTTTCTGGTCGGAAAGCAGGGCCCGCCTCTCTTCATCAATTATTTCACCCTGGCGAAGCTCCTTGCCAAAGGCTCAGTGTACAGCGCCTCGACCACATTTATATTCCGTTTAAGCCCTGTGATCTCCCTTGCGGCGTCCATGACCGCCCTGCTCTTTATGCCGTTTGCCGGGGCAGCCCCCATCCTTTCATTCCAGGGCGACGTCATACTGGTGTTCTATCTCTTCGGCCTTGCCCGCTTCTTCACCATATGCGCGGCGCTGGACACGGCCTCGCCCTTTGAAGGCATGGGGGCAGCGCGTGAGGCCTATTTTGCCTTTTTGTGCGAGGCCGCGGTCTTTACGGTCCTTGTCCTCTTTTACCGGCTTACCGGCTCATTGAGCCTTACAGGCTACTTTACCGGCCCGGACGTCATCAACCTCTGGCGGCCTGAGGGGGCGCTGCTGCTCCTTGTAATCGCTGCAATGTTCATGGTCCTACTTGCAGAAAACTCCAGGGTTCCGGTTGATGATCCGGCCACCCACCTGGAGCTCACCATGATCCACGAGGTCATGGTACTGGACCACAGCGGCCCTGACCTGGCGTTTATCGAACTTGGGGCATTCCTGAAACTCTTTTTTTATGCGGCCTTCATTGCCAACCTGGTACTTCCCTCAAGGCCGACAGTGGGGTTTGCCGGCATTGCATCGTTTTTTGTGGCCATTTCGGTAATCTATGCCCTAGTCGGTGTCATAGAATCGATCACGGCAAGATTCAAGATGGGACTTGTGCCAAAATTCATCCTTACATCCTTTGCCCTTGCCTTTTTCGCCACCATCCTCGTGTTGGAGCTAAAATAATGATCAATACGCCTGACGTATTGCTTGTGCTGATCCTTTTATCCGTACTTTTGTCCATTGGCGGCAGCCGGCTTCAGGAATTTATAAGAATCATGAGTTTTCAGGGGGTGCTTGTCTCCCTTGTCCCGTTTCTGCTGGAAAGGCATGAACAAACAAGCTGGCTTGACATAGGTTTTCTCCTGGTGCTCATTGCCATCAAGGGCGGGATTATCCCTTTTCTTTTGTGGTTTGCAAGCCGCAAGGTCTCGATCAAGAGGGATGCGGAGCCCATCGTAGGCTATCATGCATCCATCCTGACCGGACTCTTTATAATCCTTGTAGCGACCTTCATCAGCAACCGTATGGAACCAGTAAGTTTAAGCGGCCATCAACTCCTCCTGCCAGCTGCATTCACTACCCTGGCGGCAGGTCTCTTTCTGATGATGGCCAGACGCAAGGCCATTACCCAGGTGATCGGCTATCTCATGATGGAAAACGGCATATATCTCGCGGGCTCCGCCCTTGCCAAACAGACTCATACACAGTTTATCGTGGAATTCGGCGTACTTCTGGACCTCCTGGTCGGGATCATGATTATGGGCATCATATTGCACCAGATAAGCCGCTCATTCGATGATGCTGACACCATGTTTCTTGAGCGGCTAAAAGGATAAAAATATATCGCCATGTTAGAGCTTATCTTTATCATACCTGTCTTTCTGGGCGTCATAACCTTTTTTCTGCCGCGAACAGCAGGGCGCTTCCTGCTCATCATGGCCGGGGTCTTTCACCTCGCATTTACGGCCTCAATCTGGCTGAAGGGCGTCGCGCCCTACTGGGCGCCTTACTTTGGCATCGCTCCAGAGGGGCAGATAGTGCTTCTCGTGACCTCTTTTCTGTACCTGTTGATCGCGGCATACACCGTCTCATACATGGCAGAGGTGGAGATGCACAACGAACCGGTCTTTGCAGGCTGTATGCTACTTTTCCTGGGCGCAATGAGCATGGTGGCGGTGACTGACCACATCATCGTCCTCTGGATCGCCATCGAGGCCACCACCCTCATGAGCGCGCCGCTTATCTTTCTGCACAAATCAAAGGAGGCACTCGAGGCAACATGGAAGTATGTCATGATCTGCTCGGTCGGTATAGCTCTGGCCCTCCTCGGCGTCTTTTTCACCATCCTCGCCATAGATACAAGCGACATCAATGTGCCAATCACCTTTACAGACCTTGCAAGGGCATCAGGCAGATTTGATCCGACATGGCTCAAGGCCGGCTTCATTTTTATCCTGATCGGCTACGGCACCAAGATGGGGCTCGCCCCAATGCACACCTGGCTGCCTGATGCACACAGCGAGGCCCCAAGTCCTGTATCGGCCCTGCTCTCCGGGGCGCTTTTAAACTGCGCCTTTCTGGGCATCTACAAGACACACGGAATTATGCAGGCAGCTGGGCTTGGGTGGTATTCAGGCCGCATCCTCGTGGTCTTCGGGCTCATATCCATGGTGGTGGCTGCGGTATTCATCATGCAGCAGGATAATTACAAACGCCTCCTCGCCTATTCAAGCATCGAAAACATGGGGGTTATCGCATTCGGAACCGGTATAGGCGGACTTGCAGCCTTCGGTGCCATGCTGCACCTGATTCATCACGCACTGATAAAATCTTCGCTGTTTCTTACGTCAGGGAACATACTTCTTGGCTATGGCAGCAAAAAGATCAAGGAGACAGGCAGGATGCCGCTCTTCATGCCCGGCACATCCATCTCATTCATGGGAGGTTTTGCCGGCATCTCGGGCTTTCCACCGTTCGGCATATTCTTAAGTGAACTCATGATCATACTGGGGGCACTTAGAAAAGGTGCATATATCAGCCTCGGCATCTTTATCATAAGCCTCATCCTTGTCTTCGCCGGGGCGTCAAAGGGCGTGATCCGCATGTCGTTTGGCAACTTTAACGGCGAGTTGCTGGTTGGCGAAAAGTTTATGCGCCTTGCGCCGCCCTGTATCCTCCTTCTTGTCTCTGCAGGTCTTTCAATCTGGATGCCTGATACGCTTTACCAGACCATATTAAAGGCCATCTCCACCATAGGAGGCGGCATAAATGGATAAATTTCTGGAGATCAAAAATGGAGAAATGATCGGCCGCAGGGCCATACCCTATCTGAATTTCGCTGATTTCTGCAAAGGTCTTCTGCGGGTAGCAGCCAGGGGCGCCTCGGTGGTGCAATTTTTTGGCTATAAAGAAGACCCCCTGGTTCAACAGGATATTTCCTTGAACTTCAACGCCCCTTCAAGGGAATTCTTCGGCTATGAAGAAGAGGGCTCGGTTCAACTCCTGGCTGTCATGAGAATGGGCGGTCATCTCTATGCGATACAGACCACGGCGCCTGAATCCTTCGAGTCTCTGAGCCAGCATGAGATAAAATTTCAGCTCTTCGAGCGGGAGATAGCAGAACAATTCGGCCTGACCCCGCTCGGGCACCCATGGCTGAAACCGGTACGTTATCACACCAACTGGCGAGGGGTTAAAGACGTCTTCGACAACGACTATAATAAAGACATACCAGGAAATTATCCCTACTTTCAGGTAGAGGGCGAAGAGATACACGAAGTTGCCGTAGGTCCTGTACATGCAGGGATCATTGAGCCAGGGCATTTCCGTTTTCAGTGCATCGGAGAAAGGATCTTGCACCTTGAGATACAGCTTGGCTATCAGCACCGCGGGGTAGAAAGACTCCTTGCCTCGGTCCCGTTTAAACGGCTGCCCGTGATAGCAGAGGGTATCGCAGGGGATACGGCCATAGGAAACAGCCTTTGTTTTTCTCAGGCGATAGAGGCTTTAAGCGGTAAAAAAATAGACGATGGGACAAAAATAATCCGCACGGTCGCACTAGAGCTTGAACGCATAGCCAACCATGTCGGGGACCTGGGGGCGCTGAGCGGGGACGTGGCGTTCAATTCGTGCGCCGCATATTTCGGGAGAATAAGGGGTGAATTTCTAAACCTCCTACTTGTCCTCTCCGGCAACAGGTTCGGCAAGGGCCTTATCAGGCCCGGCGGCGTAACGGCGGGTCTTTCCGAAGACTCAAGACAATTCATCCTTGACAGGATCAGGGCCCTGAGGCCTGAAATTTTGGAGGTGGCCGATCTCCTTTTTACAGCCCACACAGTACTTGCCCGTCTTGAAGGCTGCGGTGTAGTGAGCAGGGAAATCGACATGGTAGGCGTGGCTGGCAGGGCCTCTGGCATTGATTATGACGCAAGACGTGATTTTCCAACTGAAAAGTATGCTGAGTTGCCCCCATGTCTTCATGAAAGGACCAACGGGGGCGTATTGTCCAGGGCCTGGGTAAGATATGAAGAGATACTGCATTCGCTTGATATTATTGAACTACTCACTGGCCGCGGCCCGATAGAGACCTTAAATGCGCCTCTTGAAGAAGATGCGGCCCTTGAACCCGATTCGTTGGTGGTGACAATCAACGAGGCCTGGCGGGGGGAGCTTTCGCATTGCGTGCTCACGGATTCAAAGGGCGGGATACTTCGCTACAAGATCAAAGACCCTTCATTCCACAACTGGATGGGCCTGGCCATGGCGCTTCGAAACGAAGAGATATCGGACTTCCCTTTGAACAACAAGAGCTTCAACCTGTCATACTGCGGATTTGATCTGTAACAGGCGGGCATAATGACCCTCTTGAGGACAAGAAAACATGTTTAAATTAATAAGGACAAGGATTCATCAAGGCTATAAGACCTGCAATTATCCCGGCAAAGAGGTCACTCTACACCCCGCTTTTAAGGGTCTCCCAAGGCTGAACCTCAATTGCGACCAGAACATTGTAGAGAAGTGCGCAGCCTCATGCCCGCAGGACGCTATTGATCCTGGAACCAGGCTGATCGACCTCGGACGCTGTGTCTTCTGCGGTCTGTGCGAAAGGATATCCAAAGGGGAATTCATCAGATTTACAAACAACTTTGAACTCGCTGCAACGCAACGCGATCACCTGATAACAGATGGAAATCTCCCGGATATCGCAGCCAATGCAAAGAAGCGCTTCAAAGACCTTTTCGGCAGGTCTCTGCAACTCCGGCAGGTCTCAGCCGGCGGCTGCAACGCATGCGAGGCGGATACAAACGTGCTGAACACCCCATTTTATGACCTCTCCCGTTTCGGCATCCAGTTTGTGGCGTCCCCGCGCCACGCTGACGGGTTACACGTCACCGGCCCTGTCACCCGGAATATGGCCAGGGCGCTTTTAATGACCTATGAGGCCGTACCTTCGCCAAAGCTGGTAATCGCAGCCGGAAGCTGCGCTATCTCCGGCGGGCCTTTCAGGGGGAGCCCTGAGATCATACCCCTTGAGACCCTCCTGCCAGTGGACCTCTACATTCCGGGCTGCCCTCCGCACCCGATGACGACACTGAACGCCCTCATCAGGTATTTTAAAGAAAGATAGATCAGAATGATTGGTGCCAACGCAGCAAGACTGCAATCCGCAATTCAATCCCGACACAAAACCTTCGCACACAAATAATCAGAATTTAACCTGGAGTCTTGTAAAAAAACGCCGTCTTGTCCCTGGCTGTATTGCTGTTGAAGGCTGTTCCTCCAATCACGCCTTTTGAGTACCCGCTTACCCCGTCGGCCAGATGGGCATAGGCCATCCCTGCATCCAAGGCGAGTATCTTGGTAAAGTGATAGGTCAATATGGTCAACAAGTCTGTCCCAAGATAGCTGCTCCTTCCATCTGGGGTGCGGCTGTTTCCAAACCATCCGGCGCCAAGGTAGATATCTGTGTCGTCTCTTTTTGTCTGAAAGGTGGTAAGACCATAGCCGTTATTTGAAATATTGACTGCATCACCATCGAAGCCCGTGTCAGTCGGGCCCTGAACAGTCAGAAGCCCTGTGTAGCCCCAATAACCATAGGTCTTTGCAAGGGTCATGACCAGAAGGAATCCCGTGCCGCACGTTCGCCTGAGGCGTATGTGCCCATGAGGCCAAATCTGTCCTTTCCGACAGTTCCTGCGAGTTCGATCTTGGAGGCAAGGCCTTCTCCGTCTCTGCTGGCCGCAAGGAGATGTCTGTCGGTATGGGAACCAAGCAGGATGGCCTTGGCCTTCAGGCCCATTCCGAGATCTATCATGGCGCCAAGGCCATAATTGATGTGTGGTTTGGTATGCGTTCCATAGGCGTCAGCTACATCGGCGCAGGTGACACCCGTGTTCAGTGTAAAACCCTCTGTCGGTTTAAATCTATAATCTATCTGGTAATGAGAGAAATCATCGTGGGCAATGGGCTCGTCGCCTTCGTTCAGCTGTGCGCCGAAGACCTTGAGCCTGCCAGGGCCGAGGTCTTTCTCAATTGAGAGGGCCACTGGGTTGTAGTCCCAGTCAGATGAAAAGAGTATATCATCAAAGGCATCGCTCAAGGGTACTATTCCGGCCTTGGCCTCTACGCCATTCCGGAACGTATAGTCCATGACCGCATGGCGGATGGAGATATCTGTGCGGCGAGAACTGGAATTTGTAGTAGAAATATTGTTATTGGTGTGTCCAGGCTCAAACTGAATCCGCAAGCTCACTCTTTAAGGCCTCTGTCTCCTCCACCAGTTTGTGAAGGGCGGAATCCCGTTCGGACATCCTGGCCTGGATCATTTTCATCTGCTCCATAAGGGTGTTGATAGACGCCTCATCATTTGCAAAGACAGCCGGGCTGAAGATAAAAAACGCCGCAATTATGACAAGGGGCATTACAAATTGTAGTTTTTTATATAGGAATTCCACTTTCCCATATCCTCCCTTTACTTTAAAAATGCGGGCGAAATAATCTCGCCCGCAGCGGAACTTGTCTCTAAGGCCTTCATGAAGGTTTAGCCTTAAAGGACAGGGGGGTCTTTAGAGTGCCTTATTTAATAAGGCCTAGAACGCCAATTGATATACGACCTGGAACTTGTAGTCGTTCCCCAGCTTATCGTTCAGACTTGGGATCTTGGTCTTCAGTCCGGTGTCGTTGTCATAGTTGGTGGATTCAAAGTCGGCCAGCACCATGTTTCCTTTGTAGATGTCATAGGAGAGGCCGGCTATGTAGAGGTCGTATGCGCCGTTATTCGTGATCTTGTTGTCCTTGTCCTGATCGAAGTGGTCATAGCGGCCAAAGGCTGCGAGTTTCTCTGTGATGAACGGCAATCTCACCCTTCCGAAGAAAGAATAGCCCTCGGTCCTGAGTGTGTCATAGCTGCCATCTGCCCTTTTAAATGTCCATGTGCCAGCCGCATTGCCTGTGGTCTGGAAGTACTGTGCAGTAAGGATATAGAGTGGATTTTCCAGGCTCAACATGCCCATGTTGACCACATAGTTTGGCTCATAGCCTGCGGTTCCATCCTTATTGCCCTTGCCGAACATGCCAAGATAGCTCGCCTGAAAACCTGGGATCATATCCGGAAGCGGTCTGATTGAGATCCTGCCTTCCAGGGCCTTGTTGTTGTTGGCCTCTGCGTCATGGTATCCGCTTCCGTTAAAGACACCTATATGCCAGCTCCCGTAACGGCCGTCATAATTACCATTGCCGGTCGCAGCCTTGGCATTGGCAAGCTTTCCTCCTATATTGCCTATCATGCTTATGCCCATATCAGCGGAGTTAAAGACACCAGCCCGCTCTATAGCCATGGTGCCCTGTGCACGATATGGATTTATGCTTTCCTCAAAATCAAGCCATGGGTTGTGGCCCTGCCCAAACTCCACCCTCATGTTGGTGAGCAGACCTAGGTCGTTTGGATTCATCTGGACATAGAGGTATTTTATCCTGGTCTCCCAGCTTCCGGAGTCATTATCACCAGGTACAGTACTGATCCTAGTGATGTCGGTCGTGATGCGTCCACTGAGCCATGGAGTGACCGCCTTCTGGACAGTCAGGTAACCACGGGTGAGATCAAATGTGTTAAAGTTTTTGGACCTGTTGCCCGAAAGCGGTTGCTGGCCTGCTGAATAGTCGATATAGCCGAGCCCGCTGATACTGAGACCCTTAAAGGCGTCCGGAAGCGCGACACCGCTCTTTGATACCTCTTTCACCACCTCTTCCTGCTGTTTTTTCTGGGCGACGGCCGCCTCTTTCTGTATGACAGCAGCCTCCTCCTTGGTCAAAATCCCCTTTTTTATGAGTACCTGTATAAGAGCGTCATCGGAGCTGCCGGCAGCCCATGCGCTCCCAAAAAGGCCCGTGGTCATGAACAAAAGCGCGCAGAATATCGACGCCAGGCATGACACCCTCTTGGTTCTATTTGAAACGATTCCCATTTCACTTCCTCCTTTTTATTTATTGATGGTTGGAAATACTTTTTTATTAAACGCCTCTTGTGTCATAGCCGTAACGAGACTATGACAAAAATGTTACAGTGATCAGCTCCAGCATCCCATCAACATCCGAAATCCTCTTCTTCATCCGAACCATTTGGTGAACTTTTAGGTTTATGCGATGATGGACCCTTACCTCCATTTTGTTTACTACCACCCCCTTCTTTTGGATTTTTAAGCCACTTGAGGTATTCCTCATAGCCACTCTTAAGTACATATACATTTGAGTATCCAAGTTCCCTCAAGATCACCAACACATGGTTGGCCCGCCTCTCTGTATGGCAGACAAGCAGTATCGAGGCCCCTTTCCCTGGAAGCAGATCAAGGTGTTTCATAAACTCCCGAAGCGGGATATTTATCGCCCCTTCAAGGTGGCCCTTGTCGAATTCATACGGTTCCCTTACATCGACAATGAAATACCTTTTGCCCTGCTTTATGTCTGCCGAGAATCGCCCAGGCGGGATTTCGTATCTGTCTTTAGGTATGGATGAGAGGTACTGATCCCCGGCCCAGGCCAGAAGCGCCTGGTTGTAGAGGGTACAGACATCATCTGACTTTGGTGACTTTGGAGACCTTGAAGACCCCGCGGATCCTGGCTGTGTCAGCAAGACGGCCTGTCTGTAGAATGATACGGCATCCTTGTATCTTGCCGCCTTGAATGCATCTTCTCCCTTTTGTATCAGCGAGGCGGCATCCCCTGTTGGGGGTAATGCCCCAGTCTGGCGGCTGTTCTCAGGCGCTGGGGCTGGAGGGTTTTGGCCCCCATCGCCTGAGCAACCGTCCAGTGTGAGAAGGAGGGTCATGAAGATGACCGTGTAGTAGAGCAACGTCCTCGTTGTCATATCGTCAGCGCTTTTACCTCAGGCCCTTACCACCCTGACCCATGAATCATAGAAGGAACAGCTCCCGCCGATCGGGTCGGAGAGGCATGTGTTTTTGACTGTCTGATCCACCATCATTACTGAGTTCGGACAGATACCTGTTGCGCGCCTCTTGTCCCCCTTGATAAGTGCGCCGTCAACCGACACATCCTGTGAACCGTAGGCCCAGTGGCCGTAACTCCAGCTTACAGCCACGGTTCCGGGGCGTATGCCTTCCTCGGTCTTGAGCACGCCGGTCACAGGTTTCTCAACGCCCGGCAAGAGCGGGATGGTCCCTTTGAGGTTGGTTGGTCCCTCAAGACGCACCAGGTCTCCGTCTTTGAGGCCAAATTTCTCTGCATCCCGTCTATTCATCTGAACATAGTTCTGCCCCTGCTGGGCCACCATGGTCCAGTAGTTACCTATGGTTCTTGACTGACCGCCCATGATCAGTTTGTAGGTAAAGAGCTGGAATGGAAATTCGCCTGAGAAATGGATATCTCTGCCCGCTGCGTCACGCACTGGCTCGGCAATTGGAAGACCGGAGAAGTTCTTCCCTGTCATGCTGTGTCTTCCAGTGGCCACCGCCTCACAGAACAGGTTGAACTGATTTTTATATTGATGCGTTACCTTGTCGCCTTCGTATGCCTTGCTTGCGTCTTCAAAACGCCCGCCGCGGTTTAGCACGTAGACGACCCTGCGCCAGAGATCTTCATCATTGCCAACGGCCTTTTTCCATCTTTCTTCATCAAAGACCGCCTTGGAAAGGTGCCTCCTTGCCTTTCTGAAGAGTTCGAGCTCTTCCTGATCCGCAATGGGCGCCTTGTCTTTACCGGCCTTGTTGCCATAGGCGATGTTGGCGACAAACTTAAGATAATATTCATCCCGATGGGTAAACGGCATGCCTGGTCCGAAGCCGTCCGGCCCGTAACCGGAAAGCCCCAGTTTTTCGGCAATGGCAAGCATCACGGCCTCCATCGAGATGTGCTGTTTCTGGCCGAAAACAGTGCATATCTCCGTGGGGGGTTCCACAGCAGGCTGTCTCACAGTACTTGAAGCTGTCAAGATGTTCGGAGGGCAGCTTTGCGTTGTCCATCTTTCCCATATAGCGGTGTCAGGGAAGATGTAGTCCGAATACATCGTGGTCTCCCCAATTACGATGTCGTCGGACAATACGAGGGGTATCTTTTTTGGATCACGTAAGATATCGATGGTCGAATTCGCCCCCGGGACTGAAAGGGCTGGGGTGCCCATGTGTATAAAGAGCACCCCTATGGCATATGGGTATCCGTCGGCCGCGCTCGGGATCACCTCCTGATAGACATCGCCGGTATATGGATACCAGGTCCTCCTGGCCGGATACCCATATTTTTGAAACATGGTGGTATCCTCATAATGCCTCTGCTCCCTGGTGATATGCACCCCGAAAGAACCAAGCTTATTGGGATGCAGCGTCTTTAACGGGAAGGGTTGCCCCTCCTTGCCGCCGTCCATATCCCAGCCGCCGCCTCCTGCCGAGAGGCCGCCCTTCCAGTCGCCGTTGCCGACCATAAGATTTAGGGCGAGTATGCACCGGCCGTTATAGTAGCCATTCGTGTGCTGTACCGGGCCGCGGTACATGTCAGCCACGGCCTTTCTGCCGTGGCTGGTGAATTCCCTGGCGACCTCTATTATCTGCTTGACCGGGATGCCCGCCTCTTCGGCCCACTCGTCAAGGCCCTTTTCCATGACGACGTCCTTAAAGAGCGAAAATGCCGTCTTGTACTTGACGCCTCTTATCTCGCCTTCGGCAAGGAGATCGCCCACTACTGGCTGGCCCTCTTCTGTATAGGGGTCAAAGGCCACAAGTTTTCCCCCTGCGCTTACGACGAAGCGATCAGATGGAGAAAGCCCGCAGTCATCGCTTCTCAACAGCCTCTCGCCGCGCTTCCCGTCTTTAGAGAGCATGACAAGGTGAGATGCGTTGGACCAGGTGGTATCCCCGTTTGCCTTGGCCGCCACGCGGTTTGCCGCCCTTAAGTAGGCCTCATTATATCTGTTGTTTTCGATGATCCATCTCGCCATGCCAAGGGCAAAGGCCGCATCTCCACCTGGTTTTATTGGCACCCAGTAGTTTGCCTTGGCCGCGGTATTGCTGAGCCGCGGGTCAACCACGGCAAAACGGAAATTGCGTTTCGCCTGGGCGTTCATGATGTATGACGTCCAGCTCGTCGGGCCGAAGTTCGCCTCAAACGGGCTTGTGCCGAAAAAGATTACAAACTCGCAGTTCGGCACATCCGGTTTCATATGGGCCTTGCCGTCTTTCCATTTTTTCTTGTCATATTCGTATGAGGCCGTAAACTGCTTGTATGCTATATGGTGTGACTGTTCACACACGGTTGTGTGCTCATAGCAGTTGACCGATCCAAAGGCGTCCTTGGTCCACCTCTTTGCAAATTCATGCCTGCTACCCTCGATACGGCCGGCCAGGAATACGAATTGGTTGTTCTTCGGGCCAAGGTCAGGGTGATCCGGGTCTATAAGGAGGTGGAGGTATTCCTGGTGCTTCGACTTGAAGTCATCAAGGCTCATCTCTTTCTTTGCGACCTTTTCAGAGTCTTCCTTCAGGGATTTCATAATGGCAGGGTCGCGAACCGCGTAAATCTCTTTAAGTCCAGGGACATTTCCTTCGCCAAAGATGTTACCGCCGTTTACTATCTCGGTTATGGCCTGATCAAAGTCCACTGTGATCCATTTGTTTTCACCACGGTTGGTGCCGGGCTTTCTCTTCAAGACCTTTCTTATCCTGTACGGGTCATAGAGGGTCTGGACCCCTGCGTTGCCCTTTGGGCAGAGACGACCATCATACAGGACTGCTTCCTGGGGTTTTGTGTCATATGAAAGCTGAGGGTTCATGTTCATAGGGCTATATGGATTGCCAGCCACGCTCACCATGACACCGTCTAATATTTTGCACTTGATGGTGCACGCGGTATGGCACTGGAGACAGCATGAATAGATGACGTTTTCCGCGTTGTCGAATGGATAGTTGTTGCCAAGAAGACCCTTTGCCCTCGCAGTCTCCAGGAGTCCAAGGCCCGGGACCTGAGATGCCGCCGCAAGGCCGCCCAGGAACGCAGTGCTCTTTAAAAAACCCCTGCGGGTCATCTGTATATGTATCTTTTCGCCATCAACCTCGATAACCTTGTTTGTCTTCATATCTTTTTCCTGTTTTTTGGCGCTCATTATGCAACCTCCTTATCATCTTTGTTTACTATTGGGAGCACGTTGTATCCGATCAGGAAGAGAAGCAGCCCAAAAGATGCGATCCAGATAGTAACCAGCCACTCGGATACGGTCGGCAGATATGTGTAGTTAAGTCCTGGGCCCATAAAGGCATACTGAAGCCCCTCTATCTCCGGGTTTATCTGGGCCGGAATGACGATATTGAGTCTCAGCGCCATAAAGGTGACTGCCACCAGCAGTGCGGCAAAGGCGATAGCCCCTGGACTGGTTTTTCCAACAGGTCTTGATACGGCGTTTCTGGTGAATATCCAGACAGGTACGATGACACCGAAAAGGACATGGACGACCCAGAATACGTACCAGTAATGCCCGAAGAGCACCGCCTTTATCGGTATGGCCTCGTCAGGGATACCGGCATACATGCCAACAAAATATTCGGATATCTCAAACAGTAGGTCTAAAAGGACAAGGGACAGGACTATTTTGCCCAGAAACCGCATCATGTCTTCAAATTGAGGTCTGTTTCTGTCAGGTCCCCAGACATAGACGATGGCGGTCAGAAGCGCCCCGCCTGATGCAAGCGCCCCCACAAGAAATACTATCGGCGTCAGTCCACTGTGCCAGTAAGTGCGCGCACCTACTACAGCAAAGAGCATACCGACCCCGCCGTGGAATGCGATGGCAAGGGGTACGCCGATGGAACCCAGGACCTTTAAGACCCTGCTGTCCCTGGCCCTTGACTTATCCGAGGTGTCTGAACTTCCAAGCGCGAGGAATCGACAGACAGCCGCAATGAGCCCTGTCCCGATTGAGGCCGTTTTGATGAGATCTACCCGCATTGCAAACCAGAGCTCAAACAGGATGACCACGAAATAGCTTGAGTATAGTATACCCATCCAGGACATCATGGATTTGAAGTTGGGGTGGAGGATAACCCTGTAAACCCTGAATTCATGGCCAAGATCGAGCCAGATGGAGATGAGCGCGGCTATCAGACAACCAAAGGCGGTAAAGAGTGAGAGCTTGCCTATCTTTTCCAGTTTTTCGATCTTGACCACGTAAACGAGGGTAGAGAGAAGGAAGGAGCCTGCAGAAAGGCCGATGAAGTAGATATATGTTGCAACCCAGAGGCCCCATGGGATGTAGGAGCCGTAATCGGTCAACCTGTGCCCGAAGGCGAACCTCTGGTATATGCCGTAACACCCTA
This sequence comes from Dissulfurimicrobium hydrothermale, assembly GCF_022026155.1. Taxonomy (NCBI): domain Bacteria; class Deltaproteobacteria; genus Dissulfurimicrobium; species Dissulfurimicrobium hydrothermale. The sequence continues at coordinate 1,108,485 of NZ_CP085041.1, read as the reverse complement.
TAACGAATCCTATAATGGCGATAAGCCATATCAAGCTTGCGATCTGTTTTTTCATATTCAAGCCTCCTTTTATTAGACCAGGTAAAATGTGCTTGGATGGGTGCCGAATTCCTCTTTCAACCTCATGAGCCTCGGCGAGCCGAGCAGCGCGGAGACCAGGCTGTCTGGGTCGTTGGAATCGCCGAAGTAGGTGGCGTCTCCAAGGCATGTGGTGACACAGGCGGGCAGGATGCCCTTTTCAACCCGATGCAGGCAAAAGGTGCATTTCCGCGCGTTGCCGACAGGGGAGTCATCCCTGTTCTTTCTCGGCCATTCCTTGCCGTATTCAAAGGAAGGCAGTTTTTCATAGTCAGGGACAAAGGGCGTGTCGTCGCAATAATAAAAACCCTTGTCAAAGGTCCTGGCAGAATATGGGCAGGCGTTTATGCAATAACGGCAGCCGATACATTTGTCATAGTCGATCTCGACTATGCCGTCCGGCCGTTTCCATGTGGCGCTTGCCGGGCAGACCTTGATACAGGGCGGATTGTCGCACTGCATGCAGGGCCTTGGCAGAAATGTCTTTCTGACATTTGGATACCGGCCTATCTCCTTTTCCATGACCGGGCGGTAAACAATCCCTGGCGGCAGGTGATTTTCAGCCACGCACGCCGTGGTGCAGGCGTGGCATCCGACGCATTTTCCCAGATCGATCACCATGACCCAGTGCCTTTTATTCATGGGTTTTTTAAGGGCGCGTTTGAGATCATTCATCATCCTTTGCCGTATTTCTTCCTGAGGTTCGATGTCAATTATGGCCATTCACAGCCCCCTCGTATGATTTTGTAATCATGATATGGAATAATAGGGTTGTTGAATAAAAAAATAAGCGGGGAAAGCTTGATACTTTTGTAGGAATTAAAGGAAGGGACTTGCGGGGTTATGTCAGGATAATGTCTATGTTTAAGAGATATTTGTAGGGAAAATGATTACATCTCATCGTCTTTTTTCAGGATGCCAAGTTTCAACGCCAGGGCCACGAGCTCGGACCGGCTCTGGAGACCCAGTTTTATGAAGGCCCTTGACCGGTATGTAGTTACAGTCTTTTCGCTGAGGTTATAGAGCTCGGCGATCTCCCTGCATGTAAAGCCCCTGGCGACGTTCTCCATTACCTCTTTTTCCCTTGGGCTCAGGCCTTCCCAGAGTCTGGTCTCCTTGTCCTCAAGGGTTGCGCCGGTCTTTGAAGGTCCTTTCGCCATCTTTCCGACCAGCCCTTTTAACATGCTCGGAGAGATATACATCTCTCCCCTTGTCACTGATCTTATGGCGTAAATCAGGTCTTCGTCCATGGCTTTTTTGAGGAGGAACCCCGCGGCCCCGCCATCCATGGCTCGCTCAAGGTATTGCTGATTTTCGTGCATGGTGAGCATGATTATGCGCGATTCGGGGGAATTTTCGCGTAGCTTAGGGAGTATTTCAATCCCGCTTGCACCAGGGATGGATATGTCAAGCAGAACGCAATCAGGCTTGAGTTCTGTCACGGCCTGGATAGCGCCATGGGCCTCCGTCGCCTCTCCGACCACCTCCATGTCTTCCTGCGCGTCAATGAGCATCTTGAGTCCTGCAAGGAGCAGCGTGTGGTCATCTACTATTATTACCCGCGTCTTTTTCATCGAGGCGATTCGCTTGAGACACCCGCGGGTATGGTAAACGTCACCATCGTGCCCTGGCCAGGCTCGGATTCAACCTTAAATTCACCTCCGAGGAGTTTTGTCCTCTCTTCCATGCCGTAGATGCCAAGTCTGTTTCTGGTCTTTGCCACCATGTCGAATCCAACCCCATTATCTTCCAGAATACCCCTTATCTCTCCGTTGATCAATTCTATTATGACAGTCACCGCATCCGCCTTTGAGTGGCGGGCGACGTTCGTAAGGGCCTCCTGTACTATGCGATAGAGGCTTGTCTCGATATAGGACTCAAGGCGTATGTCTTTAAGCCCGTATATGTAGAGTTCCACCTTGATCCCGTATTTTGCCATGAATTTATCCGCATACATCTCAAGAGCCGCGGTGATCCCCATGTCGTCCAGGACCGACGGTCTAAGCTCAACGGCTATGTTATGGATCGACTCAAGTTCGCTGACAAGGGTGGCCCTCAGACGCTTGATGCTCTCTGTTATGAGCCTGCGCTCTTGCGTCTGCTCGAGGTATTTAAGCTCCAGCATCAGAGACGCAAGAGACTGGGCGACCTGGTCGTGAAGCTCCCTTGCTATGCGCTTTCTCTCTTCTTCCTGGGCGGTGATGATTTTTTGAAGGAGTTCCTCTCTTATCCCTTCCCTTTCGAGCCGCTCCCTTTCAGCCATTTCGAGTTTTGCTGCCATCTGATTGAAGGCCGATGTGAGCTGGCCGATCTCGTCTCCGGAATTTTTTTGCGCCCTTACTGAAAAATCACCCTCTGTGAGGATGCGCGTGGCGTTCAGCAAGATCATGACAGGTCTTGTAATCACCCATGTGAGAAGCCCTGAAAAGGCGATCCCAAGCACTATCACGCCCAGTGTCGTAAAGACGAGGGCCTTTATAAGCCTTGTAATGGCGTCTTCAGAGCCCTTCCCTGAAACCCCCACACGAACAACCCCTATGTCCCCGTTAAGTATGGGGGCGGATGAATCCAATACCAGCCCTTCATTTGTTTGAAGCATTTTGGTCCCAACGCCTGCCTGGGCGTCATGCTCCACCCTTAAAAGATCCAGCGGAAACCCGCCTTCAAAGGTATGCGCAAGGACCTCCTTGTTTGGAGAGACAATAAAGGCATAACGGAGGTCCGGCAGGTTCCTTACAGCATCCTTGAGCATACGGGTAAGGCCGAACATGTCGTTTAAGAGGATATAATCCTGGCTCCTGGCTGCAAGCTCCCTTGCTATGGAGCGGCTCATCTCCCGTAGCTGTCTGTATGACTCCTGCTCCATGGCCCGATAGACCTGAAGTGTGGTAAAGGTCCCGATGAGTATGGCGGTGCCCACGACCATGCCAATGATCTTTAGATTCAAAGGCACGGCATCCGCCATTTTCCAGAAAAAGGAAAGTCTGGAAGATAAGTGTGTTTTTCCAGGAATGGCTGCATCCCGATCGTTTTGTGTGGCTATTTTTTGCATGGCTGGTCTTTGTAGTCTATGCAAAAGGCCTCGTAGATGGCAGGCCTTGGCTCGACAAATTTCTCAATACCCAGGGCAAAGAGGGCGGTTTTGCCGTCTCTGTTTTTGTGCATGCGGAGAAAGATGTCTTTTAATCTCTTTGTTTCCGTTGGGTTCTGCTCGCGCGGCACTACGACCGGCGGCATTCCGAACTCCTGCGAGGTAAGTATGATGCGGATTTTTTTTGCTATGCCTGGGTCTTTGTTTATGGCGTTTTCATAGACGATTTCATCCACAGACGCCCCATCCGCAAGCCCTTGGGCCACGGCCTGTATGGAGCGGTCGTGGCTGTAGGTGAAAAAGGTGCGTTTAAAAAAATCCTCAGGCTTATAACAGGCCTTTTTGATCAGATATGCAGGGTAGAGATATCCCGTATTGGAAAGGGGGTCAGTAAAGGCAAAGACACTTCCCTTGAGGTCCATAAATGTCCTCGCCTTCGACGCGGAGGGCACGATTATGACTGCACGGTAGGTCACTTTGCCTTTTATCTGAGGCGTAACCAGCAGGGACATCTTTTTGTCGCTGCCTTGCTGGATATAGGCCCCTGTGCAGACAAAGGCAAGATCGACCCTGCCTTTTGCGATCAGCTCATTTACCTCCCAGTAAGTGCGCCGCTGTATAAGTTTGACAGGTCTTTCAGTGACCTTTCCAAGATATTTTAAAAGCGGCTTGTAGGACTCAACAGTCCCTTCCGGCGAGATAATGGCGGCAACCGCGACCCTCAGGGGTTGCGGGCCGCCTGTGCTGTTTTTCTCAGGAAGGGCGGAGAGCTTGTCAAGTCGTATGACGCCTTTGTTTTTTTCTTGGTCTTGTCTCGATTCTTTATCTTTATCTTTACTGCACCCGATATAGATAGAGAGAACAAAGACCATTGTGAAAAGTAGATATGCAACTCGGGGGCATCGGATGCCTTTCATAATTCTCAGTTTACAGCTTAAAATAATTTGAATTTATTTATGAAATTATTTTCAATATATAACGAATTTTATGTCAAATAAATTCAACTTTCAATACGGTTTTATAGATGAAAATAATAAGGCTCATCGCCCTTCCCTAGACGGCCTTGTCAAAAACAAGACGATGGATTAATTGTTAAGCAGCAGTTGTCTACTTTACAGCCTGTCTAACTGCCATTAAAAATATAATTAATTATGGATAATCAAAAAAACGATCTGGGTCCTAAAGAAGAACCAATGCACAGCGACACCACTAAAGAAACGGCGGCAAGGGAAGTCCCGTCCCAAAAAGACCTAGAGAAAGAAATAAGCGACTATCTCTCAAAACGATACGGCGGCAAGGTCCGCGTGATATCACACATGCTCTTGCCAGAAGAACTTGACCACAAAAGACTTTCCGATGGGACGGGAAGGGGTGTGCATGGCGGACATAAGATACACTTCAACCTCAAGCCCGAGGAGTTGGAGGCCTGGCTCAACAGGTTCGTCGTAAGACAGGAAAAGGCTAAGGCCATCCTAGCGACCAAGATCTGCACCCACTTCAATCGCATAGAATACCTAAGAAAGATGGGCAAAAGCGTACAGGCGCATGGGCCCGGCAACATAAAAAACAATATCATACTCATCGGTCCTACTGGCTCAGGAAAGACATTCCTTATAAAGCTCATAGCAGATCGCTTGGGCGTGCCCTTCGTCAAGGGAGACGCCACCAAATTCAGCGAAACAGGCTATGTCGGGGGCGACGTCGAAGACCTTGTCCGCGACCTTGTCCAAGAGGCCGATGGTGACATAGAGCTAGCTCAGTGTGGCATTGTCTATATAGATGAAATAGACAAGATAGCATCGTCGCCTAATGTACATGGACCTGATATCTCGCGCGCCGGCGTCCAGAGGGCCTTGCTTAAACCCCTCGAAGAGACCGAGGTCGATCTGCGCGTACCACATGATCCCATCTCCCAGATAGAGGCCATAGAGAGATACAGACAGACTGGCAAGAGGGAAAAGAAGACCTTAAATACCCGCGATGTCCTTTTTATTGCAAGCGGCGCCTTCTCAGGGCTCTCGGAGATTATAAAAAAGAGACTCACCAGACAGGGTATCGGTTTTGGTGCGGATATCTGCATAAAAGACGACGAATACTGGCTGGATTTTGTCAAACCGCAGGATCTTATCGAATACGGATTCGAGTCGGAGTTTATAGGCCGTTTTCCTGTTGTAGCCGTACTCCATGAATTGAGCGAGGACGATCTCTATCAGATACTCAAAAATCCTGAAAGTGCGGTCGTCAGAGGGAAAAAACAGGATTTCAAGATCTACGGTATAGATCTCAGGTTTGAAGACGACGCCCTGAGGCTGCTTGCCGCCCAGGCATATCAAGAGCACACCGGGGCCAGGGCGCTGGTAAGCGTCATGGAAAAGGCCCTTATGCCCTTTGAAAAAACATTGCCGTCCACCGAGATCAAATTCTTGCTCGTAACCGAAGAGCTGGTCAAAGATCCAGAAACTGCCCTGAAGGGCCTCCTGTCTCACCCCTATGACCACTCACTTATCAAGAGATATGAGGAGATAGTGGATGCCGAAAAAAGAGACCTCATGGAGCGCATTGAAGTGGATGTGTCGAGGTGCTGGCGAAATACGGATGTGCCCTTCAACCCAAACAGGCTAAAGATGATAAACCGTCTGATCCTGGAGCAAGACATGTGCCTAGATGCGGCCCAAGAAACAATCCTTTCCCGGATTGAGCAGATAAAAGGCTACGAAGACGCCTTTTTTGACAGATGCGGCATAAAAATCATCTTCGAAGAAGAGGCGATTGATGCGCTGATTGAAGGCTGCCTTGATGACCCAGAAAACCTACGCACAGCGTGCGAAACTATATGCAATATCCTGGAATACGGTCTGACGCTCATCAAAGAGAAGACCGGCCAGGAAAATTTCAGCATTCCAGCCGAGGCGGTGAAGGGCATCGAATCCTATATCAATAGACTCATCCGTGCAAGTTATCGTTCACCGCAAAAAAGCGAGGCGATGTGAAACAAAATCAAACTATACTGCTTGCCGACACATCCGAGAGGATAAGAAGACAGTTCCAAACGGCTGCCGAAAGGCTTAAACTGAGGCTCATACTTGCTGAAGACGGCCAGGAGGCGCTTGATTTGGCTGTCGAAAAACTCCCCGACCTCATAGTTATAAGGAGAAATGCAGCCGTATTGGATGCCCTTTCCTTCAGTGTACTCCTAAAGCAATCGGCGAATACCAAAGACATACCTGTAATCATCATCTGTACTGAGGCATCGACACAGGAACGGGAGCGCTTCAAAGATGCAGGTTGCTGCGGCTGCCTGGAAGAACCCTTTTCAGATCAAAGGGTTATCGAGATATTAGAGAGGTGGTTGCCATGATGTTTCCTGAGTATCGGGCAAGGAGGATGCGGCGTAGCGAGGCCCTGCGCGCCATGGTGCGCGAGACGGAATTGAGCGTAAAACATCTTGTATATCCGCTCTTTATCATCCCTGGGAGCGGGATCAAGGAACAGATAAACGCCATGCCAGGCTGTTTCCACCTCTCTGTGGACAAGGCCGCCGAAGAGGCAAAAGAGATACTCGACCTCGGGATACCTGCGGTCATAGTCTTCGGCCTACCTGAACACAAAGATTCAAGGGGGACAGAGGCTTGGTCGCAGCACGGCACCGTTCAAAAGGCTGTGCCAGCCATAAAAAAAGCAGCTCCCGACCTTGTGGTGATAACCGATGTATGTATGTGCGAATACACATCGCACGGCCACTGCGGCGTCGTATCCAAAGACGGGGTGGAAAACGACGCAACACTCGAATCTCTCGCAAAGATCGCCCTCTCCCATGCAAGGTCTGGGGCCGACATGGTTGCACCATCCGACATGATGGATGGCAGGATCGGGGCGATAAGAGAGGCCTTGGATGAAAATGGCTTTGAACACATCCCTATCATGTCCTATGCAGTCAAATACGCCTCCGCCTTTTATGGTCCGTTCCGTGAGGCGGCTGACAGCGCCCCACAATTCGGAGACCGTCGCTCCTATCAAATGGACCCGCCAAACCAGAGAGAAGCCGTTCGCGAGGCCATGTTGGACCTTGAAGAGGGCGCTGACATCCTCATGGTCAAACCGGCCATGCCCTATCTTGACATAATCCACCTCCTGAGACAGGAATTCACACTGCCCATAGCGGCCTATCAAGTAAGCGGCGAATACTCGATGATCAAGGCAGCGGCCCGATCGGGTTGGATAGACGAGGCAAGGGCCATAGATGAATCACTGACCTGCATCCGACGGGCAGGCGCCGACATCATAATAACATATTTCGCTAAAGATTATGCAAAGGGGCAGGCCTAAGGCCTCTTGCAGCAGCGCAAAACACAATCGTATATACGGCCTTAAAGGCATATAGGCCTCTATTAACCAGGACGGAGACATGAAAAGATTCATATTCCTCCTTGCCTTTGCCGCCACTGTCCTATTCCTTTCTCAACCCATTATCGCGGCGGACGAAGATATAAAACAGGTGGTCATAATCCGCTATCCCATAGAACCTATGGCCTTTCAAGGCGTTGTGGACGGATTTAAAAAGGCCATGGCATCACAGGGGTTAAGGGAGGGCAGGGATGTGATCTATATCGACATCCTTACCAGATGGAAGGATGAACGTTCGGTTCCTGAGGTGCTGGACGCTGTGAAGCGCTATAAGAAAAAAGCGGCCCTCTTCGTCACCTGCGGCTGGGTCTCTCTATATGTAAAACAGGCCCTGAAAGGCTCGGACACCCCGCAAATATTTGTCCCGGTACTGGACAGCGTGGCTCTGGAACTGGTACCCGGCCTTAGCCATCCATCCGGCTTGAACATAACCGGCGTCTATCTCATGTATCCACCCGGCAAAGTCCTGCGCCTGGCAATGGCGCTCATCCCCGGTCTAAAACGCATGGCCTATGTGTATGATTCCCGCATCCCAGCAGACCTCTCCTACAAAAAGGCCTTTGAAGCCGTCACCGAGACCGGCGCAGTCAAAGTAATCTACCCAGACATTGCGAAGGGCATGAACGAAGTGACAAGGGTGATAAGGCGCAGCGATGTCCAGGCCGTCTGCTATCTTGTCGGCGGCATGAGATATGTAAAGGAACTTAACGAGCTAGGAGTCCCAATAGTCACAGCCTACGCCTTTGACGTGGACGAAACGGCGCTCAAGAAGAGGCTTGCTAAAGAAAAGGCGACACTGGCAGGTTACTTCAACCCCTTTTCATACTGCGGATTCCGGGCGGGTCTCATGGCCGCCAGGATCTTAACGGGCACCAAAGCCGGGGAAATCGCACCGGAGGCCGCAAGGCAAATGCTATTCATAAACCTCACTGCGTCCAAGATGTTCCTCATCCCGATTGACCTCCAAGCCCTCGAGACCGCCGATCTCGTCATCAGGTAATTGCCATGGCCGTCAAGTCCCTTCGCACGCTCTCCTTTCTGTTCGGGCTTTTATTCGCCTCAGCAACGGCCCTGCCCATATTCTTCGTGGCCGAAGGGTCCCTGCACGACCTTGCGTTCAACCTGGCAACAGAGGGAATCTTCGAAAGGATAGATGGTAGCCTAAACAAAATCGACCAACGTTATGAGGAACTGCGCATCCTTGGCCTTGACGACAGCCCTGAACACCTGGCAACATTAAAGGCTGGCAGCCTGCGCGACCTCTCCAGAGATCTCTCGTCAAAAACCTATATCGTCCCCGGCACTGCGCTAGTAATAACCAAAGACGGCACCGTCCTTATAGGCAATGACATCCAGGACCTGAAAAGTCAGAACGGCGTGGTCCGGGGGCTCTTAAATGAGATGGACGGCAAGGCAAGGGGGGTCGCAACCTATACGGTGCACGGCACAAAGAAGATAGCCTGTCTCAGATATTACCCGCCATGGCAGGCATATGTCGGGATAGGGGTCAATATTGACGATATCCATGCCCTGCACAAGCGCTTCACGGAGATCAGCCTCGCTGCCATTACAGCGGCCTTCGCGCTGGCCGCCCTTCTTGCGCTCGCAGTGCATCGCTTTATCATAGCACCGCTCATCTCCCTCTCGGTCTATGCGATGGAGATCTCCAAGGGCAACTACGGGGTCGAGATAGAAGGCCGTTTCCCTATGGAGATCGGGGTGCTGAAGGCCGCCTTTGAAGGAATGGTAGGCAGGGTCAAGGAAAATATGGCCGAAATAGTAAGGCAATTGGAGATCATAAAGGAAAGGGGGGCCGAGAGGGACGAGGCGCTCAAGGCCTCACAACTGAACGAGGAACGCCTGACTGTCACCATCCGCTGCATGGGCGACGGTGTTATCTCCACAGACCTTTCGTCAAAAGTTACCCTCATAAACAAGACGGCCGAAAGACTCCTGGGGATTAGCCATGTCCAGGCCATCGGAAAAGAGATCGGCGAGATATTCACCATCAATGATGAAAACGGGCATAATATCGATCCAGTCAGGGATGCGCTGACACAGAACAGACTCATAGAAAGCCGCGGCAGGGAAAGTCTCGTACCAAAAACAAGGGGTGGATTCGACTGCGCCTACGCCTGTTCGCCCATACTGGACAGCTCGAGTTGCGCAATCGGAACGGTGTTCGTCTTCAGGGACATAACTGAACACAACCGTCTAGTCGAACAGGCCTTAATTGCTGAAAAACTTGAATCAGTGGGCCTGCTGGCAGGCGGTATAGCACACGACTTCAACAACATCCTGACCCCGATACACTCAGGCATCAGCGCCGCCCTGAGCCACATAAATGAACCACAGAGGCTTGAAAAGCTGCTTAGGCCAGCCCTCAAGGCAGCCGAAAGGGCCGTAGGCCTTACGCATCAGCTCCTGACCTTCGCCAAGGGCGGTGAGCCGGTGAAAGAAGACGCCTCTCTTGAGGAAATAGTAAAGGACACAGCCGGATTTGTATTGAGCGGCGCCAGCATTATATGCCACTACGAGTTCGCCCCGAACCTCTGGCTGGCCAGCGTTGACAAACGTCAGATCAGCCAAGTCATCCAAAACATTGTTTTAAATGCCAGACAGGCCATGAAAAACAACGGCCTCATCACTATCAGGGCCGAGAATCTCGAGTATACAAACGAGACTGGGTGCGAAGGAGAAAAGGATATACCGCTTGCACCAGGACGTTATGTAAAGCTGACGATCGAGGATAGTGGCCCAGGAATACCACAACACATCCTTGACCGTATCTTTGAGCCTTATTTCACCACCAAGACGGAGGGGAGCGGCCTTGGTCTCGCGGTGACTCGCTCCATAGTTACAAGGCACGGCGGGCACATAACGGTCAGTTCAAACAAAGGCAAAGGTGCCTCCTTTACAATCTATCTACCTGCATCATCAGGGCATGCCTTGGGTCATACCCTACATGTCGGACCAAGCGAGCACACAAAAAGGGACGGGAGGCTCATACTCATGGATGACGACGAGATGATCCTCGAACTGGCCAAAATACTCCTTGAAGACATGGGATATCAGGTCTTGACGGCACGAGATGGGAGACAGGCTGTCGACCTCTATAAAGCCGCAATGAATGAAGGCCGCCCAGTGAGTGCGGTCATCATGGACATCACGGTCCTAGGCGGCATGGGCGCAAAAGAGACCATGCCCGAATTGTTAAAGATAGATCCTGGGTGCAAGGGCGTCGTGTCGAGCGGCTACTCACAGGATCCGATTATGTCTAATTATAAGGAATATGGCTTTGCAGCGGCCCTGCCCAAACCATATCGGATGGAAGACTTGGCCGCGATGCTGGATAAGATACAGGCCTAATACATCCTATGTCTGAACATCAATGCGGCAGTAAAAAGGGTTACGAGCCCAATGACCGCCATGGGCCAGTATTGATTGACCAAAAGTCTGGCCCCAGCCCCTTCCAGAAAGACCTCCCGGACCACCACTAGAAAATATCGAAACGGGTTTATGAGTGTCAATTTCTGCACGACGACCGGCATATTGGCGATGGGTGTCGCAAAGCCGGACAGCGTCACAGCCGGCACCAGAAACAAAAACGCACCCAGAAGCCCCTGTTGCTGGGTCACAGCAAAGGATGAGATCATAAGACCTACACCTATTGCAGATAAAATAAAGAGACCGAGCCCAAGATAAAGGGCGATGACGCTGCCCCTCAGAGGGATGTCAAACCAGTAAACCGTCACAAGTATAATAAAACTCGCTTCAATAAGGCCAATTATCATGCCTGGAATGGTCTTTCCAAGGAGAATCTCAAACGGGTTCAAGGGGGTGACCAGAAGCTGATCAAAGGTACCGGCCTCCCGCTCCCTAGCTATGGAAAGGGCAGTCACTATAAGCGTCACTACCAAGGTCAAGAGACCGACGATTCCCGGGACTATGAACCACCTGCTCTCAAGATTCTCATTAAACCAAGCGCGGATATCGAGCCGGACAGGTGCACCGCCAATGCCATATCGCATCGCCAGATCCTCATTGAACCTGGCCACTATCTCGTTTACATAATTCAGGGCCAGCATGGCGGTGTTGGAATTACGGCCGTCGATTATCACCTGGACCGGCGCAGGACGCCTCTCCAAGAGATCACGCTCGAAGTTCCTCCCTATATGAAGGACCATCAACGCCTTCTGATCGTCTATAATGGGTCTGATGGACCCCTCGTCCAGGATATAGGCCACCTTTTCAAAGGCCCTTGAGCCATCGAAATGCGCTATAAGCTCTCTGGATGCAGGACTCCTGTCTTCGTCATAGATCGCATAGGGGACGTCTTTAAGATCAAATGTAGCGGCATAGCCAAAGACGATAAGCTGAATGACAGGCGGACCGATCAAGACGAATCTGCCTTGTTTGTCCCTTAAAAGGGCCAGAAATTCCTTTATCACGAGTGATATAACCCTAGCCAACATGTTTTCCTACCTCAGATGCTTTTTGCTCTTTATCGCCACAACACCCATAAAAAAAGACGCTATAACTACAAGGGCTGCGGCGTTTGCAAATATGACCGGATAGACATCCCCTGCTGAAAAGACGGTCTGGAGTATCGATACGAAATACCTTGCAGGGATCACATGTGTTATGACCCTGATGGGAAACGGCATGCTCCGTATGTCAAAGATGAAACCGGAGAGGATGAATGCGGGTAAATAGGTTGCAATGATCGCCATTTGACCGGCGACGAACTGACTCCTCGCTACGGTCGAGATCAAGAGCCCCATGCCGAGCGCGGCGAGGAGATAGAGAGACGACGCAATAAAAAGCACGACGTATGAACCATAAAACGGGACATTAAACAGATATACGGCCATCAAGACTGAAAGCCCCATACCGCCCATGCCGAGCATAAAATAGGGGATGACCTTGCCGACCAATATCTCGGCTATCGTGACAGGAGTTGACATCAGGGCCTCCATTGTGCCCCGTTCCCACTCCCTTGCCACAACCATGGCCGTAAGAAGCGCCCCGGTCAAGGTCATAATGACCGCTATAAGCCCAGGGACTAGGTAGTTTCTGCTCCTGACCTCTGGATTGAACCATATCCTTGATTCGAGCACTGCCCCCTGACCAAGGCCTGCACCGAATGACATCAGAGCGCGCCTCGTAAGCCACTGTCCCCAAACCCCTGTAAGATATCCCTCAATCAGACGCGCCGTATTGGCGTCGACGCCGTTTACGAAGACGCCTATAGACGCATCCTTTTCCTTTATCTTTCTGGCGAAATCCGATTTGAACCAGATGATTGAATCCACCTTTCCCCTCATCATGGCCAGCTGTGCCTCGCCTATAGAGCTAAATCCAATGGGCTCGAAATACTCCGACTGCCGGAGTCCGCTTACAAAATCAGCGGCCTCCGGCCCAGGGTTATCGATCACCACCCCTATCGGGACATGCCTCGCATCGAGAGTAACCCCATAACCAAATATAAAGAGGAGCACCACTGGCAATACAATAGCAATGGCTATGCTCGATGGATCGCGCACGATCTGAAGCGTCTCCTTTTTCATAAGAGCAAAGAGCCTTACGCGATCAATGGACATTCTCTCTCCTCCCCTCCAATATCGAAATAAATACCTCCTCCATTGTTGCATGCTTGATATCTGGGAGATATTTTGCCTTCAGCTCATCCGGCGCCCCGAGCGCCAACACCTCACCCCGGGCCATGATGGCAAGCCTGTCGCAGTACTCGGCCTCTTCCATGAAATGCGTAGTTACAAGGACGGTCACGCCGCTCTCGGCAAGGGTGTTGATCCTTGTCCAGAACTCCCTCCTGGCTATCGGGTCAACCCCGGAGGTCGGTTCATCCAGAAAGAGTATATGCGGCTCGTGCATAAGCGACGCGGCTAGGGCAAGGCGCTGCTTGTAGCCGAGCGGCAGCTCGCTGCTTGTCGTATCTTTATATGACTCAAGCTCAAATTCCTCAAGCGCCCAGCTGATGCGCTCTTTCTTCCGTGCCCCGTTCAGACCATAGACCCCTGCAAAAAAATTCAGATTCTGGGCCACGGTGAGATTAACATAGAGGGAAAACTTCTGGGCCATATAGCCGATCTTCGCCCTGGCCCTGGCAGGGGCGCGCCTCAAATCCTCGCCTGCGACCTCAAGGTGTCCGTCACTTGGCGGCAAAAGGCCACAGAGCATCCGGAAGGTGGTGGATTTGCCAGCGCCGTTTGCCCCCAAAAGCCCGAATATCTCGCCCTTTTTTACTGAGAAACTTACGTTTTTGACCGCACAAAACCCGCCGAACCACCGCTCAAGACCCTTCACAACAATCACATCATGGAGATCATCCAAATTTGATGCGCCTTCCGGCTGACACTCGACTGCCTGGATCTCGACATCAATCACGCCGTTAGCGACATCCGAGGCGGCAGAGACATCAAGACCGGCATCGCGCATCAGAGGACCAACGGAGGACGGGATCTCTTTCTGCCGGACAAGAAAGACAAATGCGTCTTCAAAACGGGCCGGAACAGGGCTGACATTAGCCTGTGGACAGACGTCTGACACAGAAGCGGCTGTATCCATGCCTTTTTTAACTACAAGCCGCACCCCATCGGCCTGAATGGTGCTGTCGATTACGCCCTTGATACCAGAAAGCCGCTGCCTGAGCGCCCGCTTCCCAAGAGACGGTGCGGTAACCATAAAACTCTGACCTGCCATCATATCAGTAAAGACCTTTGGCTCAGCCTGCTTTATAAGCCTTCCTTCATGCAGGAGTATCACATCCTGACAACGCTCGGCCTCATCAAGATATGCCGTGCTCAAAATGACCGTCATGCCCTCTTTCTCCACCATGCGATTCACTATCGTCCAGAGCTCACGGCGCGACAAAGGGTCCACACCAACAGTCGGTTCATCGAGGATGAGGAGTCGCGGACTGCTCAGGAGGGTACATATGAGACCAAGCTTCTGCTTCATGCCGCCCGAAAGTCTCCCTGCAAGGCGGGATGTAAATGGCGCAAGGCCTGACATCTTAAAGAGGTCTTCATAGCGTTTTTTGCGTTGATCGGCCGGGAGATCCTTGAGATCACCGTAGAGCTCCATATTCTCAAGTACCGTCAGGTCTTCATACAGACCGAAACGCTGTGGCATGTAACCAGCATCCTTTTGAACCACCCCTGGGTCTTTTATTACATCCGTACCAAAGACCGTTATCTCGCCTTCATCTGGTAAAATGAGGCCAAGGATCAAACGCATGAGCGTGGTCTTTCCCGCACCGTCAGGACCTATAAGCCCCGTGATACACGAAGGCGCCACATCAATGCACAGGTCGTCAAGGGCGGTTATAATACGTGATCCAGCCTTGAACATCTTTTTGACATGCCTTATGGAAACAGCCGCTGCAGGTCTTTCAACAGGTACACTGCCTGACGCTTGAACGGTTTCCAAGGCCGACATAATTATTAGCTTTCTCCAGCAACGGTGCCTTTCGACCCGGCACCGTCTGAAGACACAATCTTCACCGTGGCCGGCATACCAAGGCGCAGCTCGCCCTGTGGATTTGACACGAACACGCGTACCTGATAAACGAGCTTGGTTCTCAATTCAGTCGTCTCGACTGGCTTTGGAGTAAACTCGGCAGTAGGCGAGATAAAACCTACCCATCCCTTATAGACTTTGCCAGGGAAACTGTCAGTAGTTACCTCTGCAGGCATCCCAAGCCTGATCCTGCCGAGATCCGGCTCATCGATGTAGGCCCTGACCCAGACAGGATCAAAAAGCGCAAGCGTAAAGACCGGGGTATTCGGTGAGACCATATCGCCTGGCTCAAGGATGCGGTTTTCAATAATCCCACTGGATGGGGCATAGAGTCTGGTATCTTCAAATTCGCGCCTTGCATAATCAAGTGCAGCCTCATAGGCCTTTAGTGTGGACTTGGCAGCTGCTATGTCTTCCTTTCTCGGTCCTTCCACGGCAAGGTCAAGGTCTTGATGGGCTGCGTCCAATTCAGCCTTGGCCGCCTTGAAGTTCGCCTCCGCATCGTCGAATGCCTGTTTTGACACAAGGCCCTTGTCCACCAGCCCCTTAAGACGCCCATAATTGGCTTCCGCATCTCTCATCACCACCTCCGCCCTCCTCACCCTGGCGCGGGCAGCCGCTATCTGTTGATGTCTCGTGCCTGCAAGCAGGGCTGCAACCACCTCTTTTTGAGAGGCTACCTGCGCCTCAGCCTTTTTCAGATTTGCCTCATAGCGCGTGACGTCCAACTCGGCAAGGAGCTGACCAGATTTCACAACGTCACCTTCCTTCACGAGCATCCGCTCTATCCTGCCCGATGCGTCAAATGCCAAATTCACCTGGCGTATATCCACATTGCCGTAAAGGGTTATGACATTACCGGACGGTCTTTTATAGATACCAAAGACATAAAAGGCTACGCCCCCCAGGACAAGCAGGGGTATCACTAAGCGCAAGACGATTTGCTTCTTTGTAAGCCTCATTTCTCTTCTCCACTTACTTTATTCTCTATTTCTTACCCGAATAGTCACTCAAACGTCAAGTCAAATTCCCTGAGCTGCCGTTTCGTAAACATCTAGGACCCTGGACAGGTGACCCTAGATCTCTATCGCAAATAATCTTTGGCGATTCACCTAAAACAAACAAAAAGCCGTTAAAAACAAGTTGGTTATAGTGTAAGCTCGCAGATTCAAGCTTCTATCTTCTTTGAAGAAAATGCAATAAAATAAATATTATGTTACATAATCCATTGGAGGCAAAGATGAGCGCTTACCCAAATAGAAAGATCGTCATATTTTATTCCTCCATAGGCTATGGACACATCAGCGCGGCGCAGGCCGTTAAAGAGGAAATATCCAAACTAAACCCAAAGGCGCAGGTACTTCTCCAGGATATCCGTGAGTTCATGCACCCAATCTGGCGCAGGATCGACGAAAGGCTGTATTGGTTTGTGGCAGCCAACCTCCCGGAGTGCTTCGACGCCCTCTTTCACAACGTGCAGGCGCGAGGAAATTCAGCGCTGTCGCTATCGCAACTACCAAACGACTACCCTGAAGAAAAGGTCCTTGAATTCCTGAAAAATCTGGCGCCGGATGCTGTCCTTGCCACGCATTATGGATCGGCGCAGGTGCTCGGAAATCTGCGCGAAAAGGGTCTATTAACAGATATTAGGATCGGTTGGCTGCACACGGATTTCTTTGAAGGATATCTGCCGCGGATATCCAAGCGTATTGATCGTACATTCCTTGCCCATCACGAGCTGGAATCGCGCTGGCTGGCGGCAGGGGTACCGGCGGAAAAGGTAGTCACCAGTGGTCTACCGGTATGTATCTGCAACGATGATAGGGGTCGAGAGGCAATTTTAAACGCCATAGGGCTGTATGCGCACTGGCCCACCGTAGTGATTACGTCCGGCAAGGAAGGGGTCAGCAATTATTCAGCCATAATAGAAGGCATTGCCGAGGGTTATCAAGATCATATACAAATTATAGCCGTGTGCGGCAAAAATACCAGGCAACAGGCCATGCTCAACGAACTTAAGGGACGGCTGGCAGAACGCATAATCATACGCGTCTTCGGTCTGGTACCTCACAACGACTTGCTCTCATGGGTAAAGGCCGCAGACATCCTGATTACCAAGGCCGGCGGTATGACCCCTGTAGAGGCCTTTGCCATGAGCACGCCTACCGTCCTCATTGATGCGGTCAGCGGCCATGAACGAGAAAATGCAGCCCTTTTTACTCGGCTCGGTGTGGCGGAACAGGCCGTTGACCCTAAGCACGCAGGTAAATTGGTAAACAGTCTCCTTGCCGACCGTAAACGCGCGGATGCGATGCGCAAGGCCCAAAGGGAATTCAAAGAAAACATCAATATCGCCAGGATCGCCGAATTTGCCCTGGACGAGACATTCGTTCCAGTAGTACCACCACCAGATTTCGGCGTCGAAAACGGGGCACCTGTCCTGAATATGAACGAGACGCTGGCGGAACTGGACGCACAGGTCCCGGCAGAACTGGAGCTACTTCTTTCCTATTCAACCTCACAAAAACCACAACGAATTGTACTGGAAAACCCCTTTGGTCACATAGCCATTCGAATCCACGACACAGTCTACAGCGCCAACTACATTGCCGATCCCTCTGTAGACCCCAATTTTTTGCAGCATATGGGCCTTGCCGATTATTTATATGGCGTATGCCGCCCATCTCCACTTCAGATACATACCAATACCTATGGCATGGCTTACGGTCGAGAAAATATCGGTCTAAGGGTCAGCGGGATCGCCCCCTGGCGCATAGACGCCATGGTGAACGAAGCAAACCAAATAGAAGATGGTTTTAGGAGCGGCAAACTACGTTGGGACAGGAGCAACTTTAACTGTGCGGATATTGTCAAACGCATTCTGCATGCCGGCGGCTACAGCAACCCCCCTACATTACTCGACAAATTGGGTTTACCCGCAATGCCCCTGGATGTATTTGAACGGGCAAGGGCTGTATTCGAAAACGATCCTTCTTTGCGTGTAGAACTCGTAGCTTACCGACAGATACCAGGGACACATGCAAGCTATCGCTTCTCCAGGTTTCCCCTGTCTATACGACAGCCTCTACGTTCAATGGCGCTGATCATAAAGGATTCCCATCCTGATTCATTGGGAAACGCCGTCACAAGGCAGATAACCGGTTTCGGTGGAGATCGCCGCCTCTATCTTGAAGATCTGCGCACCCATTTGCCGATCGCCGCCATAGATGAGCCGATTCAATTTAGCCGTTCACACAGACGGCTGGCCGACGCTGCAGCCAAAGACCTGCGGCGGCTACTGGAAGTCAACGCTGCCTTACACCTAAGGGAATTCAAACATCTAAAGTTATTTTACGGCACCAAAGAGATCAGACGGCTGCTGGACCGCACCCTTGATCTGGCACGCATCGCCACTGAACGGGCTGAATATATGCTGAAAGACGAAGGGGCGAAACGCCTCAGGAGACTCTTTATCGAACTCGTATGCGACTATGGGCGCATCAGTGGGTTACACATACAGTCACAAAAGATCGACGCCTATCTCAAACGGTTTCAGAATTTTGAGACTGCGATGGTGCATGAATTCACCAATCGCCGGCTAATACGATTTGCTCGCGCATCGACCTTCTGGCGCTCGTTGCGACTCCGCCTCTCGCGACGTAATAAAACAGGCGACAGACAGGGTAAAAACGGCTAAAGAGACAAACCGCCCGCCCGCCCCATGCCGGCGTAAGAAAGAAAAACACAATATCCATGCAACCTGGTACAAATTTTGCTTAATTCCATTAAAGAAGATTGAATTCTAGCGAGGTACGCATGGATAAATACGAGCTGCAAAATGGGTTCGAATGGGACGACAAGGTCATTTTGATCACGGGTGGAACGGGTTCATTTGGAAAGGCCTTTGTAAAAAAACTGCTCTCCGAATACCACCCAAGGGCAATAAGGATATACAGCCGCGACGAACTAAAGCAGTTTCATATCCAACAGGAAATAAACGACACGAGACTTCGCTTTTTCATAGGCGATGTGCGGGACAAGGAGCGCCTTATCAAGGCCGCGCGGAATGCGGATGTGATCGTCCATGCCGCCGCCATGAAACAGGTGCCGGCATGTGAATACAACCCGTTCGAGGCGGTCAAGACCAATATAATCGGCGCAACCAACGTAATTGATGCAGCCCTTGAAAACGCAGTGCCCCGCGTAATCGCCCTGAGCACGGACAAGGCCGTATATCCGGTAAACCTCTATGGGGCCACAAAGCTCTGCTCAGACAAGCTCTTTATCCACTCAAACGTCTATGCAGGCGAGAGACCAACCCGCTTCGCCTGCGTCCGATACGGCAATGTCCTTGGCTCAAGGGGAAGCGTCATACCTGTTTTTATGCGTCAAAAAGAAAACGGCTACGTAACGATTACAGACCCACGGATGACACGCTTCTGGCTCACCCTTGACCAGGCTGTAAACCTCGTGACGAAGGCCCTTGCGCTCATGGATGGTGGCGAGATATTCATACCCAAGATACCTAGCATGAAGATAACAGATCTGGCCGAGGCCATTGCCCCTGGATGCGAGCAACGGATTACAGGGATACGCCCAGGGGAGAAGCTCCATGAGGTCCTGATAAACGAAGACGAAGGCAGACATACCTTCAAATTTAACGATATATTTATCGTATATCCAAACGGCGGAACCAAAAAGGGTAAACCGGTACGAGAAAATTTTATGTACACGAGCGATACAAACGACCTATGGCTTACAGTCGAAGAGCTCAGGTCTCTTCTGCAGCAGGAAGGCAGCCTTTGAGCAGGAAATTTCTTCCATACGGCAGGCATTTCATCACGGAAGAAGACATAGAGGCGGTCTCCAGGGTCCTGCGCTCTGACTGGCTGACGCAAGGGCCGGAGGTGAGCGCCTTTGAAGAGGCCCTGTGTAGACTCACCGGCGCAAGATATGCAGTGGCCGTGTCAAACGGCACTGCGGCCCTGTATCTTGCCTGCCGGGCGCTCGATATAAAAGAAGGTGACCTGGGAATTACAACGCCGCTTTCCTTCGTGGCATCGGCAAACTGCATGGCCATTTGTGGCGCAAGGGTGGATTTCGTTGATATCGAAATGGGCGCATACTGCATGGACCCCGAGGCCCTGGAGAGGTTCTGCCTTAAATCCGGACCGCCAAAGGTCGTGGTCGCGGTGGATTTTGCAGGCATACCGGCCGCTCTCCCGACCATTTGGGACCTGGCAGGGCGCTTTGGTTTTCATGTGATTGAAGATGCGGCCCATGCCATCGGCTCCAGATACCTCTGCGATGAAAGATGGATCAACTGCGGGGAGTGCATCCACTCCGACCTTGCGATATTCTCCTTTCACCCTGTAAAGACCATAACCTGCGGCGAGGGCGGGGTCGTGCTTACAAATGACGATGGCCTGGCCGAACGTGTGAAGATGCTTGCAACACACGGGATAGAAAGAAGGCATGAAAATTTTGTTACGGACATCCCCAGGATGCCCTGGGCCTACGAGATGCAGGAGCTCTCTTTGAACTTCCGCCTGAGCGACATCCATGCCGCGCTCGGGCTGAGTCAGATAAAAAGGCTCCCTGGTATCAAGCAGAAGAGACAGGAAATTTTTGCATTTTATAACAGTGCATTGAGGGATCTCGAGTCAAAGGGATTGGTTAAACTCCCAACATGGCAAGAGAGGCATGACCCATGCCCGCATCTCTACGTCCTGCTCCTTACAAAGACCTCTCCCATTGACAGGGATGACCTCTATTTAAGGCTGAAGGATATATCCATTGGCTGCCAGGTTCACTACTGGCCCATACACCTTCAGCCCTACTATGCCATGGAATACGACTACGGCCCTTCAAAGGCCCCGAACGCCCTTGAATTCGCCCGAAACGCCCTGAGTCTCCCACTCTTCCCTTCCATGGATCAGGGTGATATGGAAAGGGTTGTTCAGACAATCCATGAGATAATGGAGTAGAGAAGATATGAAAGAGCCAACGATGATCATTGCCGTGATCCCTGCCCGCGGCGGCAGTAAACGCATCCCGCGCAAAAACATCAAGGACTTCTGCGGCAGACCCATGATCGCCTGGTCGATTGAGGCGGCGAAGGCATCCGGATTGTTCGACCATATCATTGTGACAACGGATGACGCAGAGATCGCCGAGGTTGCAAAGACATGGGGCGCTGAAGTGCCTTTTATACGGCCTGCAGAACTCGCCGATGACTATGTAGGTACGGGGGCCGTCGTCAAACATGCCGTCGAATGGTTCGCTGAACACGTAGGGATGCCGGGGTTCGTTTGCACCATCTACGCCACGGCGCCGTTCATACGGTCGTCCGATATATGTAAGGGGCTGGATATGTTATTATCCAGCGGCAGCGAACAGGCATTTACCGTAACCACATTCCCGTCTCCCATACAACGGGCCCTCAGGATTACATCAAGCGGTAGGGTAACAATGTTTCATCCAGAGAATTATCAGGCCCGATCGCAGGATTTGGAGCCGGCCTATCACGACGCAGGCCAGTTTTATTGGGCTAGAAGTACCTCGATCTTAAATTCACCATCAGGCTTTCCTGAGGACGCAATACCGATAATTCTTCCGAGATACAGGGTGCAGGATATTGACACACTTGAAGACTGGCAAAGAGCGGAACTTATTTTTAAGGCATTGCAACTATCAGAGGAAGAAAAATATGAGGGGAATAACAATCGGTGACACAGCCATCGGGGCCGACCATCCTACTTTCATTATTGCAGAGATCGGAACCAACCACGGCGGCAGTCTTGAGCGGGCTAAAGGGCTGATCAATGCCTGTGCCGAAGCCGGAGCGGATGCCGTCAAATTCCAATCTTGGACGGCGGAACTACTTAATAATGTCAAAGAGGTCGGTACAGATGGACGATTGATGGATTCCAAGGCAATTCCGATTTTAAGAAAATATGAGCTCCCTAATGAATGGCACGTCGAACTAGCGGCATACTGCAACTCATTGAATATCCATTTTCTTTCCACGCCATTTGATCTGAAACATGCGCGTCTGCTTCGGGATATCGGGGTACCCGCGATAAAGATTTCTTCATCGGATCTTGTCTATGACGAATTGCTTGAAGAGATATCGACATATTCGCTTCCCGTCTTGCTTTCCGTAGGCATGGCAAATCTTGGCGAAATCGAACATGCACTGGAGTGTCTCGGGCCAGCTCGTGACAGAACTGTACTGCTGCACTGTATTGCAGCCTATCCCCCGATCTATAAAGATGTCAATTTGCGTGCTATCCACACTTTGAGAAAGGCATTTGGTCTCCCTGTCGGTTTTTCAGACCATCTTCCAGGTCATGAAATGGTTCTGGCGGCGACAGCCTTGGGGGCATGTGTCATCGAAAAACATGTAACATTTTCCAGAGAAGACGATACGCCGGATAGTTTTTTTGCATTGACAGTCAATGAGTTGGCATTGATGGTCCAAGCCGTTCGTCGTCTGGAGGCGGCTATGGGAGACGGGCAAAAACGTTGCATGCCGAGTGAAAAGGAGGGCTTGACAGGCGGCCGTCGCTGCATATTCGCCGCACGCGATCTAAAAGCAGGTATGACTTTGACACGCGATGACCTTGCTGTCGTCCGTCCAAATATCGGAGAAATCAAGCCTCGCCATTTGAAGATGCTCATTGGCCGGATACTTCGAGTTGATGTATCTCAAGGCGCCCCATTGGCTTGGCGTCACCTTGACTGGTGACTGAATATATTATCTTATATCTTACAAAATCCGACAATAACTTATAAAAATGTACTGAATGAAAATTCTAATTCAAACTGAAGGATCATCTCAACTCGGACATGGACATATCATGCGAAGTTTCTATTTGGCCCAGGCCGCTCGAAGTAGGGGGCTTGATGTCTACTTTCAAGCGCTCAACCAATATACGGCAGAAATTCTCTATGGTCTAGGCGAGACGACCGTCCTTCAATCATTAGCAAACAACTTCGATACACCTATAGTTATAATCGATACACCAAGAACGATTCCTGTGAGCATTGTCAGGAAGCTTCATGCACGCTCGGCCTTTGTATTAATGATAGATGTCTTGACCGAGGCGCGGATGGAGGCAGATATGGTATGTGATGCCATGATGACACAGCAGCGCGCCAAAAAACTACAGCATTCTAATAAGACTAAATATCTCTATGGCCTCAAATATGCCTGTCTTGACGAGCAATTCAGGCAATATCATGCAATGCCAATACAGACTAATCGAGATAGGCCGAAACTACTTGTCGCCTTTGGAGGCGGCGATATGTTACACAGCAATATCAAATTTCTTACAGCGCTAAGCAAACTGGGTTTTCGAGGACCTGCAGAGATCATCATAGGCCGAGAGTCGAACAATAATGACGAACTCCATTCCATTATTGCTGAATGGCTAGACAGCAAAATTGTATGCGGAGCACGGGACATGGCCAGAAGAATGGCAGACGCCGATTTAGTTGTAACCAAACTCGGCTTGACCCAATTGGAGGCCTTTTGTGTAGGGCGTGATTGTGTCGTCATAGAGCCAACCCAAGCACATTTGGATTTACAGCAAGCACTGCAAGAAGAATACAATAATTGGCCTGTTTGCGAATGTGGATTGGCGGTCGACGACGATACATTTGATATTGCTGCAAGGGAGACAATAGATAGATTGCTGAATCAAAAACAGAGAATAGAGAAAGGACGACTGGCCTGCCAATTAGTGGATGGCAAGGGTGCGGAACGCATTATTGAGGCCTTGCTTCAAGGACTTAGTGACCGAGTGAATTCCAAGAAAGGCAATAACGATGGTTGAAAAAGTAGATTGCCCTGTATGCGGTAGTAATCAAGCAACTGAAATATGGTCCCATGTCAGCGGGATCGCCGATGGAGTTTGCCTAAACTGCGGACATGCCTATCTTACCCGGCAAAAAACTGAAAAAGAAATTATTGCGAGCTACAAAAATTTCAGACAGGCTTATCCCGAAGCATACTTAGCAGATACAAAAAATGACCTGTTTGAACGAGCCCGTTGGCGTTATGAATTCTTGGCGCAAAATATACCCACTGCCGAGGCCATAAACAGCGTTTTGGAGGTCGGATGTGCATACGGCCATTTTCTTTCTCTGTTTTCGCCAAAGGTGATCCGCGCAGGAATAGAGCCATCAATGGATCAAGCTGCTTTTGCAAAGAAGCATTTCAACCTCTCGGAGATTATCAACAGTCCATATGAATTGATAGATAAAAAACCAAAAGAATGGCCAGGGCATGGTTTTGACCTCTTTTGTTCTTATCATGTCATAGAACATGTCAAGAATCCTAGCCGCTTGCTTGCTTTTGCGCGTCGGATGTTAAAACCAAATGGCTATATATGCCTTGCTGCACCAAACCTGTTTGCTCTTTCTCCTGATATTATAGAATATTTCTTTTTGTTTAAGAATTGGCATCTTAATATATTTAGTCCTTCATCACTTTCTAGACTTCTTGCCCAATTTGGCTTCGAGACCCTTCACTGGGAAGTTGAGCCACCGACCACAATGCTTCGAAACAGCTTCATAGTATTGGCACGCAAACAGACTATAAGTCCGGTGCAATTTGTTTCATCCATAAACATCCAAGACTCGGTACAGGCACTGGCCGATTTTCATAACATACTGGATCGATGCATTCATTCTATCAGGCAAGCATTTGACGAATGGCATCACCAAGGATTGACCATCTACATCTACGGTGCAGGCATACATACTACTGCACTATTGGAGCTAAGTGATATAGAAAGAAAATATATCAAATTCATCATTGATGATGACCCAAAAAAATGGGGACTGGAAATAAACGATATCCAAGTAATCAACCTGGATAATGCCTTATCGCGCAAGCCTGATGTTATTCTGGTATCTTCACTGGCGTCGGAAGAAATCATTTTACAAAAACTGGGACAATGCCTAAGAACCGGTATTAAACTTGTAGGTGTATATCGTGATCTAGCACCACACTTGAAGTGAATAAAAAATGGGAGTGGATATGAAGCAATTTAGTGGCCATGATTACGTGATCATCGTCGGTGCAAGTGATCTGGTTATGCCAGCCTATCGTTTAGCCCGTAACAATTTAGGGTTAGGCATTATCGCATTCGATTATAACTCCAATGCCCCTGGGATGAAATATGCCGATGTCGCTATACCAGTGAGTACTAAAGATATGGCAGCAGCTGTTTCTTATGCTCAAGATCTCGCTAAACGATATAGAATCAAAGGTGTTTTTACCTGTGGCGCAGATGTTGAAATCACTGTAGCTGCTATCGCAAAAGCGCTTTCGCTCCCCGGCATTCCGTTAGATGTAGCTAGACGTTGCAATGACAAACTCATGATGCATCGCCATTTAGACACCTTGGGGTTTACGGACAAGGCCCGCTATTGTATTGTCCAAACTAAGAAAGAGGCCATGCGATCAGCGCCAATTATCGGCTTTCCTTGTGTCATTAAGCCGCTTGACAATTGTGCATCGAGGGGCGTCCAGCGTGTCGATGCACCAGATCTCTTGCCTGAGGCTTATGATCTAGCTGCCTCTTTCAATACCTCAAAAGATGGCAGGGTGCTGATAGAGGAATGTTTACAGGGAACAAAACATACTATCGAAATGATCGCTTGGCATGGGCAGTGGCACCTGCTTTCTATTATCGATACCCATTACATATCTCCAAGATGGCCATGCGAGACAGGTTTAAATACCACGCAACAGCCCCTGGCCACGCAAAAAAAGATGTTTATGTTCGCTTCAAACGTCGCCCGACTCATCGGCATCGATTTCAATGCACACAAGGTGGACGTCAACATTGCTCCAGACGGGTCGATCAAACTCATTGAGTTGACTGCGCGTCTGTCTGGCGGCTTTCATTGCCAGTATGCCTCGCCGCTGGCCTTCGGCAGCAATGACATCCTTGCCGCTTTAAAGCTGGCGGTCGGTATGCCCCTTGATGTGGGGGATATTCGGCATAAGTACGAAAAGGGTTCCGCTGTGCGTGCTGTCTTTCCAAAACCTGGCAAGGTTGTGGCCATCAACGGGGTAGAGGAGGCCAAGGCCTCGCCTGGGGTGGCCGAGGTCTTCGTCTGGTGCAAGGTTGGCGACCATGTTGGGCCTTACCTGAATTCAGCAGATCGTCCGGCCTTTGTCATCGCAAGCGGCGAGACGACCGAGGAGGCGATTGCAAACGCCGAACGCGGCGTCGACTTACTGAATATCCAAACCATATGACAGGAAGAAATATGGAGCCTTACACGGTATTGGTGCAGGCCGGTCCAGAAGAAATTTTATATGCATCCAGTCCAGAGGATTTGAATCTTGCGCAATTGAGGAAATGGCCTCACATTAATCAAATATTGATCATGCTTCCCGAACTCGAAGGGGTGGATAAGGCTGTCGAAAAGCTCAACACTTGGGGTTTTCAGAGTTTTGTCGGGGATCCGTATAATGTCTGTCGTAGGACTTGTGCTGCGCAGCAATGTGTTGGAGGAGAGAAATTTGCAGTACGGGTACTCGCCATTTGGAAACATTTGGATCTTTCATATATCGACAGGATGGTGCACTGCATACGTCAAAACAAATGTGACGCTGTGCTGGCGCCACGCGATTTCGATGTAACATTTGCAGCCGATGTGTCAACCTTAAGTGCCTTGGAGAAGATTGGTTCCTTATCTGGCGATTCTCAAGAGGCGATGCGCGCGAAGTTCAACCCTTGGGGATATATGGACATGCACCCTGATGAATTCAGTTTGGAGTACCTGGAGCCCGCTCCAGTTTATATTGCAGCGCAACGCGAAGAACTGCTGGCGACCCGCCGCTGTCATCCGGAAAACGAATTTTTCGGGCGTGATTACGCAGGCTCGCGATATCATTTTTTAGCCTCTATGATACCGCCGGGATTACGCATACTTGATATCGCCTGCGGTGCCGGAACAGGCAGCCATCTATTAAGTCAAAAGGCCGAATTCGTTCTTGGGGTGGATTATCTCGAGGCATATGTGAATAAGGCACGATCCAGATTCTCTGAAAACGATCGGCTGGCGTTTATGGTAGGGGACGGGCAGACCTTTGATTTTGAAGGACGCAAGGCCTGGTTCGATATGGTGATCTCCCTCCATACCCTGGAGCATGTCCCAAATGACCGGCTAATGCTGGCAAATCTTTTTAGAAACTTGAAGCCCGGCGGGGTCCTTGTTGCAGAAGTCCCTTTACTGATGCCGCGGCCGCTTGGGGTACCCATCAACCCGTATCATCTGCGTGAATATAATCATCGGGATTTTTTAGATATGCTACGTGCCGCCGGTTTTGAAATTGAGCGTATCTGGGGGGTTTGCCGCGGCTTCTATGGGACAGTGGAACATGCCCGCGATGCCATTCATGTTCATACAAGAAAACCAATCTCCTGATATGATCGTTGAACCGTTATATCTCTTCTCCTTCTTTCATCTCAATCTCGCCTTCTCCTCCATCGAGGAAGAGCAACGCCCCGAGGTGATCAACCGCTGCTATTGGCCCTTGCTGCGCCTTGTCCGCGAGCAGCGCCTGCCGATGGGAATCGAAGTCTCTGGATACACGCTGGAGACAATCAAGACCCTCGACCCGGCATGGATAGAAGAACTACGCCGCCTCTGCCGCGAAGGCCTGACGGAATTCATTGGCAGCGGCTACGTCCAGATTATCGGACCGCTGGTTCCGGCGGCGGTCAACCGCGCCAATCAGCGCATCGGCCTACAGGTCTATGAAGGCATCCTCGGCCTTCGCCCTCAGCTGGCACTCGTAAACGAACAGGCCTATTCCGCAGGAATTGTGTCGATATATAAAGAGACCGGCTATCAAGCCATAATCATGGAGTGGGACAATCCCGCGAGCAGCCACCCTGAATGGAATCCCGAATGGCGTTATCTCCCCCAACTTGCCTGTGGGTCGGAAGGCACGACCTTACCGGTGATCTGGAACAAGTCGATTGCATTCCAAAAATTTCAGCGTTATGCCCACGGCGAGATAGAATTGCCTGAATATATTGAATTTCTCAATCAAAAACGAGGCGTTGGCGAGCGGACCCTTGCCATTTATGGCAATGATGCCGAGATATTTGATTTCCGGCCCGGGCGTTTTCATGCCGAGGCGGTCATGGGGGATGAGAGCGAGTGGACGCGTATTTCTCGCCTCTTCGAGGCGATCAAGACTGATGGCGGCTTTACCATGATCAGGCCCAGTCAGGTGATCGACTTCCTCGGCCACCCCGGCGCCGGCCACCGCCTGCGCCTCGAATCAGCGGAACAACCTGTGCCCGTAAAAAAACAGGCCAAGTACAACCTCATGCGCTGGGCCTTGGCCGGACGTGATAGCCTTGGACTTAATACCTCATGCTGGCGGTTGTTCGAGGCGCTCGCAGCCTGTTCCGACCCGACGGAGAGCGATTGGAAGGAGCTGTGCTACCTGTGGAGTAGCGATTTCCGTACCCATATTACAGCCAAACGCTGGCAGGGGGTACAGCAACGCCTGGCCGCCATGCAGCAACGCCTTTTGCCCACAGTCCCTAAAGAAGTGGTCGTCCATCACAACCCGGCAAGCCAGAATGCCTTCCGTGTGCGGCTTGAAGGCGCCTTCCTTGAGATCGAAACCATGTGCCAGCGGTTACGCCTCAACCTGCATCGGGGTCTGGCGGTGAACGGCTGGTGGGACAAGACCATATCAGACAAACCACTTATAAGAACGCTCCCTCATGGCTATTTCGATGATATCCATTACGGCGCCGACTTCTATACCGGTCATTTTGTGCTCGAATTACCGGGTCAACCCAAACTTACTGACCTTTCGGCCGTTGATCCGCACTGGGAAATAACAAATGGGCAACTTGTGGTACATGCTGAGATCACAACCAGCCTTGGGCCTGTATGCAAAGAGATCACCATTAATGCCGATCAGCCGAAACTTGGAATCGCATATCATTTCTATTGGCCACGCTGCCCTAACGGCACCTTGCGATTGGGCCATATTACCCTCAATCCGGAACTTTTTGCACGTGACTCCCTTTTCTTCAGCACCCACAACGGCGGAGATGCGACAGAAACCTTCTTTATCCATGACAAGCCGATAAACCACCTTGCCCCTGTGTCCGCTCTGGTGTCAGCCAGCCATGGGCTTGGAGTAACTTCAGGGATTGTGATAGTGGGTGATGCGACACACCGTCTAATAGTAGAGGTGGACAAAACCGCATCCGCCGTCACCGGCCATATCCTATACGCCCCGGTAGATGATCATTACCTATATCGTCTGATCTTTTCGGCAATGGAGATGGATGACACCTCTTGTCATGTGCAAACCCGCAGCTGCTTTAAAAACAGAGAGGTAAGCCTGTGCCTTAGAAGTTCTGGCTCCATGACCACCAATTCCAGGTCCTGAGTGAGCAAGCTGTTTTTGATTCAGATTCCATGGGAGCAGGGCATTTAAGATCTTCCAAGCCCCTTATTGCATGTAAACAGGCGATTCAAAAAAGAGTCTCGTAAAAAGTTATTATATATAACGGCTAAGTAAAAATCGTCAAATGCAAGGCGCGCAAACCCTGAGGAGCGAGGCGTACTTCCTGTCACCGCAGTGACGAAGGATGCAGCGCAATACAGCGGTCGACGACCCTTTGCGACGCCATCAAGAAGTGCTGAGAAAAATTATATTGGGGTCTCTAAATTAGCCTTTATGCCGGGGACAATGCTGGATCTTTTTTCATCTTTTGCACGGCAGCCTCATATGCAGCCTTTGCGGCCTCAAGCCTGCCCAGTGCCATGTAGCAATCCCCAAGCTTTTTAAAACCATCGGCGGAGTCCTTGAAGACCAGAAGATACTGCTCAAAGGCCGAAATCGCATCCTCATAGTTATTTAAAGACATAAGGAGGTCGCCAAGCTCTTTCCATAAGATGGCGGCATTACCGTCAAACACGACCGCCTTTTTTAAAAACCCTATACCCTCGTCAAATCTCCCGGCTTCAAGACAGACTCTGGCTGCAAAGGAGAGCCTGTCCGCCGACCCTTCACAATAAGAAATATCCCTTTCAAGCCTAACGGCTGCGTTTTTAAGATCGTTTTTAAGGTAACTAAGCCTTGCACATAAATAATAAAAACCAGCAAGGCCTTCATCTTCAAACAAAGACCACGCCTCGAGCAATGCCTCCGCCTTCTGAACCTCACCGTTATTAATAGACCTCTCAATACGTAAGGCATAATCAGGCCATGCGCGGCTAATCATCTCTCCTACAGCCCGTCTTTCTCCCTTCAGCGCACCCTTTATCCTGAAAAGCCACTTGGCGAGAAGGCCCGGGAAGACCTCACCCCACCTGAAATAACTCCCGTCCGAGACGCGGTCTTCTTTTTGCAACAATGAGATCCAAGGTTCAGCCGCATCCTTCTTCATCCTGCTTATCTCACCGGCGAGCCTTTGATCAATGGAAACAGCTCTATCCCAATATTCATTGGCACCATCCATATCAAGTAACCCAGCCAGGGCGAGACCCATAAAGGCATTTGCATAAGCACTTTCAGGATATGAAGAAATATATGTCTCAGCAAGCCCCTTAAGCAATATAAAGTCTCCAGAATCTTTATATAATTCCGCGAGTTCTGTAAACATCGTCTCAGAAGGCCTGACGCCGAAGGCCTTCTTAAGGCGCTCTTCGCCAGCCAACCGATGGATGAGACCGTTCAAGACGGCGCTATATTTAATAAATGCCTCTCTCCTAACCGATTCAACCCATTCTATCCTCTCGATCTCAGCTCTTAACCAGAGAAGGTAGCCTTCATCGTTTCTAAGGGCCGTGTTTTTAGCAATCCTGACGTCGTTATCTTTGAGCACCCCATAGGTCAACTCCGACACCTGATCGTGAAGGCCCTTACAGGCATCAATTTCTTTTGTGATGGCATCAAACCTTTTGACCTCGGCGGACAAATCGGACGGAAGGTCCTCAATGGACCCGGCGTCCACGCCAAACCGCCTGAGCTCATCGATACCCCTTAAAACTCGGGCGGCAATCCAGGAACCCCTGTCGATCTTCTTCAAGATCTCTTTTATAATTGAAACGGTCTTCTGGACCTGATCGACAAACCTCGCCGGCCTCCACATCTTCTCTCTCTGCACCGCCTCATCAAGCAACGCCCCGGCGTCAAAAGGCTCTGTCATATATAAATTGACCACCTCGGACAAGGGCATAGACGTTGTCCCCTTGATATCCGCACCCCTTGCGGTTGCATTTATAAACAATCCCTTGTGTCCCCTGATGATCTCTTCAAACTGCGTCTTCATGCTTAAAAAAGCCCTGTCTGTAGGTACCTTTGAACCGTCAACAGCATCTGTATAGAGGATCTCTCTGCCTTTAGGCAACCCTGTCCCCTGAAATACCGTGCCCCTTGCATGATCAGAACCGCCAGGCGATGTATAAGCAAGGTCCTGACCGACAAAGATCATTGGATCGGCGCCCATGTGTATAGCAAGGCCAAGCGAAAGATGCGCCACTGACAACATAGGAGGCATGAAATATCTCACGCCAAGGAGCCTTGTCAGCCATAGTTGAGGCAGGTCTTCCTCAAATGTGAGAAATCTATACTTGGCCTGAAACCGCTTTAGTATCATTGGGCAGGCCTTTGGTGGCACAGCAAGCGCAAAAGGCCACGGCCTACAGATATGGTCTGAAAGCTTTTCAAAATTTATCGCCTGCATATCAACCGAGGTCACAAAGTCTGGAACGATACCCGCACCTAAAAGGGTATTCAATGCAGCATCAGCAGTAATCAATACGCACCTGTCTCTGGCGCGCCTGATATCTTCAAGACACAAGTCAAGAGACGGACCAGCCGCGACCAGCAGGGCCGGTCTACCCTTAAACAGGTCTTTCAGAACGTCCGCATTGTGGAGATGGGGGAGCATGGTAATATTGGAGAGACGATTTTTGAAAAACAGCTCGCCGAAGTATATAGTGGTACTGCCCATGGTGTTGATCTTATTGAGTATGGTGTACACATCCGCATCTGTCTGCCCATACAGACCTTTCTTCCAACAAAAACTAGGGGTATGACGCAGGATGTGGGTATCCGAGACAGCCACGTCGCGGCTCAGCTCAATCTCCATGCTCTTAAGGTCTATCACACCCACCTTCATATCAACCTTTTTTGAAGAGATGAGGTCGGTGAGATCGCTTGCCATCAAAGCAGTCATAAATATGTCAATGGACGGCTCAATAATCACTATCTTGGCGAGATGGGGCCGCTCCCTTAAGACTATGAGCGGGCCATATCCAAGTCCCATGCCGATGAACACCGCAACACCGGTAGAGGCTGGCGGCACGGTCTGTAGATGCACCGCCGCATCTCTCATAGGGTCGTCTATGCCGTAGGCAAGGAGGGTACCTGATGGGAGATCATACTTTAAGGTCAAGACACCCGTCTTCCCTTGCACGAGCTCTCCTGGTGGCATATAATTATGTAATTTTACTAAGTTATAAAGCTTGGGAAAGACCTGTTCCAAGGCCTTGAGGTTTAATTCAAACGTTTTATTCATATCACCCCCTGATCCAATTCATCCTCCCTAGCCGAAGGAATAGGCCATCAAAGACTTTCACTTATCTTATTATTGATTTATAATTTTATTTAATTTTGATGACGTCGCAGAAAGTCGCCAAATGCTGCGCTACAGCCTTCGTCACTGCGGCGCACAGGAAGTACGCCTCATTCCTCAGGATCTGCGCGTCTTGCATTTGACGATTTTTACTTAGCCATAGTATATAACGACTTTTTACAAGATCATCAATTTTAATAATACAAAAAGCTTTTATTTGCTGAACAAGAGGATATCTATTATGAAAATCGAAGAGAACACCGTAGTACAAATAAATTATTCATTAAGCTTAAGGAATGGTGAGCTACCTGAACGTCTAAAGCGGCCGTTTACCGCCAAATTCATCTATGGTAGAGAGAGGATACCGGCGGCACTTGAATCTGCCCTCGCTGGCCATGAAGAAGGAGACGAATTTGAGGTTACGATACCACACGAACAGGCCTACGGACCATATAATCCAGATCTCGTAAGTGAGATAGACATCTCAAATATAAACCATCCGGAGAAATTGAGAGAGGGAGCATATTACGAAGAAACAGGGCATGACGGCAAACGGTTCGGCTTTACCGTAAAAGAAATCCGCAAGGACTCGGTGATTGCAGATTTCAACCATCCGGCGGCTGGAAAAGACATGATGATGAAGGTGACTGTAACCGAGGCACGTCCTGCGTCATACATGGAACTCATCGCCGCCATGGGTCCGTCCATGCCGAAAGGAAAGGGCTGAGCATGCTAAAGACGGCCCGTGAGGCTGTCAGATCCCCCATCCTGGACACGGTCAGGGAGACAATAACAAGACACAGGCTCTTTGAACCAGGGGCCAGGATACTTGTAGGGGTATCAGGTGGACCTGATTCTATATGTCTCCTTCACATATTATATCTCCTTAGTGGTACATGGGATATAAAGATCGAGGTTGCACACTTCGACCACAATTTGAGAGGCGAGGAATCAAAAAGGGATGCGCGTTTCGTGGAAGAAATGGCCGGACGTTTCATGCTCCCTTTCCACCTCGGGACGGGAGACGTGAAGGCATATGCGAGACAAAATGCCCTATGCATCCAAGACGCCGCACGGGCGTTGAGATACGGATTTTTTAAACACGTAAGAGAAAAAACAGGTTGCACCTACATAGCTACCGGACACACAGCCGACGATCAGGCCGAAGAGGTTCTTATGCGCCTCTTGAGAGGTTCTGGACTCGCCGGCCTGAGCGGTATTCCGCTGCAGAGACAAGATGGAATCATACGTCCGCTCCTTAAGGTCTCAAAAGAGGGTGTGCTCAGGCATCTTGCAGCCTTCGGCCTCGAGTTTATAAAAGATAGCTCCAACGATAACCCGAAATATCTACGAAACCGAATCCGAAAAGACCTTATACCGTTTCTCGCAATGAAATTCAATCCGGCCATAGTAAATACGTTAAACCGTATGACAAGTCTCCTCTCCGAGGAACACCAGCTCCTTGAAGACATGGCCGCCTCCGCATTCGGTAGGGCCTTGATGTCAAACGGCGGCTGTCATATGGTATTCGATGTCCTAAAATTACGCCTCGAGCCAGCACCAATCAGGCGAAGAGTTTATCAATCTGCGCTCAAAAGACTTGAAGGTCTAAACGGCGCCATAAGGAGTATCCACCTCCAAACCATAGACTCAATCGTCATGGGGATCGATCCAGGCGGGAATTGCCCATTGCCCGGAGGTTCAGCAGTGGCCCGACGTTACGACAGGCTTATCTTTACAAAAAAGTCCAGGCCTTGTAAGATGTCACCGCTACCCAATCCTCGACAAAAGTCGGTACTAGTCAACGGCCCAGGGCTTTGGAAGACCCCTTCCGGCAACGGCCTGATAGAGCTGACGATTACGGACTTAAAGGATGCACTCGACAGCCTCAGACGGCATGGATCTGGTAAGACGCCGGCGTTCTTTGTAGATGCCGATACCGTGGCCTTTCCCCTCGAGATCAGGGCAAGAAAACCTGGTGACCGCTTTGTTCCATTCGGCTCAAACCGCCTTGTAAAGCTCAAGGATTTCTTGATCGCAAGAAAAGTGCCTCGCGTATTGAGGGACGACTTGCCGCTTCTCATCTCTAGGTCAGACATAATTGCGGTCGCCGGCGTAGAAATCGCACATCCTTACAGGATCAACGCATCAAGTCGACGGACATTGCGCATAATCTGGCACAGGCATGACCGGTGCAATTTTAACCCCGAAGACTGTTTTACCACGGCATAAGGTCTTAAAACTTAACAGTTGCACAGGGACAACTATCCGGTTTATTTTGTATACGAAAGACCTTTGAAAGATAAAAAAACCGCTATTCATACTGACAACGATACCATAATTTATTATTATACTGAATTATATTGTCCAGATGTGGAGGACTGCATTGAATGCATTTTATAAAAACCTAAGTCTCTGGCTGGTCATAGGCCTTGTCATGATATTCCTGTTCAATCTCTTTAACAAACCGCAAGAGCCTGTCAAGGAGATCACATACAGTGATTTTATAAATTACGTTGAAAAAGGCCAGGTCTTAAAGGTATTAATTGAAAATGAAAGGGTAAAAGGCTTTTTCACGAATCAAGTTGCCTTCCGCACGGCTATACCGGCGAACGACCCTGATCTCCTGAAACTCCTTAAGGAAAAAGACGTGGAGATTCAAGTAAGACCTGTAGAGGAGACGCCATGGTATCTTACGCTTCTCATCTCATGGTTTCCGATGCTCCTCTTGATAGGCGTATGGATATTTTTTATGCGGCAGATGCAAAATGGTGGGGGCAGGGCTATGTCGTTCGGAAGGAGTAGGGCCAAACTACTTACAAATCAAAGCATAAAGACCACCTTTGCAGATGTCGCCGGCATAGAAGAGGCCAAAGAAGAGCTTGGAGAGATAGTCTCCTTCCTTAAAGATCCCCAAAAATTTACCCGATTGGGAGGCAGGATCCCCAAAGGCGTATTGCTCGTCGGACCTCCAGGCACAGGAAAGACCCTCCTTGCCAAGGCGATAGCAGGAGAGGCTGGGGTCCCCTTTTTCAGCATAAGCGGATCGGACTTCGTCGAGATGTTCGTGGGTGTAGGCGCATCAAGGGTAAGAGACCTCTTCATCCAGGCCAAAAAAAACGCTCCATGCATCATATTTATTGACGAAATCGACGCCGTAGGCAGGCACAGGGGTGCCGGTCTCGGCGGAGGCCATGACGAGAGGGAACAGACCCTCAACCAACTCCTGGTCGAGATGGATGGCTTTGAGACATCCGAGGCGGTGATAGTGATAGCCGCCACAAACAGACCAGACGTCCTTGACCCTGCACTTTTAAGGCCGGGCAGATTTGATCGCCAGGTTATGGTGCCTGTGCCTGACGTAAGGGGGCGCGAAGCTATTCTAAATGTACATGCAAAAAAAATACCGCTTGATCCCAAAATAGAACTCTCTGTAATAGCAAAGGCGACGCCCGGTTTTTCAGGCGCCGACCTTGAAAACCTCGTAAACGAAGCGGCCCTCTTGGCGGCAAGAAGTAACAAAGAAGTGGTGGAAATGGACGACTTCGAAAAGGCCAAAGACAAGGTGCTGATGGGGGCTGAACGTAAGAGCCTTATCTTGTCGGATGAAGAAAAAAGAATAACTGCCTATCACGAAGCAGGACATACCCTTGTAGCCAAACTCCTGCCCGGCAGCGATCCGATCCACAAGGTAACCATTATCCCAAGGGGCCGCGCGCTAGGGCTCACACAACAACTGCCCGAAGATGAACGCCATACCTACCCGAAGTCGTATCTCATGAACAATCTTTCGATACTGCTTGGGGGTAGGGTGGCCGAAGAGCTCGTCCTAAACGAATTCACCACAGGATCAGGCAATGACATAGAGAGGGCATCCGATCTTGCAAGAAAAATGGTCTGCGAATGGGGCATGAACGAAAAGCTCGGCCCAGTAGTATTCGGCAAGAAGGAAGAGCACATCTTTCTCGGCAGGGACTTCGGCCAGGTAAAAGACTACAGCGAAGACACCGCCAAAAAGATCGACGAAGAGGTTATGAAGATCGTTACATCTTCCTACAACAGGACAAAAGAACTAATCATGGAACATATCGAGTGTCTGCACGCCATAGCGCACGCCCTCCTTGAACAGGAATCCCTTGATGCGAAAGCCGTAAACACCCTAATGGAACAATGCCGGCAAAAAACGCCTCCTGCTAAAGACAGCAAGGACTATGGCGCATAAAAAGATGACCTTGAAAGACATGGTCATCAGAGGACATGTTTTTTGCTGGGACAACGGGCCGTATATAATGGGGATCATCAATGTGACCCCTGATTCCTTTTCCGATGGCGGGCACTTTCTGGAGCTTGATGACGCCATCATGCAGGCCGAGAGGCTTATCGAAGAAGGGGCAGACATCCTTGACATAGGCGGTGAGTCCACACGGCCGTTTTCTGAACCAGTCAGCGCGGAAGAAGAGATAAGGAGGGTGATCCCTGTAATAAAGGCGGTGAGACAGGCTACAGATCGCCCCATCTCCATAGATACCACCAAGGCCTTGGTGGCGAAGGCAGCACTGGAACACGGGGCAGATATCATCAACGACATAAGCGCGCTACGTTTCGAGCCAGTAATGGCAGAGATCGCCTCGTCCTTTAAGGCCAAGGTCATCCTTATGCACATGAAAGGCACCCCCAAGGACATGCAGGTCAAACCCTGTTATGACGATGTAATAGGCGAAGTGAGGTCTTTTTTGGAAAAACGCATATCATGGGCTGTACTTCACGGTATTCCGAAAGAAGATATCCTCATAGACCCAGGCATAGGATTCGGCAAAGATGTCGCCCATAATCTGACACTAATAAACCGCCTTCAGGAATTTGAGGAACTCTCAGCCCCGATCGTCGTTGGCCCCTCAAGAAAGGCCTTTTTGGGCGCAATAACAGGTATAAAAACCCCTTATGAGCGCGATATCCCGACATTGGGAGCGGTTGCAGTTGCAGCCGTCAGGGGGGCGCATATATTAAGAGTACACAATGTAAAAAACGCCAGACAAGTCCTGAGCGTTGTAAACGCCATATACCAAGAAAAACCGACGGACGGCTGTCAGTGAGTCGGCTAATCATATGGACTATTTTATAAATCAATACCTCATAACTATCCGTTGGCAGGATATCTTGGATATCCTTGTCGTGGCCTATATAATCTACCAGATCATATTGCTAATAAAGGGGACGCGGGCGGTTCAGATGGCCGCCGGCCTGGCGGTAATCATAGTCATATATTTCGCAGCCAAATCCCTTGACCTCATGACCCTGCACTGGCTGCTGGGAACGGTCCTGAGTTCCCTCTTCCTCTTGATAGTCATCGTGTTCCAGGATGACATACGTCGGGTCCTCATCCAGATGGGACAGAGTCCGTTCCTCAAAAACCAAGTGAAGAATTTTCAGGCTATCGAGGAACTCGCAAAGGCCACCGCTGCTTTGTCCGAGACCAAGACAGGCGCAATAATGGTGCTTGAAAGAGGAGTAGGACTAGGGGACTATATAAGCAGCGGGACGGCTTTGGATGCACGGGTTACAAGAGACCTGTTGTGCACTATATTTTATAAGGGCTCACCACTGCACGACGGGGCCGTAATAATACAAAACGGCAGGATAGCCGCAGGCGGATGTGTACTGCCGCTTACATCAAGTCCTGACATAAGCAGAAGGCTCGGCACCAGGCACAGGGCCGCCATCGGCATAACCGAACAGACCGATGCGGTGGCAATCGTCGTGTCTGAAGAAACAGGCGGTATATCAGTGGCCATAGCGGGCAAGATAACAAGAGACATAGACACCGGTACATTGAGACGAATCCTGCACAACACATTCGCTCCAGAAGATGTCGAGAAACCTTGGTGGAAAAGGAGAATCATCTGACAAATGCGCCTAGGGGGTATATTTTCCAACAACTGGGTCTTAAAGGCGCTGTCTCTCGGTTTCGCCATCTTCCTGTGGTTTTTTGTAGTGGGGGAAGAAAAGGCCGAAATCACCGTCTCTCTGCCCGTAGAGGTCATAAATCTGCCGAAAGACCTAATCATAGCCAACGATATACCAACCGCAATAAACGTCAGGATATTCGGACCACGCAGTCTCATAAGAGATGTAGCTATTCAAAGGCTACCAAAAATAATCGACCTCAAAAACACCTCGCCCGGCAAGATAACGATACATATAGACCCTGAGACACTGCCTATACCAACAGGCGTAAAAATCACGAGATTCCAGCCTTCGGAATTCAATATAATTCTTGAACCGATGATGCGTAAAGAGCTGATGGTCAAACCAGAAATCATCGGAACCCCGGCTAAGGGATATAAGATCGAGAAGATTGAAACCATACCAGATAGGGTCATTGCTTCCGGCCTACCGAGAGAGCTCAACAAGTTGAGGGAAATAAAAACACTACCTATTAACATAGATGGAGCAACAGAGATCATTAAAGTACGCTCAGGATTAAATATGAAAGACATTACTAATACTGAAACAAATATCAGTGAAGTTACAGTAACTGTCTATATAAAACCTATTGAAGGCATAAAAAAAATACAACGTGTTCCAGTAAAATTATATCCACCTATAGGCAAAATATCCTTTTGGCCTAAAGAGGTAAGCATAACACTCAAAGGGCCATTAACTGAATTAAACAACATAACTGCAAATGATATAACTGTAATGATAGAGACACAAGATTTAACAAAGGGCATACATGTAATCGAACCTAAATGTATAGTCCCTGAAGGAATATCGCTGCTGAATATCATTCCACAAAAAATAAAGGTCTATAAAGCAAAAAAATAAATGCGCAGACTTTTTGGAACAGACGGCATCAGAGGTATCGCAAATATATATCCAATGACCATCGATACGGCCATGAAAATCGGAAAGGCCGTGGCATATATCTTTAAAAATCAACAAGGCAGACGCCACAGGATACTGATAGGCAAGGACACCAGGCTGTCGTGCTATATGCTGGAAAACGCCTTGGCCGCTGGCATATGCTCCATGGGGGCGGATGTGCTGTTGGTAGGACCAATGCCGACGCCGGCCATAGCCTTCCTCACGTCCAACATGAGGGCCGATGCCGGAGTTGTCATATCGGCATCTCACAACCCATTTCAGGACAACGGCATTAAAATCTTCTCGGGGGATGGTTTCAAACTACCTGACGAACTCGAAGGCCACATAGAAGAACTCATGGAGTCATCGATACTTGTATACGAACAGCCAACCGGCGAACACGTAGGAAAGGCCTTCAGGATAGATGACGCCCAGGGCAGATATGTAGTATTTCTCAAACATACATTCCCAAAGACCCTTACCCTCGACGGGCTCAAAATAGTTGTTGACTGTGCAAACGGCGCTACGTATAAAGTTGCTCCGGCCGTATTTGAGGAGCTCGGTGCGGATGTAATTAAGCTTGGGGTAACACCCAATGGCACAAACATCAACGAAAATTGTGGGGCGTTATACCCTGAGTCTATGCGTGACGCCGTACTCAAACACAACGCGGACATGGGGATAGCCTTTGACGGCGATGGAGACAGGGTCATCGTCGCAGATGAAAAGGGCAAGGTGGTAGATGGAGACCATATCATGGCGATCTGCGCCAAACACCTTATCCAGGAAAATAGACTGAAGCACAATACCCTTGTTGCAACGGTCATGAGCAACATGGGACTAGAGGTAGCCGTTCAGGAAATGGGCGGACGGCTTGTCCGAACAAAGGTCGGGGACCGCTATGTAGTAGAGGCCATGAGGGCCGGCGGGTACAACTTCGGCGGCGAACAATCAGGCCACTTGATATTCATGGACTATATGACCACGGGAGACGGCATACTGGCTGCCCTTCAGCTCCTTGCCATCATGCAGATCACAGGTTTGCCCTTGTCCGAACTGGCGAAGGTCATGGAATCATTTCCGCAGGTCTTATACAATATAAAAATCAAAGAGAAGAGGTCGCCTGATGAGATTGCCGGACTGGACAAACTGCAAATGGAATTCCTGAGCAAAATGAAGGGCAGGGGCCGGATATTGATCAGACCCTCAGGCACCGAACCCCTGATCAGGATAATGGTTGAAGGGGAGGACAGAGACTACATACACGCCGCTGCTCAGGGCATTATAGAATACATCAAAATAAAATGCGGTTCGCCACAGCCGTAGCGACCACCCACGCCTACCCCCCACCTCTCTAGTCCATTTTTGGTTGCCAGCTCTTTATTTTATTAATTTAGCCCTACGATCTTAAGGTTCAACCTGCACCTAATCCGATTGATCGATGCATCCGGACAGCGATCAATCAGCCTTTTTGCGTATAAAAGTCGGGATCTCATATCTGTTCCAGTCTATCTCATCAAACCCTCTGTGAACAAGGCCTTGCTTTTCAGGCCTTTTCGTATTCCCGGCGCGCTGCCTATCGCGATAGGCGGTTTGCACCACCTGATCCTGCTCATCTCTGCCTGAATCCTGCCTTTTTCTGACGAGATCTGTTATGGGTGTGACGATTGTTTCCTCGCCGACGGAATCGGCACCGATACCTGTCGCAATCACTGTAACCCTGATCTCATCCCCGGCGTCATCGTCAAATACGGCACCCCATATAATATTGGCATCTTCATGGGCCTCATCATGAATCATCGTTGACGCCTGATCCACCTCTTCCATACTAAGGGTCTCGCTGCTAGCCGTTATGTTCATGAGTATCCCACGGGCGCCGCTGATCGAGATGTCTTCAAGGAGCGGGTTTGCTATGGCCATCTGGACCGCCTCCATAGCCCTCCTCTCCCCCCTAGCCACGCCCGTGCCCATCAACGCCATACCCATCTCGGCCATTACAGTGCGCACATCCGCAAAATCAACATTTATATAGCCCTGGACCACTATAAGATCTGAAATACCCCTCACCGCATAATAGAGGACATCATCAGCCTTGGCGAACAATTCCTTCAACAATGTATTTGGTTGCGCCAAACGCCTTAACCTATCGTTTGGAATGGTGATTATGGTATCAACAACGCCCCTTAGGCGCTCAAGCCCCTCCTCCGCCTGCTTCATGCGGCGTTTGCCTTCAAAGCTAAAGGGTTTTGTAACCACCCCGACCGTGAGTGCCCCGACCTCCTTGCTAACTTCTGCTATGACCGGAGCGGCCCCTGTACCGGTACCGCCGCCCATGCCGGCAGTGATAAAGACCATGTCACTTCCTTCAAGTGCAGCCCTTATCTCGTCTATACTCTCTTCAGCTGCGTCCCTGCCGATCTCAGGCTTAGCCCCGGCACCCAACCCTTTTGTCAAATTCTTGCCGAGCTGTATCTTTATCCCAGCCCTGGACATCTCAAGGGCCTGACTGTCGGTGTTGGCTGCTATAAACTCTACGCCTTTCAACTCAGATGCTATCATATTGTTAACGGCATTACCGCCTCCGCCGCCGACCCCCACTACCTTGATCTTAGCGGTATGTTCCATATCAACAAATTCAAAAGCCATTTTAGACCCCCTCTAATGTCCTTAAAAACTCCGACAAACTGCCTTATTTGGTTTGATCCAAATAAATACCAAAACATTTAAATCTTGAACCATGACCTCATACGTCCGGTTACCCTATTGAAGATATTGCCGTCCCTTATGTGGAACTTCTTGTCTGGCTTGTTGTCCAACTCATAGAGCACAAGACCTACAGCTGTCGCAAACATCGGTGAATTAACCATATCAACCAGACCCGATATGCGCCTCGGATAGCCGATCCTAGTGGGTAGCTGGAAAATCTGATCTGCCATCTCGCTGAGTCCGGCCACCAAGGCTGAACCGCCTGTAATCACCAGCCCCGAAGTCAATGAATCCTTTAGCCCGGTGCGTTGGATTTCCTGATCCAGTAGGCCGAATATCTCTTCGACACGGGGCTCAAGTATCTCAGCGAGCACCTGTCTGGAAAGGAGTCTTGGCTTACGTCCGCCGACACTCGGAACCTCTATATTTTCATCTCTAGATACTAACGAACTCAA
Source organism: Dissulfurimicrobium hydrothermale (assembly GCF_022026155.1). Taxonomy (NCBI): domain Bacteria; class Deltaproteobacteria; genus Dissulfurimicrobium; species Dissulfurimicrobium hydrothermale. Next base: position 1,065,697 of record NZ_CP085041.1, on the reverse strand, counting down.
ACAGCAACCGTGAAGGACCTTGATCTTCTCAGCGTCGGCCATCGGCGTCTTGAGGCCGACGGCAATGTCATTGGTAAGATTATTGCCGCCAAGCCCAAGGATGGAAGAATGTCTGATGGTACCATCGACGAACAACGCCACGTCAGTAGTACCTCCACCAAAATCAATAAGCCCAACCCCGAGATCCTTTTCCTCCTGTGTAAGCACAGCTGAGGCAGAGGCCAGGGGTTGAAGAACTATATCCGATACATCAAGACCTGCCCGGTTGGTGCACTTAACAAGGTTCTGGACGGCCGTTACAGCCCCTGTGACTATGTGTACCCTAGCCTCAAGCCTCACGCCTGTCATGCCCACAGGATCCATGATACCGCCCTGATCATCCACAATATATTCCTGGGGAAGCACATGAAGTATATCCCTGTCAAGCGGGATGGCAACCGCCTTTGCCGCATCTAGGACCCTTTCTATATCTTCCTGACTGACTTCCTGGCCCTTTATGGCTATTACACCATGGCTGTTAATACCTTTTATGTGGCTACCTGCTATGCCTATACAAACGGAATCTATCTCCATCCCGGCCATACGCTCTGCGTCTTCAACCGCTTTTCTTATGGACTTCACCGTACTTTCCACATTTATTACCACACCTTTTTTAAGGCCGATTGATGGATGAAAGCCCACCCCGATTATCTCTATGCCATCCTCTCTGACCTCTCCTACCACAGCGCATATCTTCGTAGTGCCGATATCAAGGCCAACCAATATATCACAAGGTCTTTCGGCCATTTGGTCTCCTAGTCTTTAAGTCTTGCCACTGCCATATCCTGGCCGTAATCAAGGTCAATACTTGCGACCCTTTCATATTTGCCAGATCTATAAAGCTGGAAAAGTATCTTTTCAGCCCTTGCAAATTGTGTCTTGATGTTATGTGCCTTAAAATGAATGAGGGTATCGTGATCCACCGTATAGAGCATTAGATCACCGTTGTTTGTAATTATTATCTTCTTGATGTTGCCAGCACCCAAGGTCCTCGTACCTTGTCCAGCCATTGTTATGAGCTCCGAGGCCTTCATTGCAAACCCTGAAAGGATGCCCCTCTTGGCATCCATATGATCAGCGCCGGTTATCACAGGCAGAGATCCGACCTCTGCTGGCGCAGCCTCTTTGAAAACGGCCCCGGTACCGTCCACTAGATACATCTTACCGCCTGATTCCATAGCGGCAACCGGAACACGCTCCTTAATCATAATAATCAGCCGGTCAGGCAGCCTGCGCCTGACCTCTGCCTTCTTGACCCAAGGATACCTTTCTATAGCGCTTTTGATTGAATCCAAATTGACGGCCAAGATATTGGTCCTGGAGGTTAGGCCAGTCAGTCTGAGAAGATCTTCATGGCTCATGTGCGGTCCACCCTCAACCAGTATCTTATTTAGACAAAAATACCGGCTATGACACATCCAATGCCATGAACCATAACCGACCGCCAATACCAAAAAGATAAAAAAAGATCTTTTTAACAGCAGGAAGTTAGTCTTAAAAAAGATCGATACCCCGTGGATCTTTCTATCAGCCAGCCTTTGATGTATGCCCTTGCCACCCCTGTAAGAAGTCCTGACATTCATTGTCTCATACCCCAAATTGCAACCTCAGGCGCAAGTTCTATACCTGTAATTGACCTGACCGTGTCTTTAACGATATCCATGAGTCCGATCACATCAGCAGAACTTGCGCCACCCCTGTTGATGATAAAGTTTGCATGGATGAACGAAACCTCTGCGCCTCCCACCGCAAGACCCTTAAGTCCGCATAGGTCTATCAGCCTCCCAGCCGAATCACCTGGAGGATTTTTAAAAATACACCCTGCACTAGGCCTTCCTAAGGGCTGGGTTTTGGTCCTCTTTTTCATCAAGGCCCTTATCTCCGAATAGATGCTTGACCGCTCCTTCTGAAAAAGACGCAGCCTCACCATCGACACAACAGCACCACTAGGCACTTCAAGACTCCGATAGCCGTATTCGAGCCTGTCACCAGACACCCAGCAACTCCCGCCTGGTCCTGTGAAACATACTGAATGGAGTATATGTGCAATACACCATGTCCCGGCCCCTGCATTCATCTTAACCGCACCGCCAACGCTCCCCGGAATGCCGCAGAGACCCTCAAGGCCAGAAAGCCCCCTGGCTGATGTCCACGAGATAAGTCTGCCAAGCCCGTGGCCAGCCTCTACGGTCAGGATGGACCCGCCACTTTCATCCGGGACAAGATCCCTTAATGCATTAAGGGCCGCAAGGGAAATCACCGCCTCAACGCCCTTGTCGTCGATCAGGAGATTGCTCCCACGACCGAGTATCTTGTAGGCGACGCCCTTATCTTGAAGACAGGCCAACGCCGCTTCAAGCGCAGCTATCCGCCTCGGCCTCACGAAGATCTTTGCCCTGCCGCCTATACGAAAGGTGGTAAGAGGCGCAAGGGGCAGGTCTCTGAAGAGCTCGATGCCGTCTATTTTTGCAAGATCTCTAAAGGGCAACCGCCATCTCCTTTGACCCTAATTTGCTCAATATCATCCGACCGATCTGTCCTATTGAACCGGCCCCAAGGGTAAAAACCACATCTCCTGGACGAAGCGAACCAGTCACTGCATCCGGAAGATCGCTACACGCCTTGACAAAATGCACAGACATCGCCGACCTGTCTTTTATAACCCTTGAAAGACGCTCGCCGCTTACGCCAACTATGGGGGTCTCACTCGCCGGGTATATCTCGGTTATCCAGACCTCGTCCGCCTCTTTAAAGGCCACGGCAAATTCGTCCATAAGGGCCTTGGTCCTGGAATAACGATGCGGCTCAAAGAGTACGACGAACCTCCTGTCAGGCCAACACGACCTGGCCGCCTTGAGAGTAGCCTCAATCTCAGTCGGGTGATGGGCATAATCATCCACCACCGTTATGCCATCAATATCACCAAGAACCTCAAAGCGCCTGCCTACACCTTCATAGGCGTTCAGCCCATTTTTTATACACTCAAATGGTATTTCAAGTTCAAGTCCTACAGCCATGGCGGCAAGCGAATTGCGCAGATAATGAAGACCTGGGACCTTCATATCTATGCGGCCCAATCTGGACCCACGCCAAAATGCGATATAAGACACCCCCATACCGCCAAAGGATATATCCCTCGCCTCAAGTTCGGCGCCATTTCCTATGCCATATGTCATGACACGCTTCTTTATCCTGGGAAGTATCAGCCGGCTCATGGCATCATCATTACAAAGTATGGCCAGTCCATAAAACGGCACTCGTCCGAGAAAGGCCGTAAAGGCATCCAATATATCATCCTTGCATGAATAGTAATCCAAATGCTCCATGTCTATATTGGTCACCACGGCGATACTCGGCGTGAGGTGCAGAAAGCTTCCATCGCTCTCATCGGCCTCGGCCACCACAAATTCACCCTGTCCCCAGCAGGCGTTCGCGCCAAGACTCTTTACCTTGCCTCCGATCACAACTGTAGGATCAAGACCGCCTGAATTCAACACCGATGCCACCATAGATGTAGTGCTTGTCTTCCCATGCGCGCCGGCAACAGCTATGCCGAATTTTTTCAACCGCATGATCTCCGCCAGCATCTCTGCCCTGGGAATGACAGGTACTCCCTTTGCCATGGCTGCCCTGATCTCTGGGTTCGACTCCTTTACAGCAGAAGAATAGACCACTACATCCGCCCCTTCGACATTTTTGGCCTCATGACCCTTGTATACAACGCCGCCCATCTGGACAAGGGACCTAGTTATCTCGGTCTCTCGCAGGTCCGACCCCGAGACATCATATCCAAGGCCCAAAAGGAGCCTTGCAAGTCCACTCATGCCTATCCCGCCTATACCAACAAAATGTATATGCTGTTTCTTATACATGATCCACCGTGATTGTTATCTTTTAACCGCCATATCCACAAGAATCGAGGCTATGGCCTTTGCTGCATCAGGCCTGCCCATCTCCTTGGCCTTCTCGGCCATCTTTTTAAGACTGGTTTGATCTTCCAGCAAGGCCTGTATCTCCGAGGCCATCTTTACGGCCCCGATATCTTCTTCACAAAAATATATGGCCCCGCCGGCATCCGCAAGCGCCTTTGCATTGGCATCTTGATGTCTATCCGCTGCAGCTGGATAGGGAATAAGAACAGATGGCTTGCCAAGGGCCGTAAGCTCTGCAATAGTACCGGCCCCGGCCCTGCAGACAACGAGATCGGCCCATGAATATGCCATGGCCATGTCATTTATGAACGGATAGACCACAGCCTTGACCCCGACCTCATCATATAAAGACCTCACCGCCTCGAGGTCGACAGGACCTGTCTGGTGCATTATCTCAAGCCTGACGCCTGATTTTGAAAGCAACGCAACGGCTGAACTTGCAAGCCTGTTCAAACCCCTTGCACCCTGGCTCCCTCCTATTATCAAAAGCCTCAAAGGAGCACCAGCCGCCCTTGCCTCTTCTTTATAATTAAACAACAATGATGGACGGACAGGGTTCCCCGTAACAACAGTCTTGGCCTTCGGAAAAGCCATTTCCGCCTGTTCAAAGCTCAAGAGGACGGCATTTACAAATCTAGCTGCAATTCGGTTGGCAAGGCCGGGTACCAGATTCTGCTCATGCAGTACGGTGGGCATCCCCAAGATCCTTGCAGCCAGCAGTACAGGCCCTGAGACATAGCCTCCTACACCGAATACTATATCGGGTCTGAAATCCCTGAGCCACACAAATGACCTTGATATATGATACGGTAGACCCAAAATGGATCTGGCCATGCCGAACCCGCCTACTCCAAGAAGGGGCCTAACTTCAAGCACACGATAACGCCAAGGCCGATCCTTCAAGACCTCTTTCTCAACCGGACGTCCTGCACCTATCCACATGACCTCTACGGGAGACACCTCCGAAAGCGCCTCAACCACCGCAATTCCAGGAAAGACATGACCGCCTGTGCCGCCGCCTGCTACAACAAGCCTCAAAGGAGCACCCCTCCCATCAACCTGCCTTTCCATATACTCCCCACCAATGACCGACACAAAGACCCGCTGTCCAGCCAGACCTTTATAGTCCGCAACGCATCGCTGGTGTCATTTATACCTCGAGCTCAAGAACCGCCTTTTTAAAGGCAAGCCCGCGTTCCCTATAATCTTCAAACATATCGAAACTTGCACAGGCTGGGGAGAGGAGCACTGCGCCGCCATCCTCCGCATTGAGTGCGGCCAGCCTTACGGCCTCCCGCATAGCCTGCCATCCGTCTGTCTCGACGATCTCAAATACAGGAACGGCCACGCCCACGGCATCTTTGATAACCGACGCCTCCTCGCCCATAAGCACAAAGGCGCTGACCCGACCCGACTCTGCATAGTGGCGAAGTGGGCTGTAATCTTCGCCCTTACCCCTTCCGCCGGCTATTAGTACAACAGGCCCGTCTATTGACTCAATGGCCTTGATCACAGAGACAACATTCGTCCCTTTCGAGTCATCATAATAATTTATCCCATTCTTTGTAGCTACCCATTCTATCCTGTGGGGCGGGGCCTTGAATGTTGAAATAACCTCCTGCACGACAGCGGGCCCGATACCAGACACCCTTGCGATTAGAATAGCTGCGGCGAGATTCTCAAGATTGTGGATACCCTTAAGCCCCCAATTTTTAAGCGAATAGACCTCATCAGACCCACCGATCGATTCGGGCAACCTTAATATGATTTGTCCGCTTTCGCGTCTTATCAGCGCCCCGTGAAGACCGTGATCGCAACGACCGAAAATGAGCCGCTTTGCCATACCCCTGTCCCTAAAAGGCAAAAGGTTGGGGTCGTCGCCGTTCATGACGGCCCAATCGGAACCGGTCTGGAATTTGAACAGACTCGCCTTGCTTTCCCCGTATGCCGCAAGGCCAGGGTAACGATCCAGGTGATCGGGCGACAAGTTCAAAAATGCAGCTATATTAAATCTTGGCGGCCTAAACCAACCGCGATTCAAGGAAAAGGCGTCAAGCTGAAAACTACTGACCTCCAAAACAGCCGCCTCGCCGCTATTGTATTCATCGTGTTGCAAAAAACCCAATAACGGCACCCCAATATTGCCAGCCGTAACATGGGGCAGTCCAGCAGTCTTAAACATCTCCCCCACCAGGCTCGTGGTAGTGGTTTTGCCATTTGTCCCTGTAATCGCAATCAATGGCCCACGCCATAACGAAACAGCCAGCGCAAGCTCTCCAGTAATGGGTATCCCATACTCCAGCGTCGATCTTACGACATGGGCATCAAGCGGTATCCCTGGACTCACAATAACCATATCAGCTGAAAGGCAGGTCTTGGGATCATTTTTGCCCGCCTCTATGCCCACCCCTCTTGCCCTTGCCCATTCGATAAAATCAGATGGCCAACGCCCAATAGGTTTAAGATCACTTACAACCACCATGGCCCCGCGGGATTCAGCCCACTTTGCAGCGGCCTCACCGGATGCCCCTATCCCCAAAACCACTATCTTTTTGCCCCTCAGATCCATCATCTGTATATGATTTACCGCAATTTCAGGGTACTTATGGCCAAAAGGCCGAGGATTATGGCTACTATCCAGAACCTCACTATGACCTTGGGCTCATTGACCCCCAAGAGCTCAAAATGGTGATGAAGCGGCGCCATCTTAAATACCCTCCTGCCGCCCGTAGCCTTGTAATATCCCACCTGGATTATCACCGACAAGGCCTCCACTACAAAGATACCCCCCACAATAACCAACAGGAGCTCCTGTTTTATCAAGACCGCCACTGTACCCAACGCGCCTCCCATGGCCAAGGAACCTGAATCCCCCATAAAGATGCTTGCCGGATAGGAATTATACCATAAAAACCCGAGCCCGGCCCCAACCATCGCCCCACAGAAAACCGCAAGCTCGCCCGCCCCTGGAACGTAAGGGATCTGAAGATATTCGGCTATAACAACATGGCCGGCAAGATAGCTGAAAAGAGTATAGACTGCGGCAGCCACTACGAATGGCCCGGTGGCGAGACCGTCCAGCCCATCCGTCAGATTCACGGCATTAGATGCACCAATCACCACCAGCATGGCGAAAAAAAAATAGAACATCCCAATATCGGGTCGTATGTTTTTGAAGAATGGGATGCTCAGATACGAGCCCCAATACCCATCAACAAAGAGGATATAGCCAGCAACAGCGCAGAAAAAGGCCTGGCAGACAAGCTTCCATCGCCCTGGCAATCCTCTGGAATTGCGCCTTTTGATCTTCAAGATGTCGTCGGCCAGACCTATTGCCCCGAACCCCAAAAGGACTATAAGACATATCCAAATATATATCTCTTTGAGATCGGCCCACAAAAGCGTGGAAAAGGCTATCGCCCCTACTATAAGGACACCGCCAGTACTTGGCGTCCCGGCCTTTGAAAGATGGGCCTTAGGACCGTCTTGCCTTATCACCTGCCCCATCTGCATCGCCCTGAGCCTCTTAATGAACCAATCGCCCAAAAGAAAGACCACGAGAAATGCCATAACCGTCGCATAGATAGTACGGAATGTTATATAGCGAAAGACATTGAAAACGGGCCAGAATTCATGAAGGGGGTAAAGCAGATAAAAGATCACGACACACCTCTTTCTTTTGCAAAGGCAGCCCTTATAACCCCAGAGACCCTATCGCATCTGACCCCTCTAGACCCCTTTACGAGTATGGTGCATGGACATGAAAATATACCGGCTCCTCTACGGTCAAGACAACTGCTAAGCCAATGCATCAATGCATCCATGTCATCAAAGGCAAACGCCTCAACCCCGGCCTTCCTTGCCTCCTCTGCAACGACGGTTGAAAACTCACCCATGGAAACTAGCAGATCAACCCCTGAAAGACCTGCCTTTCTACCCAGATCCTGATGAAAAGACACAGATCTCTTGCCGAGCTCCAGCATATCGCCCAAAATCGCTATCTTTTTACCCCTGCCCCAAACTGACAGCGTCTCAAGGGCCATGGCCATCGATGCTGGATTGGCATTGTAGCTATCGTCGATCAGATAAAAATCACAGCCTAGATCTTCAAGCCCCATGCGCCCATGCAGCCCTTTCATTTCTTGCAGACCTGCCGTTATCTCGTCGTCTGTGAGGCCTATGGCATATGCCGCCGCAGCTGCGGCAACAACGTTTTGAACATTGGCTGTGCCTATGAGCGGGATATCGGACCTCACCAAATGACCTGCGATATCGATCTCGATATAGAAAGCGGCATCCAGAGGCGACCACGAGACTAGAAAGACATCTGGGCGACCCCCCCCTCTTGACCCACCCGTTACGGAATAGAAGACCTTTCTGCAGTCGATGGCACGGGAAACCTCCAAAACAAGCGGGTCATCAAGGTTGACGACGGCCGTTCCGTCTTTACCCAAGGCCTTGAAAACCTCACCCTTCTCCCTTGCCACGCCTTCAAGATCGCCGAGCCCTTCGAGGTGTACAGGTCTGATGTTTGTTATGAGCGCCGCATCAGGACCTGCAATCTCTACAAGTCTTGCAATCTCACCAGGCCGGTTCATACCCATCTCAAGGACCGCCCAGTCGTCCCCTTCCCTGGCCTCAAAAAGACTCAATGGAAGGCCTATCAAGTTGTTGAAGTTGCCCTTTGTCTTTACAACCCTCCATCTCTTCTGAAAGATAGATGCTATGGCCTCCTTTGTAGTGGTCTTACCGCAGCTCCCAGTTATCGCAAACACACCCAGTCCAAGGCGCTTCCTGTACCACGAAGCCAGGTCTCCAAAGGCATTCAGGACGTCATGGACGGCGAGAAGCGGAGCATCGGTCGAAACGTCCTTTAAAAGCGACATGTCTTCATGCGATACAATCGCACCACAGGCACCTTTCTTAATTGCCTCACACACAAAGTCCCTTCCATCAAAACGCCCACCTTTAAACGCCCAAAATAGATCCTTAGGCAAGATGGATCTCGTGTCTGTGGATATACCACCGATCAGCACCTTTTCCAGCTGCACACTGACCCCATTCGATCCCTTGCCATATACGACCTCGGCTCCTATAGCGCTTGCAACCTGACACAAAGAAATCCGTGGCCCGAAGGCCTCCCTCAAGACCTCTCTGTCATCAAAATAAATCCTTTCATCCCCTATGATCTGATATGTCTCATGCCCCTTTCCTGCAACCAAGACGCAATCGCCGGTCTCGGCTCTGGCAGCCGCCCAAAAAATAGCCTCACGCCTGTCTGGAATAACCTCCACATGCGCCGAATAGCCATCTCTCTCTCCGGCAGGGATCTCCGCCAGACCCTGAAGCATCTGATTCAATATGAAGGCCGGATCCTCACCTCGCGGGTTGTCAGAAGTAAAGACAGCAATATCGGAGTATCTCGCCGCAATCCTGGCCATAATCGGCCTCTTGCCCTGATCTCTGTCACCTCCGCATCCGACCACACATATGATCCGCCCTATAGCGAGATTGGACAGGGTCTTTAAGACATTCTCCAATGCATCTGGGGTATGGGCATAATCAACCAATGCCGTGATGTCTCTTTGGTGGATGGCCACCGGCTCAAGCCTCCCTGGGACTTTATCAAGACATTCTATTCCGCGTCTGACAATATTAAGATCAATGCCAAGACCGGCGGCTGCACCGATCGCACCGAGGATATTTGATAGATTATGTCTGCCTATAAGCCTTGATTTGATATCAATTTCACCAAAGGGGGTTGAGATCCTTGCCTTAAGCCCTGCAAGACTCGATTCAAAAGATTCGGGCCATATATCAGCACTACGGTCGAAACCATAACTGATCCTCCGGTTGCCGGATCCATCGATCATAGCCCAGAGCCTCAATCCATAAGGATCATCCAGGTTTATCACAGACAGACCCACCTTATATTCGGTAAAAAGCCTGGCCTTTGTAAGAAAATAGGCCTCCATATCATGGTGATAGTCCAGGTGATCCCGTGTTAGATTAGTAAATACTGCCACCTTAAACTCACACCCTTCTACCCTCTTCTGGTCTATGGCGTGGGAAGAGACCTCCATTGCCACAGCCTTTACCCCGCCCCTCAACATCTCTGCAAGACAGGCCTGGATCGCCGCAGAATCGGGCGTAGTGAGCTCCGAGGCGGTCTCCATTCCAGCATATCTCATGCTTATAGTCCCTATAACACCTGGATTCAGATCGGCCTCTCTGAATATCGACTCCAGAAGATAAGTAACCGTAGTCTTTCCATTGGTTCCTGTAACCCCTACCACTATAAGCCGTTTGGATGGCTCTCCATAAAAAATACTGGCTAATCTGGCGAATACACCCCTTGGATCATCAACACCGAATATCTTAACCCCACCCCTATTCAGACCCTTCAATCGACAGGCACCCTCATGGGAAGTCACAACCACCCCGGCCCCGTTCTTTATTGCATCAGCTACAAAATTCAAACCATCTCTCTTTGTGCCAGGCATGGCCACGAATACAAATCCAGGCCGCACCTTTTTCGAATTGCAAGTGACACCTGCCGCATCGTCCAGGATGGCTAAGATCTCTTTATCTCTCATTTTTTTGGATATTCATCTCTAACGGCAATTTGGCCGCAGCCATAGCTACCCTTTTTATACCTCCAAAGACCTCTTTATACATGGCTGGGTCCCCCCTCACATTGTCAAGGACGACTATATAACATACAACAGGATTATCGACAGGCCAGAAACCGAGCGCAACGATCTGTGCGATTCCCTTGGTGCTGCCAGGCTCGTCGTGTAGCCTGATGCTAAAAACCGGATCGCCGTCAAGGCGTCCCAGCTTCTCTCTGAACCCAGACGCCAACGCCTCAGCAGACTGTATGGAACGACCGCCGGACAAGATGCCACTTTCAAGGTGGGTCTTCTGGCCCTTCCCGACATATTCAAAGGCGACATGAGGCCAAACAAGCTTGCCGCCGTTTATGAGGGCGCAAAAGGCGCGGAGCATCTGCACAGGGCTTGCGGCCATACCTTGGAGCAAAAGGTCGTCCCATGAATACGGAGGACTCGACGGCAGGCGCCCCATCTCCTCATCAGGCAGATCAATACCAGTAAGCTGTCCGAAGCCAAGTCTCCACATGTCGTTAAGCGCACTGGCGTCGAAACCGACCGATTTGATCTCGTTGCTCGTCCATGGTCCAAATATGCCGAATTTATCACTTATGTTGACCAAATTAAACCTTTCGGTTCGAACGGTCGACACAGACGGTTGAACCTGACCACCTTGATCTGAACCGCCCTGCAGTTCCTGCGAGGATCTTTCTTTGGAAATCCAGTTGACAAAGACAAAAAACATCGATGGATCCACCTCGGCCTTTATTGCATAATTGCTGAATCCGCCCCCATCTTGATCATTTTGCCAGCATTTTCCCTGCTCCCATACGGGTCTTACGGCCATGGCCAATATCTGACCTGTATTCACACCCATGACAATCATACAACCCTTTTCACCTTTCATTCTGGTCAGCTCCGAACCAAGCTCCTCCTCTGCCATGGACTGTACACCTCTTTCGATGGTAAGATGCAGGCTGCAACCTGGTGCTTCGGGATCTTTACACTCCATAGCACCGAGTCTCTTGTCATAGAAGGCCTCCACGCCCTCAAGGCCGTTTCCATCATGGTCAGTAAAACCAAGGATCTGGACGGCAAGACCTCCATAAGGATAAAAACGTCTGTATTCCCCGGCGACGCCTATGCCTGAGATATCGGCGGCCTTCAATCCCTGCACCTCCGCCTCACTAAGCCCGCTCTTCAACCAAACAAAGTTGCGTGTGGAAAATACCCTGTCCTTTATCTCGCCTTCAGGGATGCCAAGTATGCCCGAAACCTTCGCAATCCAGTCATCCCCTGACGGAACAAGAGCAGGTTTTACATAAGCCGACATCGTCATGGCATTGGCGGCGAGGACTACTCCACTCCTGTCAAAGATCCAGCCGCGCTCTGCTCCGCTGTCGATATAGATACCGCCACCCCCTGCTCTGCGTCCTTTTGGGGCAAAAAAGCATTCCATGCCGAGCTCGCTCAATACAGGCCAGACAAAATAGGCCGTTACCAACACGGCCGCTACGCAAACCATCACAACCAATGGGAGGACCGTACGACGTTTTCTTTTTTTTCTTCTGACGGTAGCCATATGAACCCACTACAAAACAACGGTAATTGGTCTTTAGGTAAGCTGGAAGACGAGATAGATAAACCAACATCCATCAATCAAACCGGAATCCGAAGTTGCGGAGCGGGTTCTATATTGTTCACAGCAGCCATAGCAACGGCCGATTAAAGACAGCCGTTTATTACCCCATCCTCTTCATTCAGGAACCAGAAAAAGTTGATCCGTCTGCAAAACGGGCGATCCATATGTAGAGGCGCTTACTGATATAGCGACCTGTCCGGCTAATCTTCCAACCTTACGATCTGACTGCCTTCCGGTTTATGGAGTCCAAGTCTCTGTGCCGCAAGAGCCAACCTTTCGGGTGCCATAAGCCGCTCTTCAGCCTCTTTCAATGTCTTGAATCTGGCGTCAAGCTGCGCTGATTCCCTCTCGAGCATGGCAAGGTCGTTTGAGACACTACGTATCTCATAACCAGACCAGAGGCTCAGCGAAAATATAAAAAGGGCGAAAACGGCGGCCAATATCTCCTTTAAGGAAAACCTCAGATCCCTGACCGCAAGACCGGTCAATATATCCCTTCTTCCAAAAGCCACATAGGTCTGTCTGTGAGACGACACCCGAAGGACAGATGCACGGTAAGTCATGATCTTTCTCCTCTCTTTACAATTTTTTGCATGAATTGGTCAAAAACTGTGAATCAACCCTCTCGGCTATGCGAAGCCTCGCACTCCTTGCCCTTGGATTGACAGCCAACTCAACTGGGCTGGCGACAATCGGCCTCTTTGTCACCCGAATTAGGCGACTGTCGCTCCTAAACGCATCCTTCACCATACGGTCTTCGAGCGAATGAAACGAAATTACGCAGAGACGCCCACCGATCTTGAGACATGAAGGGAGAAGATCAAGCGCCTCTTTCAAATTCTCAAGTTCCCTGTTTACAGCTATGCGAAGGGCCTGAAACGTCCTTGTGGCAGGATGCATCTTTGCACCCTGTACCCTTCGGGGTACCACCCCAGCCACTATCCTGGCCAGATCTAAAGAAGTAACGACTGGTGCTGATCTCCGCCGCTCAACAATAGCCTCCGCTATCCTCTTGGCCCAACGCTCTTCACCATATGTGCGTATGAGTGTCTCAAGCTCACAAGCAGGCAGCTCGTTGACCATATCGGCGGCCGTAATAGTAAAGGAATTGTCCATCCTCATATCCAAAGGCTCGTCTTTCATAAAACTGAACCCCTTGCCGCTCTTTTCGAGCTGGTATGAGGACATGCCTAGGTCAAGCAGCATTCCATCCACCTTGTCTATGCCCATATCAACCAAGATGTCTGAAAGTACGGAAAAGTTTCCGCACACGAGATGTATCTTCTCACCAAAACGAGCGAGACGTTCACTGGCCCTCAATACGGCGTCGGCGTCGAGATCAAGGCCTATGAGCAGCCCTATCTCGCCATGCCTCTCAAGGATGGCCTCGGCATGCCCCCCCATTCCGACCGTACCGTCCACATAAATGCCTCCATTCTTGATGCATAGCCCATCGATTACCTCATCGACCAATACCGGTATATGATCCATGGCCGTATCACGTCTTGTTGGTCCCAATGGTTGAGATGAGGCGGCTGTACTGGTCAAAGTTTTCCTTTGCCCTACGCAACTCTTCATCCAGGCGTTCCTTGCTCCATATCTCAAAGTATTTGAGCATACCCGAAAGGACCACCTCCTTACCTATCCCTGCATCCTCCCGGAGTGTTGCCGGTATAAGTATCCTGCCGTGCGAATCCATGTTGCACTCTATGCCGCCAGCCAAAAAATACCTTTGAAAAGAAACGACCTCAGGCGGCGCAAGTTTGAAATTACTAAAGCTCTCTTCAAGCTCTCGCCATTCATCAAGCGGATAGGCTGCAAGACAGTTGGGAAGGTTTGTGACGATCAACCGGCCGTCGTATTTGGTCTTCAAGACATCTCTGAGTCTTGCTGGTATGCTCAGGCGGCCTTTTTCATCTAGTGTGTGAACTGAACGGCCTCTAAACACCAGTTACCCCCTTCTTCCCACTTCATCCCACTTTGATCCACTATATTGAAACAACAACCCACCTGTCAAGCTTTTTTTGGAGAAAAAAAGTAATTAGCGTACAAATGAGCGAATATGGACATTTAAACGAAACAATAGCCTCAATAAGCCGTATTCATCTAGCAAATGGTCCGGATTGCTTTAAGATTTAGGAAGTTTTGTCTAGGGAGGTGAAATAAGAAAAAAATAAAATTTTTATACAGGAGGGTATAGGTAAGCAGTACAGGCAGATCACGCCGACTTTTCTAACAAGGTAATTGCCCGGTGGATTTGAAACCCCTTTCGCTTCCTTACTTTATGTCAAGCCTTCTCGTTCAGAAAGACACCCTTTGCAAGGTCTTTGAATGCCGCCCTGATCTCCAATAATTGTTCGGGCGGAAACTGCCGCAACACCTCGCCGTTGTCTTTTTTTATGACCTGCACCACAGGCTCACCGTATTTGGGATCTATCTTGAATATCAACTTAGTGTTCATTAAATCCAGCTGCGACTGTATCTCCTTTACAGCCGCCTCTATATCGCTCTTGCCGATGGCCTTCTTATCGCCGCCACCCGTCTTGGCCGAAACGCCCGACCTTCCGACGCCCATGCTGGCTATATTATTATTGGACGTCTCTACACCCTTGGCTGCCTGCTGATCTTTGTTGAGTGGGCGGCCTTCGACGTGCATCTCTTGACCCGTTTGATTTTCAACACCTATTTTCGTTATGCCATTTACAGTCAGTTCCATAGCCGTTCCCTCAACGCCCGCCAAGACCGAACCTCTGATAGCCTTTAAGGGCGTCCCTGCCTTTGCTTAACCTCTCTAGCTCACCGACGATCCTCACCTTCTCGAGCGACAGGGCCTGATAAAGCATACTCTCCTTTTCAATCAAACGTCCGATGCGTGTCCTCCACGACTCAGCAGTGTCAAGCGGATAGATACCACATTTCAAGCCATTATTGAATACACTCAGCAGATCCTTTATGAGCATGCATCCCTTACCGCGCTCGTCCTCCCACCAGTGCATTTCATTAAACATCTCAAGCGGCCTTTCCTTGAGACCTGCAAGGAATCCGTCTTGAAGGTCTTCAAAGGCACAAAACGCCTCCTCAAGTCTCTTAAAAAGGCCGTCTCCCCCAACTTCCGGCACATATTCGTCTTGATCCATAAGAAACTCCTTCAGCCCTTGCACGAAAAACCGCACGCATACGCAGCTACACCAGCCTGGCCCTGATGCCCTCCTGCAATTGCCCTATCAACGGCATCACCTGTTCTAATACGGTTCGGCCCAACAGCCCTGTCATCACGCACAAAATCGCGGCCTTCATCGGGTATGGCGCGCAGGGTCTGGATGCTTGGCATCACCTCGGTCTGCCAGATATGCCTTAACTGTGCGAGATATTTTATGGCCGTATTCAAGGTCTTTTCATCATTAGTGAGGTTCACCTTCGGAAGTTCGACCAGCATGGCAGCATAAAGCCCCCTCAGAAAACCAGCGGCCTCATTTTCGCCCCGGACCGCACCCATCAGCTCCGAAACAACGGCAATCACCCTGCCCAATGCCTCGCCCCTCATTGCTATATCCCCAGTCCTTATACCTTCTCTGGCCATGTAGAGGCCTTTAAGCCCAGCATCATACAACATGAGGATCAATTTATATGGATCGGTTGTGAGTATGTCTGTCTTTTCATAAGCCTGAGTATATACAGTTTTCATATCTATGCCCTCAAAAAATTTATCGTTTACGTCTTCTTGACCCCTGTGATAGCATCGAATTGTGAGGTCAAAAAGGAGCTGATCGAATTCATACTGCTCATGAATGAATCCAATTGGGTAAACTGTTTGGTCAAAATATCGTATTTCTTGTTAAGCCTATCGGTTGCGTCGCTTATCTGCTGATTGATCTGATTTATACGTGTCTGCGAGGCCGCTTGTTCCGTAGCCAGGACACCGCTGCCCGCTTCAGTGATGCTGCCGAGCCTGTCGTTTACCAGACTCGCAAAACCCGTAACGCCTGTCTTGCCAAGAAAAAAGGTCTGCACCTCATTGAAATGCGTAGCGAGCGCATTATCCAGTGTGGATTCGTCAATACTGATCGTCCCGTCCCTCGTTATGTTCAGGCCGAGATCATACATCGATTTTATGGAACCACCGGTATCCACTTGGGTGCTAAGGAGATCCGTCAACTGACCCGATAGGGCCCGCATCGTACCATTATCAGTTAAAAGACCGGGGGTCGGACCATTTGGACCGTTTGTATAACCTGTCTGATCCCTGATGGATTTTATACTGCTGTTAAATCCGTTTACCAGATTGATGATAGCGCTTCTGAGATCGGCTGTGCTCGAGCTTATCGATATGGAGCTCGTCCCCGGTTTAAGGATGTTTAACGTTACTCCGTTTATAATGTCTGTAATGCCTGTATTTGTACCTCTCTGATACGTCGCCCCATCTACAACTATCTGTGCATTAAGCGAGGCCCCCAATGCACCCTGTATCTCTGTCATAGCATAACCTGATAGCTGGGTGTCTATGTATATCCTTGACGTCTCGCCTGTAGTATTGGCCTTAAGCACCAAGTGATATGGGTTTGTTGCACCCCCATCGTTTATCACAGAGGCCGTCACCCCTGGATTACGCTGGTCGTTGTTTATGAGATCGGCAAGGCCCTGAAGCGTGGTCCCATTAGGCACGGTAAGGCTGATGGTTGCACCTGTCCCTACATGATAGGCAAAGGTCTGGCTAGCACCGGAACTGTTGATCACCGTCGTCGGGGCGCCAACCCCCACGCCCTGCCATAGACTTGCTGTGGCGATGCTGTTCACCGTTATCTGATGTGTCCCTATATCGGCGCCGTCGGAAACGCTTGCCGATAGCACGCCCTCAGGCCCAACAGAGATATCGCGTTTGATGAACGTGGACTGCAGACTCAAACTCAAGGCCTGGGACTTTATGCCTAAGAGGCCCTGATCGATGGCATTGAATGCATTGTATTGATCTTGGACCCTAGACTCCTCTGCCTTTAGATTGTTTATGGGCGCCTCGTCGGCCTGACGCATCTGATCGAGGATATTTTGGAGCTGAAGCCCTGAACCCACTCCAAGAGATGTAATGATGCCCGTCATAATCTTACCTCATTATGGCCTAATTATCGGGCGGCCCGGAGGCCGCCCTTGTTGTCAACCAGTAACTACTGCAGGAGTTTCAGCACGCCTTGCGCGGTTGCATTGGCCTGAGCCAAAGCGAACGTGCCGGCCTGGGAGAGTATCTGCATCTTTGAGAAATTTGAAGACTCAGCTGCGAAGTCCACATCTCTTATCTGGCTCTCCGCCGACTGTACGTTCACCTGGGTGGCGGTCAGGTTCGCTATAGTGCTGGTGAGTTGATTCTGTACGGAACCAAGTCCGGCCTTAATGGCGTTTATGTTTTGGAGCGCCGAATCGGCTATGGCCATACCAAGCTGCGCGCCATCCTGGGTGGTGACGTTTATATCGCTCAAGGCCTCCTTAACTATACCAGTCACCTGTGTCCCAGATACACCACCTGGGTTGGCGGCAAGTATGGAATTGGCCGCGATGGTCGAGTTGTACGTTGCATTGTACTTCAGGGTCATCGTGTTGTTGAGGTAGTTGGTTCCGTATGTAGTGTACTGTTTTTCAAGCACCGTACCCGCTGTAAGCGTCTTGGTTGCGCCACTACTGCCAGATACGAATACGACCATATTATTAGTGAGCACCGTACCTGCAGCCATAGTTGACATGGAGGCAAGGGTCGAGCCGGCAGCAAGTGTCATATCACCGTTCAAGGTTAGAGCACTGCTTACTGTCGTATTCGCTCCAAGCGTTGAGCCGGTGGCGATACTAGAGGTATCAGTTAGGGTTGAACCTGCCTTTACCAACATGGAAGAGGTAAGCGTCGCACTCTGGGTGGCAGCCAATGCAAAGTTTCCACCTATGGTGGAACCTGCAACTATACTCAGGCCAGCAGCGTTTTTAATAGTAGAG
Source organism: Dissulfurimicrobium hydrothermale (assembly GCF_022026155.1). Lineage (NCBI taxonomy): Bacteria > Deltaproteobacteria > Dissulfurimicrobium > Dissulfurimicrobium hydrothermale. The sequence goes on along the minus strand of NZ_CP085041.1, from coordinate 1,047,500 downwards.
CCTGCCTTCAAAATCATGTCGTTATTGACATTGGTGATACTGGCTGTTGTGACGTCACCGCCTATGGATGAACCAGACGTAAATGAACTGTTCGCCGCAAACGACGAACCGCCCTTTGCAATCATATCGGCCTGGAGGGTGACGTCTGCCGTCAAGGTTGCATCAGCGTTCAATACGGTACCTGCGGCTATTGTGCCGCCGGCGGTCTGGATGGCCGTGGTGACGAGCGTCCCGGCCTTGAGCAGTGTACCTGATTTAAGCAGACTTCCAGCCTTCAACGTACTGTCGTTTGTAGTGGATACGGCATTTGCGGTAACTGTCCCGCCAAGGACCGAACCTTGCTTGATCACGGTAGCCGAGGCCAGCACAGATCCAGCCTTTATGGTACTGTCTTGGGTTGTTGTTATGTCAGCTGAATTATTTGTACTTGTTAAGGTAAAGCCCAAGGTGCTCCCGGCTTTGAACGATGAAGCCGACCCCAGTACAGATCCTGCTGTAAGGGTTGAGTCGATAGTCGTTGTAGTGGCGCCTTTGACCTGAAGATTTGACGTTATAGCAAGCGCCGCACCACCCGCAAGGTCTGTGATCTTCATGTCATTTGCGCCCGACTGAAAGAGCTTTATGTAACCGAACGTGCTCATATTGCTTCCGGCAAGGACCGTGCCCGTATCACCTGTAACCTGAATGGCCCTGCCATCAGTTGAACTCAGGGTAAGCATCCCTGCGCCGTCTACGCTTGCCACGATGCCGTGCTGTGCAGTCTTTGCATTGATGGCATTTACAAGGGAGCCGTCAGCATCATTTGCTTGCACTGTTACAGCACCGATAACGATGCCGTTTATGGCGAAGTCGCTGCCGGTGGAACCGGCGGCCACAGGGGCTGCACTGGTACTCTTTACAACAGCCTGAGCGGTTATACCGGTGGTGTCGGAGACCTTGTTGATGGCATCTGCCAAGGCACGCATGCCGTTTGCCGCCGAGTTGTTGTACTGGAGATCCACCGAGTTGATGGCGACATCTGTATTTAGGATATTGCTGTGGATACTGAGCTGTACATTGCCGCCCGAAGCGTTCGTTAGTTGGAGCTGACCGGTCACGACCTGCCCTATCTTGTTGGATTCGCTGGAACCTATGTTGACCTCGACTGTCTCGCCAGTGAAGGCGCCTACCTGGAACTTCTTGTTCGCGAAGTTACCTGTAAGCAGCTTCATGCCGTTAAATGATGTAGTCCTGGCAATGGCGTCCAATTCGGCCATCAACTTCGATATGTCGGACTGGAGGGCATTCCTGGACGTGGTTGTCTGGCTGTCTGCCGCGGCCTGCGTGGCCTTGGTTTTGATGGTGTTGATGATATGCACCGCCTCGTCAAGCGCGCCATCTGCGATCTGAACGACGCTTATACCGTCATTTGCATTTCTAATGGCCTGTCCTAGGCTAAGGGCCTGGGCATGCATGACATTGGCGATGGACATACCTGACGCATCGTCTGCTGATTTGTTTATCCTCAAACCTGTTGAGAGCCTCTCCAGTGACGTCTGCAGTGAATCACTTGTCTTCTGGAGATTATTGTGCGCATAAAGCGCAGCGATGTTAGTGTTGATACTGAGCGACATAAGAAACCTCCTTGTTTTTGTCTTTCTTCCCGGGACCGGGCGTCCTTGCCCGCCGGATCTTTTAGTAGATCTTTAAACCTTATCTTGTCTTTCAAGGCATCGGACTTAAATCTTCAACCTCCTTTCCGCCCTGTTTTGCCTTTTATTTCTCTATTCGGCAGATAGTCCCACAGACTTTAAAAATACCTATTTTAAATTGACTGGAATTTCCCTGTCCTTTCCCTTCCCTTGGCCGGAAAGGCAGTTTTTAGTTCTTTTCCTTTTATTGGCAGGAAGGGGTTAAGGAAGGCATATACTATGGAGCCATAAGATCAAACCGTGGACTTCATCTCCATCCTGGTTTCAAGGCACTCGATGCGCCTCTTTCTGCTAATCACGTCTAACCACCGCATCATAGAGACGGTCGAGCCTCATATTTAAATTTTCTATTGCAAACCTGGCCCCGCCTAAACCGTTTAAAAGCTCAGACCTTGCCATCTCTATCCTTTCGTAACGCTCAGCTCTGACTTCATCTATGCATTTGTTGGTCTCATCAACACGGCGGTTGATATCTGAAAGCTGGATATTTATATCGTCAAGCCTTTTATTGGTAAGTTGGAGGATCGCCTTGATCTCTGAATTGTCGGCCTTTATGAGACTTATTTCAGGGACGATCAGCTCCTGAATGACCTTTTTCATGGTGTCTGTCATATCCATGATGGCTTCTCCCGCAGGATGCTTTATCTAAAATGTCTAACAAAAAGGGGCGGCATTGTCAAAAGCTATGTCTGTTGCCCAAAACCCGCAGGTTAAGATATAATCTCATATAATCTCAATAAATTCATAAAAAGGGCAAGACATGCCGGATGACATAGCAAAGGCCTTAGCCTATCAAGTAAAAAGAGAGATTGCCGCCAAGTACTTTGGCACGAGAAAGGCCATCGAAGGCGATATAGAGGCATTCAAAAATGCACTTGCCAAGGCCGATGCGTTTTACAACGAAAAGATCGGTGCCGACTTTGCAAGGATATATGACATCCTCTCAGAGAGGTCGCTTGTAGATCTGTTCGCTAGGGCAATAGGTCTCAGCGGTAGGATACCGTTTTACCCGGAATATAAATCAGGCGGACTGCAAATAAAAGAATGGCCTCAGGAAAGGGGATGGACGGTCTTTTCCCGACTCCTAAACCGCCTCAAAGACAGCTATCTCTGGCTCCACAGGGACATGATGAGATATCAGGACATGCTAAACGACCTTAAAGACGAGGCGCTGGTGATAAAGGAAGAGATCAAGGGATTTCAAGATAAGTTCGCCCTTGATGAGATAATAGGGTTCATAAATGCCCTGGACAGGGATGAGCTTTCGAATGTCTTGGGCGAGAACCTACGCGGCGACGAGATCGAGGCCCTCAACGCCAATCTTTACATACAGGGCCCGCCGGAGCCCGAAGAGGCCCTCGAGAAGGCGCTTGACCTGCCGGCCCCAGATAAGATAAAAGGGATTCTTAAAGAACTTGTCCAACAGGTCTATAATAATAAAAATATGGGGAACGATCCGTTATGATGGGTGAACCAGACGAAACAGGCGCCAGGTCTGATTTTAATTTTATCCGATACAAGGTCAATGTGCCGCTTGGAGAAAGGGCCTACAAGATCCTGATAGGACCAGGACTCCTGTCCGACGCTGCAGGACTTTTAAAACCGTATGTCCAATCCGGACGCTGCATAATCGTGACAGATACAAATATCGAGGGATACCTTGGGCGCGACCTGACGCACCTCCTTAGACAGGCCGGGCTTGATGCCGAGTTGATCTCATTTGAGGCTGGAGAGGCCTCGAAACGCATGGACACGGTGGTTGAGCTCGCGCGAAAGATGGTCGCATTAAAGGCGGACAGGGATACGGTCTTGATCGCCCTTGGCGGCGGGGTGGTTGGAGACGTAGCGGGGTTTCTCGCCTCCATCTACATGAGGGGGATTGCGTTCGTGCAGGCGCCGACCACACTTCTTGCCCAGGTTGACAGCTCTGTCGGCGGAAAGACCGGAGTAGATCTTCCGGAGGGCAAAAATCTCCTTGGGACATTTTACCAGCCCAGGCTTGTAATCGCGGACATTGCAACCCTTGCCACCCTTAACCAGCAGGAGATCAGAAATGGTCTGGCCGAGGTGGTCAAATATGCAATGATCAAAGACCCTGCCCTCTTTGATCTGCTTGAGGCAAGGCCATCGGACGCCTTGAATCTTGAGCCCGAGCTTATATCTCACATAGTTCGGACCTCTTGTAGGATAAAGGCCAAGGTCGTCTGTGCGGATGAACGGGAGGGTGGGCTTAGACGTATCTTGAACTTTGGGCACACGGCAGGCCATGCGATAGAGGCCGCTTCCAAATATGAGATGCCGCACGGTGAGGCCGTTGCAATCGGCATGATTGTTGCGATGCGACTCTCTGTGGCAAAGGGCCTCACGAACGACGCCGTGCTGAAACGGCTTGAAAGGCTTTTGAGATCGCTTGGGCTCCCTACCCGTATCCCGTCTCAGTTTCAAATCGACGAGATCATAACACTAACAGCGAGCGACAAGAAATCAAGGGGCGGCAGAATACACTTTGTGCTCTCAGGTGGCCCGGGCAGGGCCGTTATAACTGATGACGTAAGCAGAGAGGAGTTCTTTAACGCCATAGAGGCGTCAAAAGGGCCTGAAACGCTTAAAGAAGCTGCGTCCTTACCGCCCTCCTCCTCTCGCTGAGCAGATACAAATAGAGACTACTCCCCTTACCGAATTCAGAGCGTATCTCGATATGTCCGCCCTGCTCCTCCTGGATACGCTTTGCAAAAGTAAGTCCCATTCCTATATGCCCAGTTTTGGTGGTAAAAAACGGGTCAAAGACATGCGGCATGATACTAGGCCTTATCCCATCCCCTTGATCACTTATGACAAACATGAGCGTCCACGGTGGCTGGTCTGACGGCCTGACTTCCAAATCGACCACTCCGGAACCATCTGACCGGCACTTTTCGTAATATGACTCGCAGGCATTCAACAGTCCGGCAATAACCGCCTTTTTAAATGCGGCTACATCCACCAGTATCTCCTCTGTGCCGTTAAGGCCTTCCTGCATTGAAACATTATGTTTGAGGCCGTTCTCCAACGCCGCCTCTTTTACAATAGATGCCAGCTCATCTATGACTGAGCCGACAGGGATCGGCCTCGGATCGGGTTTTGCAAGCCTAATGAACTCCGTCAGGGTTGAAAGCAATAGTTCAAGCCTCATACACTCCTCCAGAATGACCTGAACGTAATCCCTTTTAGGCATATCTATCTTTGCAAGGCGTCTTGCAAACCCACCTATGGTCAAGATCGGGTTTCTGATCTGATGGCTTATATCGTCGAGCATATGGCCGAGAAAGATCATGCGCTCAGACTTACTCAGCAGGCGCTCCAGACCCTTCAACTTGGTTATGTCATGGACGATGACAACAACCGCCTTGCCTTCCCCTGTCTCAAGCATAGATGTGGAGACGAGCCCCATGAAAAAACCCGAATCCCTCTTCAGAAGCATAGCCTCAGTCTCGAATTCACCATCCCTCCGCGTAATGTTGATGACATTCTCTGCCAATATGTCCCTGTCCTCAGGCATAAACAGCGCCTTAAAAGGAAGACCGACAAGGTCTCGATCATCTGCAGAAAACATCTCGATGGCCCTCCTGTTTGCAGATGAGATTAGTCCGCCTTCATCCACAAGGATTATCGCACCGTTTATGCTGTCGAAGATCATGGAAATAAGTCTTGAATCAGCACCAGATATCATTACCGCACCGCCTTAAGGTTCCTTATTACACCGAACCGTCAACGAAGATACGCTCAATCCTGAAGGGTCTTATGTCATCGACATTGCCGGCGTCTGAAATCTCAACCAAGGCCCAGCCGGGCTGCTCCTTTCTCCCCAATATCTCGCCTGGGTTTAAAAGGAGCGTGCCGCCCATGTCTTCCATAAACCATCTGTGAGTATGGCCGAAACAGACCAGACGAAAATCGCCCGAACGCGCGATGTGACCGGCCTCCAACGGGTCATGGATAAAGGCTATAGACATACCCAAGACCTCAACCCGCCCAAAACACCCATGAAACTCCACACGGTCAGACCTTGAAAGCACACTCTTCATCAAGAGTATCTGATCCCCTGGATTGTTGCCGAGGATCAAATGGAGCCTGCCGTTAAACCTGTCAAACTCCTCAAGCATGAACGGTGAGACCATGTCGCCACAATGGATCATCAGCTGGACGCCAAGCCTGTTCGCCTGCTCGATCGCCTTTCTCGTATTCCAGACATGGTCGTGACTATCACTTATAACTGCTAACCTCATCTTAAACCACCCATTTCACATTCATATCTCAAAAGGAGTCTCTTGATCTCTATGCCGCAGGAATATCCGCCAAGCCAACCGTTCTTGCCCACTACTCTGTGGCACGGCACAAGTAGAGGCAATGGGTTTGCCTTAAGCGCCTGTCCTACAGACCTAGGTGATCCGCATCCAAGTCTCTCCGCAAACCCGCCGTAGGTAAGTACAGTGGCATAGGGTGCAGCGGTCAGGAGGGCCGTCCATACCTTTATCTGGAACAAACTCCCCCTGACCTCGGCAGGCACAATATTGCGTGGATCAGCACCATCAAGGACCGCCATAAGGCCCTCCTTCAACCCTGAAGGAGGGATGCCCTCTATTTCACCGTCGGGCCTTTCGCGGCTGCGCATCCTCAAGTCAAGCCTAATAAGATATCCGTCTTTCCAATATGCCTCGACCTCTAAGACCTCACCCAAAAGCTTAAGATAAAATAGCTCTCGTCCCCCTACCTTAGATCTCGTGCCCATAACCACAAAAAGTTATATCGATCAAACGTCCATTCAAACGGAGGATTACCCCGCTTCCGCCGGTCAAGGTCATGCGTCCTATCCTGAACGGATAATGGCCCAACGCGCTGGCTGCAATCCTGAGCATCGCCTGCTCATCCTCGGCTGAAACGGTCCACAAAAGCTCAAAGTCTTCCCCGCCCGAAACGGCAAGACCGATCGGCGAAAGACCGAATAACCTTGAAACAGACCTGACGGCCCTCGAAATGGGGAGCAACGACGCGTCCAGTTCAGCCCCAAGCCCAGAGGCCCTGCAGATATGAGCGAGATCGGTTGCCACGCCGTCTGACAAATCAATAGCCGAACAAACGAGTCCGCTCGCAGCAAGGGCCATTCCCAAACCGACCCTAGGTTCAGGGTCAATATGCCTCTCGACAAGCCGACTTATGCATCGCCCTCTCACGATGCCTTTCATTGCATCGCAATGGGCATAACGCCTCAAATAATAAAGACCGGCTGCAGCATCGCCTAAATAACCTGAACAATAGATTATGTCTCCTGGACGCGCGCCCGAACGCCTCAACCGATTGCCAGACTGACCGCCAGATACCGGCTCTCCTATCAAAGTCAAAGTCACTGAGAGGTCATGCGGGGCGCTTACTGTATCTCCACCGGCCAAAACCGCACCAAATGCAGAAAGTTTGGACAACAACCCATCTGTAAAACGATCCCAGAATCCTGATGGAAGGCCAGGACGGGAGGCTATATTCAAAAAGGCCCAACGGGGTTTGGCGCCCATAGCGGCTATGTCGCTCAAATTCACTCCGGCGGCCTTTCTGCCCAGATGCCACGGATCAAAATAGGCAAGATCAAAGTGAACCCCCTCTACCAAGGTATCAGTGGTTACCACAAGTAGGCCGCCGTCTTTCCGTATGAGCGCACAATCATCTCCTATGCCAGCCATCAGGTCAGGATCAGAACCATGGGCAGCAGCCTTTTGGGCCAGCCTCGATATAAAATCAATTTCACAGCCCCGATTCAAGATATCGTATCCTTTAAGCAAGGGGATTAAAAAATCCCGTTAAACTAGTTCAAGGGTGCTGAAGAAATATGCTATCTCCTTCGCCGCATTCCCAGGCGAATCTGAACCATGGACTATGTTCTTTTCTATGTCGCTTGCAAAATCGGCCCTTATCGTACCAGGCTTCGCCTCTTTGTAATTCGTAGCCCCCATCAATTCACGATTCCGCCTGATCACATCCTCGCCTTCCAGTACCATGACGACGACCGGGCCGGACGACATGAAGTCTGTAAGGCTCCCGAAAAATGGTTTGTTTTTGTGAACTTCATAAAACCCTTCAGCCTCTTTTTTTGTCATTTTAAGCATCTTCATGGCGACGATCCTGATACCCGCCTTTTCGAAGCGGTTGATAACTTCTCCAATAAGACCCCTTGATACGCCATCCGGCTTGATGATTGAAAGCGTACGTTCCATTGCGGTATTCTCCTCGTTGATTTATCGCACATTATCCATCATAGTCCGACTGAATCGGCATCTTCCTGCAAGGACGGCCGTGGCATCTTGTCAGAAAGAAAAGGCCGGGCCCAACCGGACGGTTAACAGAAATTTCATGGTCATGATAAATTTTAAATAAATCGTTAAAAGATATTTTTTATACCTGAAAAACCCATCTGTGCAAGCACATTTCTTGACTTCAATTTTGGCCTGGATTAGATTGCACTATGCGTTCGAGTGCGAGAGTGGCGGAATTGGTAGACGCACTGGACTTAGGATCCAGCGGGGCAACCTGTGCGAGTTCGAATCTCGCCTTTCGCACCATTTTGATTTAAATCCAAGATGAATGGCTGAGCTACGGATCTCTTTTGCAGTTGCACCAAGGCCTTCAGCCGTATCGCCAAATCGAACAAAGACATAACACCGGGCCGTATAAATTAAAATTAAGAAAGGGAACAAAATCGATGAAGGTAACCATAGATGAGATAAGCCCTGTTCAAAAACGCCTTTCAGTCGAAATATCGTCTGATGTAGTTTTGAAGGAGCTTAACGAGACCTATGCCAAGCTCAACAAAAAAGTCAAGATAAAGGGATTTAGGCCCGGCAAGGTGCCACGCAAAATAATAGAAAAATTTTATAGCGATCAGGTAAAAAGCGAAGTTATAGATACGCTTATCAGCAAGACCCTGCCAAAGGCCATCGAAGATGCAAGGCTTATCCCTATTCTACACCCTCAACTGGATTCGGCCTCCCCAATAAAGGCTGGCGAGACCTTTTCCTACTCCGTAACTGTAGATCTCTGGCCGGAATTTGAGGTCACTGATTATAAAGGGATCGAAATCGAAAAACCAGAAATCACCGTAACCGACCAAGAAGTGGAGGAACAGCTCGAGGCCCTGAGACGGCACTTCGGGGCCATAGAGGCAGTCGAAGAAGACCGCCCTCTTGAGACGAACGACATCGCCATAATAGACTATTCTGGCGAAATAGATGGTGAGCCGGTGGAAGGACTGGATGAAAAGGATTATTATTTGGAGGTAGGCAAGGGCTATTTCAATGAGGAATTCGAGAGAGCCATAATAGGTATGGCAGTAGGATCTGAAAGGACAATAGAGATCACATATCCCGATGATGCAATAAACGAAAAGGTTGCAGGCAAGACGGTCTATTACAATGTCGTTTTAAAAGGCATAAAAAAACGGATATTGCCCGAATTGAACGACGAATTCGCCCAAAAATTCAGCCCAGACTACAAAACCATAGATGACCTCAGGGAGCGTCTCAAAAAACAGATCTTGGCAGACAAAGAAGAGGCCGTACGATCAAGTCTTAGAAACCAGATACTCGACAAGCTCGTATCAGGGGTTGATTTCCCTGTACCGGAACGTCTCATCGAGGCAAAACTTGATCAAATGATAGACAATATCTCGGGCCATCTTCATGAACGGGGGGTCGATCTAGAAAAGGCAGGCATATCTCAAGACAGACTCAAGGAAAAGATGCGCGAAGACGCGATAAAACAGGTAAAGACAGAGCTCATCCTAGACAAGATAGCGGACAAGGAGGATGTCAAGGTAGAAAATGAAGAACTGGCAAGACATATCGACCAAAGTTCAACACAGATAGACAGGGAAGAGCTGCTGGCTGCGCTCGTCCAGCATGTACTACCCAAACTGCGTGCAAAAAAGACCCTTGATCTCCTCCTTGAACACGCGGTCATAAGACAGGCGGCTTCCGAGGCCGATGCCATGGATCAGACTAGAGACTAATTTATCGAAAAAAAAAGACTAAGGAGAAGATTGACTTAAATGCCTTTAATACCCATTGTTATAGAACAAAGCCCGAGGGGTGAAAGGGCCTATGATATCTATTCGAGGCTCCTGAAGGAACGGATAGTCTTCCTGGGCGGCCCGATAGACGATGACATGGCTGACCTAGTAATCGCTCAGCTCCTATTTCTGGAGGCCGAGGACCCGAAACGAGATATAACACTCTATATAAATTCTCCCGGCGGTATCGTGACGGCCGGACTCGCAATCTATGACACTATGCAGTACATAAAATGTGACGTAAGCACACTGTGTCTTGGTCAAGCGTCCAGCATGGGTGCGTTTCTTCTGGCCGCAGGCGCAAAAGGCAAGCGTTATTGCCTCCCTAATGCCAGGATACTCATCCACCAGCCGATGGGTGGCTTCCAAGGCCAGGCGACCGACATAGACATACATGCGAGAGAGATATTGAGGCTGCGCCAGAGATTGAACGAGCTGCTGGCGGTCCATACAGGTCAACCCCTGGGAAAGATACAGGAAGACACCGAGAGGGATTATTTCATGGGAGGGGAGGAGGCTAAAAATTACGGCCTCATAGACAAGGTAATCACGAAACGCATCTCCCCTCAGGAGGACAAGTCAAATGGCTAAAAAGAAAGACACTGAAGTACAAACTGATCTGCGTTGTTCATTCTGCGGCAAGGGTCACGACGAGGTAAGAAGGCTTATTGCTGGCCCGAACGTATATATATGCGATGAATGTATAGAGCTTTGCAACGACATAATCGCCGAGGAATACGACAAGGCAGACGACCCCGAGAACAAGGCCTCGAAATCCCTTAAACCGGCCGATATCAAGGCCCTATTGGACGAATATGTTATAGGGCAAGAGACTGCCAAGAAGATATTGTCCGTTGCAGTGCACAACCACTATAAACGTATCGATTCAAAAGCAGACACAGGGGATGTCGAACTACAAAAGAGCAATATACTCCTGATAGGCCCTACAGGGAGTGGGAAGACCCTGCTCGCCCAGACGCTCGCCAAGATATTGAATGTGCCGTTTACCATAGCCGACGCCACCACACTTACGGAAGCTGGCTATGTAGGCGAAGATGTGGAAAACATCATTCTCAATCTCCTTCAGGCCGCAGACTATGACGTAGAGCTGGCAAGCAGGGGAATCGTCTATATAGACGAGATCGACAAGCTGGCAAGGAAGACCGATAGCCCATCCATTACGAGGGACGTATCCGGAGAAGGTGTACAACAAGCCCTTCTAAAGATAATCGAGGGTACCATGGCCAACGTCCCGCCAAAAGGCGGTAGAAAGCACCCTCAGCAGGATTTTGTAAAGGTGGATACCACCAACATACTCTTTATCTGCGGCGGTGCATTCGTCGGGCTTGACAGCATAGCAAAGGCACGCATGGGAAGTGCATCAATAGGATTCGGCGCCGATGTTCACGGTGCAAGAAATATTATGTTGAGCGAAATACTGCAAAATATTCAACCCGAAGACCTGATCAAATACGGTCTGATACCCGAGTTTGTAGGCCGCATGCCTGTAGTGGCTGCACTTGAGGAATTAGACGAAAATGCACTGATAAGGATACTCAAGGAACCCAAAAACGCCCTCATAAAACAATTCCAAAAACTCTTCGCAATGGATAATATCGATCTCCATTTTACCGATGGGGCGATAAAAGCCATTGCACAGGAGGCAATAAAACGAAAAACTGGTGCAAGAGGGCTCAGGGCGATCCTAGAACAGGCCATGCTCAATGTCATGTATGAACTTCCTTCACGAGAAGGCATTAGGGAGTGCGTGGTAAGCGAGGACGTAATCATCAACAAAGCAGAACCGGTGCTACTCTATGAACCGAAGGCCCAGACATCTTGAAAAAGATATATTTCCAAGGCCATCGCTCAACTATAGCGCATGGGTTTCATTCTCGAAGCCATCGGCTTGAAGCGAGGCCGAGGAGATGGTCTTGTCGGAATCGGGTGCAAAATGCGCCTCGGATAAAAACTACGGGCTGGCGGGCCCTTAAACACGCAAGGTAAAAGACATATGCAGACCAGCGCAAAACAATCCATCTCAAAAGATGACCCCGAAATCATCAAGGCCGCCCTCATACCCTTGAGGGACATAGTCCTCTTTCCTCACATGGTAACCCCCCTGTTTATAGGGAGAGAAAAATCCGTTCAAGCCATTGAAGACGCGATGGCCTCCAAGCAACAGATATTTCTCGCCGCTCAAAAAGATGCAAAGATAGACGACCCAAAGGAACACGATATATACAAGATCGGCACGCTCGGCACCATCCTCCAGCTTTTGCGTCTGCCGGACGGCACGGTAAAGGCACTTATAGAAGGCGATCAGCGGGCCGTAATAAGACGCTTTATACCCAATGCCAGTTATTTTATGGTTGAGGTGGAGCCACTCCATCACTCTATTAACAAACACACGGAAACGGAAGCGCTCACAAGGCTCGTACTGAGCGCCTTCGATGAATATGTCAAACTCAACAAAAAAATAGCCCCAGAAGTGGCCATCTCTATCTCGTCCATTACCGACCCAGCAAGGCTTTCAGACACCATCGCAGCCCATATACCTTTAAAAGTCGCTGATAAACAGGCCATCCTTGAACAGGTACAGCCTGAAAAACGCCTTGAGCGGCTCTACTCCCTCATGCGCACCGAGATCCAAATAATGCTTACTGAACAACGGATAAAAGACCGTGTCAGAAAGCAGATGGAAAAGAATCAAAAAGACTACTATCTAAATGAGCAGATCCGCGCCATCCAAAAAGAAATAGGCCAAAAAGACGACACTCAGGGCGATATCAGGGAACTCGAACAGAAGATAAGACGAAAAAAGCTCCCAAAGGAGGCCTCTGCCAGAGTAAGGCATGAACTCAAAAAATTGAAGATGATGCCGCCCATGTCTGCAGAGGCCACAGTCGTAAGAAACTATATAGACTGGATTATATCCCTGCCGTGGTTTGAAAAGACGACAGACAAACACGACATAGAGGCGGCTGAAAACATCCTTAACGAGGACCACTTCGGCCTCGAAAAACCGAAGGAGAGGATTCTTGAACACCTTGCTGTCCAATCTCTGGCGAAGAAGATAAAGGGTCCGATACTTTGTCTCGCCGGGCCGCCTGGGGTTGGAAAGACATCCTTAGCCAAGTCCGTAGCGAGGGCCATGGGAAGAAACTTCGTCCGCCTCTCGCTGGGTGGAATAAGGGACGAAGCTGAAATCAGGGGACACAGAAGGACATATATAGGCGCCCTGCCAGGCAAGATTATCCAATCCCTCAAAAAAGCTGGCTCTTCAAACCCGGTCTTTTGTCTAGACGAGGTCGACAAAATGAGCACTGACTTCCGTGGGGACCCGGCTGCAGCACTCCTCGAGGTGCTTGATCCTGAACAAAATGTCTCGTTTAACGACCACTATCTTGACCTTGACTATGATCTGTCAAGCGTACTCTTCATCACAACGGCCAATACCTTACACACCATACCCATCCCTCTCCAGGACAGGATGGAGATCATAGAACTGCCTGGCTATACAGAAGAAGAAAAACTAGAAATCGCCAAGGGCTTTCTGATCCCACGCCAATTAGAGGCACATGGTCTCAATCCAGAGCAATTGCAGATAACCGATAAGGTAATACTTGAGATCATCCATTCCTATACGAGGGAAGCTGGCGTAAGGGGCCTTGAACGGGCCCTGGCCTCCATCTGCCGCAAGGTGGCGAAGGAGATAGTCAAAAACACCGGGGAAGAGACAAAACAAATAAAAGTAGCATATTCATCAATTACCCGCTATCTAGGTGTTGCGCGATATAGACACGGGCAATCCGAAGAAACAGACCAGACCGGCGTTGCCGCCGGCCTTGCCTGGACAGAGACAGGAGGGGCCCTCCTCCAGATAGAGGCGGTTATTATGCCGGGCAAAGGCAACCTTACAATAACCGGTAAGCTGGGCGATGTGATGCAAGAATCCGTGCAGGCTGCGATGAGCTATGTCCGTTCACGGGCCCACCAGTTCAGGCTCCCTTGGGACTTCTATCAAAAAGTTGACATCCACGTCCATGTACCTGAAGGGGCTATCCCTAAAGACGGTCCATCGGCCGGTATAACTATAGCCACGGCTATCGTATCCGCACTGCTCAAGATCCCGGTCAGACACAGCGTGGCAATGACAGGCGAGATAACCCTGAGGGGACGGGTGCTACCTATAGGCGGGCTCAAAGAAAAACTCCTTGCTGCCAAACGAAGCGGCATAGAGACCGTTCTCATACCAAGCGAAAACGAAAAAGACATGAAGGAAATCCCGGCCAAGGTGACTAAGGGGCTCAAAATAGAAATGGTTGAAAATATGGACGAGGTCTTGAGCAAGGCAATGGCCGTAAATGACGCTGACAAGCTCTTTAGCGTGCATGACGTCCTTGAGGCCCCTGACTGGTTTGTAATACAGGGTATAAAACCGGAAGAGATGCACACCCACTGATTTCTTAAGGCCGCTTGACTATTCCAATCTATCAAAGAAATTAAAGGCCTTTGCCGGGATACGAAGCAGGGCAGGACCGCCGGTTCTGCCGCGCGGCATATGTTTGGATTTAATCCGATATGAAAGATCTATAATCCAGATGGAAAAGCCGGCATCTTTCAGCTCGGCTTGTTTGTTGAGAAGCGAAAACGGCTTTTCGGACAAGAGAACCCCTCTACCTGCCTCCCTGTGCCAATAAAAACGTTCCCCCTTGGGACTGATTATAGGCCCGAGATAGTTGAAGTTCTTGAGGGCGATGCGACTCGTGACAACTGGTATGTATGAAAAGACTGTAAATGCAGTCTGTACGAAAGGGGCCGAGTTAGTAGCACATCTTGCATTTTCCTGATCCGTCTCGATGGAAAATTGAGGGATGTCCACACCAAGTCCCTTGGCGCCTATAAGGGCCTGTGAGTTCAACAAATTCAGGGTATAGAAACCGAATATAGTGGCTTTACGCCTCTGTCTTTTCAGATCCTTGTCAGAAAGGACCTCTTCCAAGACAGCAAGGGCACCGAGATTGGCTACTTCAAACTTGCCGAAACCCTGCCTGACGAGACGCTTCAATGCCTCTTTATAAAAGGCCATTTCGGCTTCATGGATGATGGCCGGGAGAGACCAGACGATTTCCATGTCATTGAGCCATGTCCGCACCCTGCCCTTTAATGACCTTAAATTCCAAGGTGTTATAGGTAGTATTGCCCCCTTAATATCAAAATCCTTTGTAAGGGTGAGGGCGCGCGGTTCTGGAATTCTGACCCAGACATCTATTGAGGCCTGTTTTTTAACAAATCTACCAGCCTCGGACGACCTGAGTCCCGCAGGCATATTCATGAGGACATCCTGTGCCTCAATATGCGCCTTTTTCATAATGGCTGTAAACGAGGCCTTGTTTACCATGTAGACCCTGGCAGCAGATCTCTCAAAACCAATGCCTCTCGCCGTGTCGGCGCGGAATATCAACGCACCTCTCGGGTCTTTTAGCAATCCACCGGTCTTTATCCAGACCTGGCCATCTTCTGTCTCAATAAGACCGGTACACAAAAAACTCTGCTGGCTTTTCCTATCCCGATAAACTATGCGCAAGCGGTCGCCAAGTTCCAGATCGAGCCTAACGTCCACAAGGAGCTGCCCCCTTTTATAGTCAAGCACCTTGCCAATAAATACACCGGTATTTGTCATACGCCAGGGGAGGATCGCGTCTCCTGGCGTATCGTTATGAAAATACCCTTTTGTATATGCACGGCCGAACGCACCTTGGACTAGCTCCCATGCTGCGGAAAGCACATCGACATCTCCTGGGTGGTCGATCACCATCCTGTATGCCTTGACCACCGAGGCCACATAACTAGGAGGCCGAAGCCTACCTTCTATTTTCAATGATCTTACCCCGATGCGTCTCAGGTCATCCACCACGTCGAGGCCGGAAAGATCCCCCATGGAGAAATAAGCGCCTGTCTTTCCCTCCCATGTATAACGGCGACGGCATGGCTGGACACAGCGGCCCCTTAGACCCGATTTTCCACCGAAATAGCTGCTGAAGAAACACAATCCAGAATAACTGAAACACATGGCACCGTGGACAAAAACCTCTGTCTCTATTGCTGCGGCGACTGCAGCCGCACTTATCTCATCGAGGGTCATCTCTCTCGCGAGCACCACTCGACTGAAATCCATCCGTTTGGCCATCTTTACGCCGTAGGAATTGTGAACGGCCATCAGGGTACTTGCATGAAGACGAAGCCCTGGAAAATACCTCCGCGCAAGCCGCCAGAGACCAAGGTCCTGAATGATCAGGGCATCCACCTTGATTGCCTCAAGGGCCGAGAGCACGCCAACGGCCTTCGGGATCTCATCCTCTCTCACAAGGGAATTCATGGCCACAAAGACCTTTCTGCCCCTTGAGTGCGCAGCGTCCGTAAGGCCAGCCACCTCTTCAACAGAAAAATTCCTGGCAAGCGCCCTTGCATTAAGGTCTTTAAGCCCTAGATATACAGCGTCCGCACCGTTTTCAATCGCGGCCCAGAAGGTCTCATTGGTCCCAGCCGGCGCAAGCAATTCAATCTCTTTTGACATGATCGTCATGATATCAAGGATTACATCAAAGGAAAACTAAAAAAACATGCCGGATCATCATTCCTCAAAAAAACAAACCTTGCCCTTCTCAAAATCGGAAATTATAAAATTAATATAAAATAATAATGATGCGGAGGCACGATCATGGGTATTCAGAGACGTATCCACGCATTCATAAGCGGGAGGGTGCAAGGTGTATTTTACAGGGCATCCGCAATGGATAAGGCTATGCAGTTGGACCTTACAGGCTGGGTGAAAAATCTTGCCGACGGCAGAGTGGAACTCGTAGCCGAGGGATCGTCCGAGGCCATAGACGCGTTCATATCATGGTGCCGCAAAGGGCCGCCGTATGCCCACGTGACCAACATCGAGGTGCAGGAACAGGAAGCTACAGGGGAATTCGACCGTTTTTCGATGCGATATTGATTGATGAATCGGCAGCTACACTACTTGAATTTTCCCTATTTCTAT
This sequence comes from Dissulfurimicrobium hydrothermale, assembly GCF_022026155.1. Taxonomy (NCBI): domain Bacteria; class Deltaproteobacteria; genus Dissulfurimicrobium; species Dissulfurimicrobium hydrothermale. Next base: position 1,030,666 of record NZ_CP085041.1, on the reverse strand, counting down.
TTTATTGATGGCTTTCGCAAAAAATAAAACCGGAGACAAGCCAATGTATGATTCTTCAGACTTGAGAAAGGGTTTAAAGATAGTAATCGATGGAAACCCATATCTCATTACCGATTTTCAATTCTCGAAACCGGGCAAGGGCCAGGCGCTTTACAGATGCAAACTTAAAAATATGATAACTGGATATACCATAGACCGCACCTATCGCTCAGGCGAAAAATTTGAGCCTGCAAACCTTGAAGAAAGACATATGCAGTTTCTCTACAAAGACGGGGATGGCTACCACTTCATGGATACCGTCAAGTTCGATCAGGTGAGCATGACGGAATCCCAGGTCGGTGAGGCAAAAAACTTCCTGAAAGAAAATACAGAGGTTGACATCCTTTTCTTTGAGGGCAATCCCATAGACGTATCGCTTCCGATATTCGTCGAGCTGCAGGTTATAAAATCCGATCCCGGGGTAAGGGGCGATACAGCCACAGGCGCCACGAAGCCGGCCACCCTTGAGACAGGCTACGAAATACAGGTACCCCTCTTTATCGAAGAGGGAGAGGTTCTGAAGATTGACACCCGCACGGGCCAATATGTCGAGCGGGTCAAGAAATAACGGACGAGTAGCCAGACACGAAAGGCTCAAGATCCGTTCAAAGATTATATCGGCCATACGCTCATGGCTTGAAGGAGAAGGGTTTCTGGAGGTGCACACCCCAATCCTTGTAAATACACTCGCCCCTGAACCGTATATCGAGACATTTCGGACGACCGACGTCCATGGCAGCGGATCCATGTACCTCATTCCATCCCCTGAGTTGAATCTCAAGCGCCTTTTGAGCGAAGGACTAAACCGCATCTATCAGCTTGGACCTGTCTTCCGAAGGGGCGAGCGCGGAGACAGGCACCTACCGGAATTTACTATGCTTGAATGGTACAGGACAGACGCTGATTACAAAGATCTCATGGCTGACTGCGAAGCCATATTACAGACTACAGCCAAGGCAATCGGTCTGGACGGAGAAGGGGTTGTTTACGGACGAAATGTCATAGACATAAGGCCGCCTTTCACCCGCCTTACCGTTGAAGACGCCTTCATAAGATATGCAGGTTGGTGTCCAGGCCCATGGCCTGATCCGAACAGATTTAATGAAGACATGGCGACAAAGATCGAGCCCGGCCTTCCTAAAGACAGACCTATCTTTCTTATGGACTATCCAGCTTCGTGTGCTGCAATGGCAAGACCTAAACCCAGCAATCCATCTGTTGCAGAGAGGGTTGAGCTCTATATAGGCGGGATTGAACTTGCGAACGGCTTTTCGGAACTAACAGACAGATACGAATTGGAAGAGAGGTTCAGAGAGTGGACGATAGCAAGAAAAAGACTTGGTTTTAGAGATTATCCATGGCCGCAAAGGTTTATTTCCTGTCTCGACAGTCTTAAACCATGCGCAGGGATGTCTCTTGGAGTGGACAGACTTGTGATGCTGCTTACCAATACATCAAGGATCGATGACGTCATCGCCTTCACACCGGAAGTTTCATAAGGCGTACCAGCAAGGCGCCCGATCGAGCTTGACAAGACCTGTTTGTCATGATAACCATAGCGGTCTATTTAACAGGGCTTTGAGCTGGGCCGTTAACTCAGGAGGTAGAGTATCTGCCTTTTAAGCAGAGAGTCGCTGGTTCGAGTCCAGCACGGCCCACAACAAACGCCGCGACAAAAAAATGAGTCCCCGTCGTCTAGCCAGGTCCAGGACACAAGCCTTTCACGCTTGCAACACGGGTTCAAATCCCGTCGGGGACGCCATCTCCATTACGGCACCTTGCCATTCTCCCCTTCTTTTTCTCTGGCCAAATTGAGATTGAATCTTATATCCATATCAGCAGGGGCCTTTTTTAAGGCCTCCTGTAGGACCTGTTCCGCCTCTTTCGTCCTGCCCAGCACCAAAAGCGCTGCACCCAGATTGTTGGCCACATCTACATCACCGGTTTTACGCCAGATGGTCCTATACAACCTAACCGCATCTTCCATCCGCCCAGCCAGCCTATATTCTTCAGCCTGCTGGATCAGACTTTTCTGGATCAAGTCCGTCGTATTCTCGGGCTGTGAGATGTGTGCAACTGGCAAACGCTGCCGGGAGACGCCTGTTGCGCCATTTTCAGGCACGGCATCTTCTTCTTTGGAAACATAAACCCTGTTCCGTGCATCCTTTTGGATGCTATGGTCTATTTGACCTACATACGGCTCACAAGCGGTATCTCCAGCCTTGGTCGCCATAAAACCATATAACGCAGCTGTTGGCATTGAGACCTTATTTTTCAAGTCTTCGCTGGGCATGGATGGTGAGACAGTCTGCACTGCAGACGATTGGGCGACCTTATCCCTACCGATCCGTCGGATCTGGGTCTGTGCGGACGGCGCCATATTGTCCGTGCCATTAGCGGCCTTGCCATGGGATATATTATTTAGACCTGTCACAGCGGTCTTCCCTGCCGCCCCTACCCTCCACCACAGATTAATGGAGACGATAAAGCCGAGACCGACTGCTACAAAAAACAACACTACCAGGAGTGGGGCTACCCATACGGGTCTCTTGGCATGCCTTTCGCCATCGTCCCTTTCCGCCAGATAGTGAAGTGTCTCATGACCTCCGCCTTCACGCGTCTCCAGTTCCTTCAATGCATCAAAAAGTCTGCTCATTCCCTAATTATCAAATTATCTTTACCTGCATAAGGATCACGAGTTCCACACGTTTATTGCTCTCGATATTGTATTTGAAAGCCTTGCCGACATATGGTAGACGGTCTAACAGTGGCACACCAGAGCCCTTGTCCTCCTTCCGCTCCTGAATAAGCCCGCCAAGAATCACCATCTCTCCGGACCTGACTCGGAGTACGGTGGAGGCCTCCCTTAGATCCACCTTAGGAAAGGTATATCGGTTCCCGCCGGTGAACTCCCGCTCTTCAAGCGAGATGAGATCGCTCTTTATCGGCACTATATGAAGTGTCACGAAACCATCACCTTCTATGACCGGCGTTACACCCAAAAGAACGCCGTCGAAGATGGAGCTGATCTCGGCCGTAGTGGTTGAAGTAGTGATGCCGCCGCCGGTGCCGCCAGATGTCAGGTTCTGTTGAAGACTTTTGAGGTATGATACCGACTGGCCGACGCTTATGACGGCCGACTGGCCATTCATAACCTTCAGCCTGGGGTTTGAGAGGGTCTTGACATTCCCATACTGCTCAAGGGCGTGGAGCACCGTACTTACATCATAATAACGCTGGGACAGATGGAGGCCATACAACAAGCCATTTGCAGTCGTAGTACTATTTACTATGAATTTGGCACCCGTTGTCTGGAGCGGACTCCTGCTCAGCGTCGCCTCAAGATTGCTCCAGTCAACGCCTAGTTCATGCCCTGACGTAAGCTGCACCTCTAGGAGATTCGCCTCTATAAGCACCTGACGCCTGTATTTCGAACGAAGCGCTCTGAGATAGACGCCTATCTCGTCGACAATCCTCGGTCTCGCCTTTACAAGCAACGTCCCTGTCTGACGGTTTAAAAAGAAAGATCCACCATCACCGATCCGCTCCTTAAGCGAGTCCTCCAAACTTTTGTAGATATCCGTAACTTTATCAGCTGTCTGACCCGTGAGTTCAAAACTTCCGGTTAGCGGGGTAACGACGTTATTGGCGTTATTGGCACCCCCTGCCGAACCGCTTGATGAACCACTTGCGCCGATACTGCCATAACCTCCGCCAAGGACATCGCCGCCTACGGTAAATTTTGACTGACGCACAGAGGCCAAAAAATCAAGATTAAATACCTTTTGAACCGTAGCAGTTACATAGATCGTGCCCTCAGACTCGTGCCACGATATATCCAGCGCCCTGCATACTGAATCCAAGACATCACGGACAGGCCTCTCTTGGTATTCCGCCGTAAGCGTCCTGTTGTCCTTGAGTATTGCATCAACAGCTGGATCGATAACAAGATTAAGCCCGGCCGCCATCGCAAGGGCCTGCAAGATATTTTTGTAATCCTCGGAATTAAAGGAAAGTGTCACGATCTGCGTATCAAGCGGACTTAGGGACTTAAACCTAGGGGCTTGATCGATCGGCCCGTCTTTATCATTAGCGACATCATTAGCGACGCTCGGCTGGGCGGAAAGATCCTGCGTCGCCGGAACAATATGTGCAACGGGTTGTCCCTTTTCGAGACCGGGGCCAAGTGCACAACCGCCGATAAGCATAAAGGCCGCTATCAAAACAATCAACGGGCAATAAAAAGAGACTGTCTTTCTCTTCATCAGGCGCTCCCTCTCCCCCTTGCCTTAGATCTGGCACCAGGCCGATCGCCAGATGAGATGCCGTCACTGCTATCTTCCGGTCTCAGAGCAATGGTTTCCTTCTGCCCTGGTTTGAGAAATATACGACCGGCATCTGTATCAAACCAGGCCCCACCCTGTTCAATCTTTTGAACAGTGAATCCAGCCCATTTCTCTCCCTCTCTGAGGAGTCTGCCGTTCACCCGACAGTAACGCCCACGATCAGTGACCACGACGAGACTCAGCACAAGCTCTTCAAGCATGGGCTGGGGTTTGCCGGCCCCGGTTGCTATTATATGCGCCTGTCTCCCAAATGGATCAAACGGGCCGGCTGCGACAAGACCATAGACACTTGGGCATCGCCCCTTTACAGATTCCGCCTGCGGCACTTTGATGGATATGTCAGGCAACGGCGGAAACGAGACAAAGGGACCTTTCCCCTCTCCTGACTCATAACCCGACAACATAGCGAAAAGACTCAGCATTACAAGACACGACAAAGGCCCTGCAACCAACAACCAGTCCTTAAACTTGTCTAACGGCACAGGCATAAAAAATATCCCTTTATACGAAATGTCATTTTCCCACCGGTTTCCTGACTTGGCCCATCAGATGTAGGCTGCCGGCCCTGCACGCCTGACTCATCATAGTTTATTTTGTCTTCATGTCCAGCAAAAAAGGATTCAAGGACAAAAGGTCGATCGTGAAGATAAAGACCGTATAGTCTGCGCATGAGCTCTTCAAAAGTTATGTCATCCCATATAATATCGGCACGCTCCCAGATGATAGGCGTGTCATTCCCTGCAGAGGCGGCAGGCATATATTTGGCCTTCAAGGCCTTGAAAAGCTGCAGGCGCCCTTTCATTGTATTTATAGATGCCTCTTCATTCGCTATAACCTGAATGGCCTTCTCAAGCCCTGTCTTCTTTGCAATGGCATCGGTCATGAACCAGACCGATGCAGCAAAAAATATCACCGCTGCCATCTCCAGTACAACGGTCATGAAAGATGGGGTCGGAATATGCTGTCTCATGACCTACCACCTTTCCATAACAACAGACAATGAAGCCGACCAAGGCCTTCCTGCTCGTCGTATTCCCAATGGGAACCTCTGATTGCAAACAGATCGCTGCACTGGATGGCCCTGACGATCCCATTGAACCTATCCCTGCACTGCCCGTAATCTCCTGATGAAACGAGGCTCATCTTGATATCAAACGGCCTTTTAAAGAAATCTTGCACATCTTCACCTGCCCCCACCATAGTCTGCAAGACGCCGCCCTGGGTTTGAGCCTGTGCAGGGCCGGATTGTGTAACTTGAGGCCGACGCGGAACACCATCCTGGGTCTGGAGCGGCATCCTCTCAATCTCAAGTGCTGAGATGCTGACGCCTTCCGGGATGGCCTGCGTCAGCGCTGACACCATGGCATCAAGTCTTGGCTGTCTCTCATATTCGGCCATGAGATTAATAAATCTTTGAAGGGCATCCCTCTCCTGTTCCCGAGGCAACATCTTTTGAAGGACATCCCTCTCCTGGACAACTATCCTTTTACGCCCTTGCATCTCGAACCTAAGTCTTGCGTTTATGTCTTTATCAATATACAGCCCAGCCGCCCACAAGACAGCGGCTCCGACCGCGGCGACTGCAGCCGCCCACTGCGATACTGTCTGGGTATGCCACGAAATACGCCACAATGCAGGGACAAAATCAAAGACCCTGTCTATAAATAGACCTCCAAACAACTCTGGATATCTTGGTATTAAAGATGGATCGCCGGCATTGAAAAAGGCGCCCCAATCAGGCACCCAGATGCTATATTCCCCTATTGTCTCCGGACAAAGATGACTGTTTGGCCCCAATATAACAATCTTTTTTATATCGACATCATGGACACGGCGGACAGTCTGGAGGACGATATCAAATGTATTTGCAAGCATAGTCCCGCCAAAGCGTCCTTCAGGGGCTGGTGGAACAAACTGGAGATGGACCGGGATGCCGTTTTGAGCTACGATTAGTTCGAGACCGCTGTCAAAAAAGCAGGCAGCAAGCACCGGCTCAGGCGTAAGGACCTTCAAGAACGCCGAAATGGCCGCAATGGCAGGGGTTACCACATACAACCTCACGCCTTGTCTAAACCCCAGCGACAGAAAAGGTTCAAGGTCTTCTTTCGGCAGGCCCAAGATGGAATAAAGTACCTGTCCATGACGCATACCTACAGGTCTTGCGCAATGTACGATGTCACCATGTCCATCAAGCAAAAGCCCGGCCTGTCTCAAACGATCGTTTATCTGTAGCGTAAATAGCCTGCGCTGCGTCCGATGGAATGTATCATAGAGCATATATGTCCGGCTTGAACGCAAGACCAACATTATATCGCCTGATCTTGCCGGTGCGTCCCCGCTTATCTCCTCTATCCCGCCAAAGACAGGGCGCCTACCGCGTCTCAAGACGGCGAGACAGACCCAGGCGCCGTCGCTCTTGCGCTCCGCGATAAGCAAAGGCCTCCGCATGGCTATGCCTCCTCTGTATGGCTGAGATCATCATGCCGGCAAGGGGACCATAGGCGGCATCGACATGACCTGTAAGCAGGATGCCCATTGAACGAAAAAAGGCATGACGGCCACAGCCATGTCAATTGTACAAGGATCTTAAATGGACAGGTCATCCTCACGGCCTTAAACCCCCAAAAAACAAAAAAGCAGCCCATGCGATAAATATCAGCAGAAAGACGCCAGACGTCAGAAATACGACCTTCTTGCCCGATCCCCAGCTGGAACTAGGTCGGATCGCCCTTGGAATAGGCATTGTCTCGCACGCCGCGTTTATGTCCTTGGGCCCTATGGTAAGCCTGCCGTGGGAACTTGCCATAAGAAGGGCCCTGTCCATGATCTTGTTTATCAGGCGCGGGACACCCTGACTCGCCGCATAGAGGCGCGAAAGTGCCCCTGAATCAAGCCTTATATCGGCCCTCCCGGCCTTTGCAAGCCTGAAACCTATGTAATCCCCCATCTCCTCTCTGGTAAAAGGCCTGAGCTCTTCCCTTACCACGATCCTCTGAACGAGTTGCCCAAGTCTCGGATCATAAAGGATCGAATCCAGCTCAGGCTGTCCGATCAGGAGTATCTGCAAGAGCTTTCGCCTGTCAGTCTCTATATTTGACAGCAAGCGCAGCTGTTCAAGCGTATCAACCGGCAGGTTTTGGGCCTCATCCACCACGATGAGGAGATCCTTTCCCTTTGAGGCAAGATCAAGGACCGCCGACTGAAAATGCTTTAGCAACAAAGCCAGATCATCTGATCCCCCGTCATATGGATGCCCCATTTCATCCAAAATGAGCCTTAACAGGCCTGGGGGATTCACTGCAGGACTCACCACCACGACGGGCAGCTTGTCAGGATGCAGCCCCTCAAGAATCAGCCGCAAGGTCAAGGTTTTACCGGTACCGGCAGGACCTACCAGTACCATAAAACCCTCGCCCCTTTCTATAGCAAATTTCAAAACCTCCTTTGCGGCAAGATGAGATCTAGCCGGAAAAAAGAAATTCGGATCGGGAGAGAGCCGAAAAGGCGCATCCTTGAGACCGAAATAATTTATATAGTCAGGATATGAAGGCAATACCGAATTTTCCTTTTAATTAACTCGAAATCACTGAATTTTACTTATTATATCATATATCGGCCCTAAAAGTCCAAGGGCTATAACTACAAATATCAAACCGGCAAAAATGATTAAAGCTGGCTCTATCACCTTCGACATGGTCTCTACAAACTTGTTTACCTTGGAAAGGTAAAATTTCGCCAACAGAACGAGCTGATCCGGCATGTTCCCTGTCTGCTCACCTACCGAGATCATGCGCAATACAAACGGATCAAAGAGGCCAGTCTTGGAAAAGGAATCGAAGATGCCCCTTCCGCCCATAACACCCGCCTTTATCCCCCTTATACCATTCCTTATCACCCGATGGTTTATAGAAGCCTCCATAAGCTCGAGACCCCTTACAAAATTTATGCCGGCCGATGTTAGAAGCGCCAGATACTCAAAAAAAAATGCAAGCTGCGAGGACTTGATGATCCTTCCTATCAATGGAAAACGCGACCAGAAGAGATCCCAAAGGTATTTCACCCTCTCATTTCTCTTGGTTATTAAATAAATTATGACCCCCGCTATCAGCGGTATAAATGCCGCAGGCCACCATTTGTTAAAGAACTCCACTGTCTTTATAAGAATTATCGTGGCGAGCGGGGTCTTCTTTACCCCCATCTCCTTAAAGAGACCCAATATCTTGGGAAGGACATAGATCATCCAAAAGGCAAACGCCCCCAACATAGCCACAATGACAAAAGACGGATATATCATGGCCCTTTTTGTATTTGATACGATCTCCTCCACCCTCTCCAGATGAGCGGCTGCATCCTCAAGGGTCTGATCCAGCCCGCCCGTCTCCTCTCCGATACTTACAAGCGTGATGAGAAGCCTTGAAAAATAACGGCGGTTCGCATCCATCGCCTCGGAGAGGAGCTGTCCCTGATCAAGCCTCCTGAGGATATCCTTCAAGACCGAGGAAAAGGCCTTGTTGCCGGGACTCTTCGCCAAGTCTTCGATGGCCTGCCTTAAAGGGATGCCTCCTCTTATGAGGAGTGAGAGGTTTCTAAAAAATTCGGCGAGATCCGTGCGCTTGATCCAGCCGCCGAAATGAAATTTAAGTCTTAAGCGCCTGCGCCGGTATTTGATCAGGGCAAGACCCCTGCCGCGAAGCACCTCAAAAAGGCTGTCAATAGACGGAAACTCGCCTTCATCCTTTACGACGACGCCTGTACCGTCCACCGCCTCATATGAAAAATACGGCATCAACCCACCACCCTCTCTATCTCGTCAAAACTAGTCTCCCCATTTTTCACCTTTACGAGCGCCGCGTGCATCAAATCATTGAAACCCTCTTTTCTGGCCTGATCCTCTATTTTCCCCAAGGATGCGCCGTCTGCCACCAGCCTCAATATATCCTTACTAAATGGCAGTATCTCGGCAATCACCGTCCTGCCAAGATAACCGGTCCCTCTGCACTGTTTGCACCCGCCAGGCCTGAAATAACTCCCTCCAGTTGGAGGAAGGCCGTACCGGTTCAATATATCAGATGGCGGCACATAGGCCTCTTTACAGTAAGGGCACAGCCTCCTTACCAAACGCTGAGAGATTATGCCTACAAGGGAATTTGCCAGCAGAAAAGGAGTGATGCCGAGATCGCCGAGTCTTGCGAGCGCACCCATGGCGCTGTTGGCATGCAGGGTGGAGAGGACAAGATGACCTGTAAGCGCCGCCCTGACCGCAAATATAGCGGTCTCTTCGTCCCTTATCTCGCCTATCAGCATGACGTCGGGGTCTTGACGGAGAAATGTGCGGATTGCAGAGGCAAAATCATAACCAGCCTTTTCGTTTACCTGCGTCTGCCTGATCATCATGAATTCATACTCTATAGGGTCTTCAACTGTAAGTATGTTTTTGCTTATGACATCCTGCACCTTGAGCGCCGCATAGAGGCTTGTGGTCTTTCCACTCCCGGTAGGTCCTACCAAGAATATCATGCCGCAAGGATAAGAAAATAGCTGCCTCACAACGGCCAACTGCCCAGGCTCGAATCCGAGATCGGCAAGACCAAGGGTCTGCCCACCCCTTGAAGGCAAAATGCGGAGCACCATGTTCTCACCGAAATTGGTCCTAAGCGATGAGACCCTGATATCAAAGACGTCCCCTAGGAATTCAAACGACATACGGCCGTCCTGCGGCTTTCGCTGTTCAGCAATATCCATCCCGGCCCTTACCTTTATGTTCGTCACAAGCCTATTGTGGAAAACAGCCGGAAACACATAGGCGGATGTCATCATGCCATCCACCCTAAACATCACACGCGTAGATATACTGCTTGGCGTTATATGCACATCTGTGGCCCTTACACTTATCGCTGCGGAAAAGAGCATGTCAAGGAGCCTTGCAATATCTATATCGGCGTTTGGATTAAGCCTTGCCCTTGTAACAATGGTCTCTATAGCCTCCTCTACAGGATGCTCCAAGAGATAATAAAAACGTTCAACAAGTTTCTTCAGTTCGTCCCTTCCGCCTATATGAACAACCGCCGGAAACCCGGTAAGCCTAAAGATGATCTCTGCATATGTAGAGACATAGGGGTCGCTGACGGCGATATGCAGATTATTGTCTTTGATAAAAAGTGGCAGTATGAGGTTCTGCTTGGCCGTTTGGGCCGGAAGGCGCGAGAGCACGGCCGGATCGGGTGTAAACGCCCTGAGATCGATAAAAGACAGACCGCTCTGCTCGGCTAAGGCCCTTGCTATATCGGAGTCGCTCACAATGCCGAGCCTTATCAAGCACTCGCCTAGTTTCTCGCCAGTCGCCTTCTGTTCAGCTACGGCAAACTGTATCTGTGCGTCGGTCACTAGACCTGCGTCTTTAAGGAGTTTTCCGATCTGTGGGGCAGTGCCCGCCATAATAATCCCTCGCGTCTTTAATCGGTCTTGAATCCAATATCGGCACCATGAAATGATAAATTAAACCGTACACCATGCTTGAAATAACCATCATTATTGACACTTAAACGATACCATATTATAAAATAAAATCTCTTCTTGAGAAGAAAGACATAATAAAATTGCAAGGAGGTCCATTTGGCAAACCATAAATCAGCCCTTAAGAGGATGCGCCAGAATGAAAAACGCAGGCTTAGAAACAAGGCCAGAAAGACAAGGGTAAAGAACCTTGTAAAAACCGTCGAAAATGCCCTTACTACCGCCAAGCCCCAAGACATAGGGCATATCAAAAGACAACTTAGGGTCGCACAAAAAGGTATAGACAAGATCGCATCCACAGGCGCCATACACTGGAGAAAGGCAGCACGCCTCATATCACGCCTTACCAAAAAGACTAATGCCCTTGAAAAGGCTGCAAATTAGCAAACGAGCCAACCCAACCAACACACTTAAAAGATCCCAAAAAAAGAGTCCGCTTCAGACAAGATTGAAAATATGAACCGAACGCATGACTATCGAACCGAATCTACAGAGTCTGCAGAGATCTTTAAAATACGTCTGTTACCCTGTGATATATGAGCTCAGCCATATACCGGCTGAGCTCCTTTAACGCCTCCTCCTTGAAGCCTTCGGTCTGCATCGGCTCCTGTCCTACCAAAAAACCTTCGTCGCGCCTCAGATTGGTTGTCTGCCAGAGTACCTGGCCGGTCTTTCTGTCTATAATCCTAAGGGAACATTCAGCGCTTATCTGTCTCTCGATAGTTTGACTATATGTAAGAAAAGACAGCCCGGCAGTATCTACCCTAACTATATCGCCTTCCAATATTACATCGGCATCTTCTTTGGAGGCAAGGGCCAACCCGCCGCCTCTCAAAAATTCACGTCTCAATGCATCAGTAACCCACTGGCCGAGCAGGAGCTCATTACTGTGATTTGAAAATGGCGCTATATATATAGTCTTAATCCAGGAAGGGATCGCCTCGCTCCTCTCTACCCTATGATAGCCGCAAGCAGACAAGGATACGACAAGGAACGGCAACAATACTGCAAGACAAAATACTAAGGCCGTGCGGCATCTTTCCACGAAATCCATCTCCCCTTTAGGCATCAACCCACTATAAAGTTTACGAGTCTGCCCCTGACATGTATGACCTTTTTTATATCCTTGCCCTCAATGTGCCTCATGACGCCAGGATCGGACAAGGCTGCAGCCTCGATCGCCTTGTCTCCTGCGTTTCTGTGGACCTCTATGTTACCTCTCAGCCGTCCATTTACCTGGACGACTATGGATATGGTCTCGGACCTGAGGGCCGCTTCGTCCACCCTGGGCCATGATTCAAGACACACATAGCCTTCATGGCCGATCATCCGCCAAAGCTCATCACTTATGTGCGGCGTCATCGGAGAAAGGAGGATTATGGCGGCCTCTACAGCTTCTTTTATAACAGGCCATGACTGTTCATCGGCCGTTCCGTCGGCTTCATGCCTGTTTAGATATGCCGTTACGTCATTTATAAGCTCCATTACGGCGCTTATGGCCGTATTGAAGTGAAAACGCCTCTCTATGTCCTCTGTCACCCTTGCAATGGTCTCGTGGGTCTTTTGTCTGATCTTTTTTAGTTGGGGCAGATCGGCGACCGCCATGCGGATCGCTGCAGCATCGCCCTTTGTCCGCCTGAGTGCCTCAATATTATCCGTCACAAGAGACCAAAGGCGTTTTAGAAACCTATGTGAGCCCTCTATACCCTTATCGCTCCACTCAAGATCCTTCTCAGGCGGCGCGGCGAATAAGACAAAAAGGCGCACGGTATCAGCCCCATAGGCCTTTATCATCTCATCGGGATCAACGACGTTTCCCTTGGATTTGGACATCTTGGATCCTTCTTTGAGGACCATCCCTTGGGTAAGGAGATTTTTAAACGGCTCGCCCGCCGAAAGCCAGCCGAGATCTCTCAAAGCCTTTGTAAAGAACCTCGAATAGAGAAGATGCAATATGGCATGCTCGACCCCGCCTATATACTGGTCAACCGGAAGCCATCTGTCCACGCGTTCACGGTCAAGCGGTCTCTTGTCTTCATCCGGGCAGACATACCTGGCAAAATACCATGACGACTCGACGAATGTATCCATAGTATCCGTCTCGCGCCTAGCCTCACCGCTGCACCTCGGGCATCTGGTCTTGTAAAACGACTCCATCTCGGCAAGAGGCGAGCGACCCTGTGGATTAATCTGCGCATCGAGCGGGAGCCTTACGGGAAGCTCATCCGTTGGAACAGGCACGACCCCACACCTTTCGCAATAAACTATCGGTATAGGCGCTCCCCAGTAGCGCTGCCTTGAAATACCCCAGTCCCTGAGTCTGTATGTCACCTTCCTCCGCCCGACTCCCCTCTTCTCAAGGTGCCTTATGATAGCACCCTTTGCCTCATCGCTCTCCATGCCATCGAATTGGCCCGAATTTACGAGTCTGCCACCACCCTCCCATGCCTCCACCATCAAATCAGGCTTAAGCGACAGGCTGCCAGGCTGTATGACCACCTTGATCGGAAGACCGTATTTACCTGCAAACTCAAAATCCCTCTGATCATGAGCAGGGACGGCCATGACAGCGCCCGTGCCGTATTCCATTAGTACAAAGTTTGCAACATAAACAGGGACCCGCTCGCCCGTCAAGGGATGAAGCGCAAAGGCACCGGTAAAGACGCCATCTTTTTCCTTAAGCTCTCTGCGTTCCTTGGGCGGCATTCTTGACCAACGCTCGATAAAAGCGGATACGTGACCCTCCTTCCCGGCAGCCAGCTCAAGGGCCAACGGATGCTCGGGCGAAATACTCAAGAAGGTGACGCCAAAGATGGTGTCAGGTCTCGTGGTAAAGACGACGACCTCTTTATCCAGGCCGTCAATCACAAATCTTATCTCGACACCCTCACTCCTTCCGATCCAATTTCTTTGCATTGTCAGGACCTTTTCAGGCCAGCCGGCAAGTTTATTGCAATCCTTTAGAAGCTCCTCCGCATAGGCCGTTATCTTAAAAAACCAACCCTCGAGCTCCTTTTCGACAACTTGACTGCCGCACCTCCAACAGCTTCCATCTTCAACCTGCTCGTTGGCAAGGACGGTCTGACAGCCGTCACACCAGTTGACTTTTGATTTTTTGCGATAAACTAGGCCGCGTTCGAACATTTCAAGAAAAAAGAGCTGCTCCCAGCGGTAATATCGGGGATCGCAGGTGGCGATCTCTCTGGACCAGTCATAAGAGAGACCGAGACGTTTAAGTTGGCGTCTCATGTAATCGATATTCTCGTATGTCCAGTTGGCAGGATGTATCCCATGCTTGATGGCCGCATTCTCAGCAGGCAGCCCGAAGGCGTCCCAACCCATAGGGTGAAGGACGTTAAATCCCTGCATGCGTTTATAGCGGGCGATCACATCCCCAATAGTATAATTCCGGACATGACCCATATGTATGCGTCCGGATGGATATGGAAACATCTCAAGGCAATAATATCTCGGCCTTGGATCGTGGTCGGGCGTGCGAAAAAGTCTTTTTATCTCCCACTCTTCCTGCCACCGCCTTTCGATCTCCTCAAATGCGTATTTAAATTCCATCTCTCCCCTGTCCTATTCCGTCTATCTCTTTCAAGATCGCATCAAGTATACCGTTTATAAACGCAGCGGAGTCGTCGCTTCCAAACCTCTTTGCAAGCTCCACTGCCTCATTTATAGCCACTTTAGGGGGTATATCCCTGCAATAGCAAAGCTCGAATACCCCAAGCCTCAGGATGTTCCTGTCAACCAGGGCAATGCGGTCGAACCTCCAGCCCTTGGCCTTTTTTGATATAAAGTTGTCTAACTCGCGCCTGTGTTCAAATATCCCTGTTATGAGATCTTCGGCAAAGGAGAGCGCCACATCATCTTTCTCGAAGGTCTTGGCCGACAGGCCATCTCTGTATTCATCTATAAGCTCCCGCCCATCTTTTGAAGGATCCCATTCCGCCTGATAGAGCAACTGGAGGGCGATCTCCCTGCCCAGTCTCCTACTTGACATCTATACGCCAAACCCCCTCAGGAGATTCACCATTTCTATCACCGCCAACGCCGAATCCCAGCCCTTGTTGCCCGACTTAGTGCCAGCCCTCTCAATGGCCTGCTCGATACTATCTGTAGTAAGTATCCCAAATCCTATCGGACAATCAGACTGAAGCGCCACTTGGGCCACACCTTTCGAGGCCTCGGCAGCCACATATTCAAAATGCGGCGTCGCCCCCCTTATTATGCAGCCAAGACACAAAACCCCGTCACAGCGACCGCTTGCAGCAAACATCTTCGCTGCAAGCGGTATCTCGAATGCCCCTGGCACCCAAGCGATCTCTATATCGTCTTCACGCGCCCCATGCCTTACAAGGGCATCAACGGCACCGCTCAGGAGCTTGCTTGATATGAACTCGTTGAATCTTGCCACTACGATCCCAATATGCATACCGCTGGCATCGAGATGCCCCTCATATGTCTTTACCGACATCGTCCCCTCCTTAAATTATTCGACCCTGAGAAGATGACCCATCTTCTCTTTCTTGCACTTTAGGTAATTGATGTTTTCCTCTTGCGGGGCTATCTCGATGGGAACCCTCTCAACCACCTTTAACCCATAACCCTCAAGCCCGACGATCTTTTTAGGATTATTGGTCATCAATCTCATGCGCCTAACCCCAAGATCCCTCAATATCTGCGCCCCAATGCCATAATCCCTTAAATCCGCCTTGAATCCAAGTTCATAATTGGCCTCGACAGTATCTCTGCCTTGGTCCTGAAGGCAATAGGCCTTAAGTTTGTTAATAAGCCCTATGCCGCGGCCCTCCTGTCTCATATAGAGGACTACGCCGCGGCCCTCTTTGGCGATCCTGCTCATAGCGGTTTGCAGCTGCGGACCGCAATCGCATCTCAATGAGCCAAAAACGTCGCCGGTCAGACACTCCGAATGGACGCGCACCATAATCTCTTCATCCTGGCCTATCTCATCGTTGCCTAGCACGAGCGCCAGGTGGTGCTTTTGGTCCAGAAGGCTGCTGTATGCGATAAGCCTCCACTCTCCACCGAATCTAGACGGAAGCTTGGTCTCTACCTCCCTCTTTACAAAACTCTCGGTATGGAGGCGATATGCAATCAGATCCGCTATCGTGGCTATCTTGAGGCCGTGCTCCCTAGCAAAGACGTCGAGGTCGGGCATCCGCGCCATATCGCCGTCATCCCTCATTATTTCGCATATGACGCCTGCAGGCTTTAGACCTGCAAGCCTGGCCAGATCCACCGAGCCCTCGGTTTGTCCAGCCCTCACAAGGACACCGCCATCCCTCGCCTTAAGTGGAAAAACATGACCCGGCGTGACCAGATCCTCAGGTTTTGCATCGTCTTTTATGGCCGTCAATATAGTGGTGGCCCTATCATAGGCGGAAATGCCGGTTGTAACGCCTCTTGCTGCCTCGATGGATACCGTAAAGGCCGTGCCATATTTGGCGGTATTGTTTGCAACCATCATGGGCAACTTAAGGGCTTCGACCTTGTCAGCGGTAAGCGCCAGACATATAAGTCCTCTTCCATACTTAGCCATGAAATTTATGGCCTCTGGTGTGACCTTCTCCGCAGCCATGGCAAGGTCCCCTTCGTTTTCACGATCTTCATCATCAACGAGGATGACCATCTTACCTTCCCTTATATCTTCCAATACCTCTTCAATTGGAGATACCGCCATATTCGATCCACCTCTTCAAACAAATTCAAACAAAAACAACGCCTTTTTATATAAAACCGTAACGGGCGAGAAACGCTTGATCCAGCCCTGCACCCCCTTTTTTATCGCGGTCACGGTCCACAGGCACAAGCAATTTTTCAATATACTTCCCAACGAGATCAAGCTCAATATTGACCTTTTCCCCTGTCCTCCGCCGTCCGAGCGTAGTTATACGGGCTGTATGAGGGATGACAGAGACTGAAAAGACGCCATTCGAACAACCGTTTACAGTCAAGCTGACGCCATCCACAGCTATGGAACCCTTTTCTATGATGTATCTGTCGAAACCATTGGGCACGGCCACTGTAAATATGACAAAGCCCCCAATGGATCTCTTTTCTATCACGCGCCCGACACCATCTATGTGACCGCTCACCAAGTGCCCACCAAGCCTGTCAGAGAACCTAACGGCACGCTCTAAATTCACCATGTCCCCCGGTCTCAAATCGCCGAGATTGGATCTGGAGAGGGTTTCAGGCGAGACATCAGCACTGAACATGCCGGACGAAACCCCAAGGGCCGTTAGACAGACGCCGTTTACTGCTATACTCTCACCCTCCCTTGGATCATCAAGTTCGAAATTGGGCTCGATCGCAAAGACCAAACCGTTCCCTTTCGGCGACACGGCCTTCACCCGCCCCAAACCTTCGACTATGCCCGTGAACACTTACGCCTCCAAAACCTGTCGAGTTCCGTAACAAGGCCATGGACAAGCCAATTGTCTTCAAATCTACGATGCGTTATAAATTTCAACCTAGGGGCTGCATCAAGACGGCTTACGCCACTGCCGCCTATAGCAGGATATGCATCCTCGCCTCCAATTATGATCGGCGCATAAAAGAAAAATGCCTCATCAATCAGGCCCTTGTCCCAAAATGCGCCATGGATCGCAGCCCCACCCTCAATCAATACTGACTGAAGGCCCATCTCCCCCATCTTTTTAAGAACTGCACCTATATCAGGCCTTCCACATCTATTAGAGGGCATCAGCCAGACCTCTGCACCTATTTCTTCAAGGGCCTTTTTCTTCTCGGAACTGGCACGCCCTTCCGCACCGACCACCACCGTCAAACCGGGCTGATTCAGCACCCTACTTCCAAGGTCAATCCTAAGGCCACTGTCCAGTACAAACCTTACCGGACACCTGGCCGTCTTGCCGCTTATCCTTACCGTAAGCCTGGGATCATCAGCAGCAACGGTCCCAATACCCACGAGTATCGCATCGCTTATGGCACGAAGACCATGCCCTGCACTACGCGCACGATCATTGGTTATCCACCTCGACTCGCTCGTT